>NZ_CEXBBO010000006.1:0-164687 GCF_982611455.1 Stutzerimonas sp.
TCATGGCTCCATCCTCTCAAGAGTTGGAGCCTCCGGGGAAGCCGGGGCGGTTCAGGGACAAGCCTGCGGCCACCGGTCGCGACGGGGACTCCTCCACCGCAGCTACAGGCGCAAATCCAGCCATATTCGACTCACCCAGCTCGGACGGCTCCCTCTCCCCTTTGGGGAGACGGCTGGGGTGAGGGGTTATGGCGGCCAGTCGACTATCAATCCCCGCTCGCGACCCGTCCCATTCAGCTACCGATTCAGCCACATCCACTTCACCCCACTCGGACGGCTCCCTCTCCCCTTTGGGGTGAGGGCTGGGGTGAGGGGTTGGGGCGGCCAGCCGACTATCGATCCCCGCTCGCGACTCGTCCCATTCAGCTACCGACTCAGCCACATCCAATTCATCCAGCTCGGGCGGCTCCCTCTCGCCTTTGGTGAGAGGGCTGGGGTGAGGGGTTGGGGCGGCCAGTCGACTATTGATCTCCTCCCGCAACCTCGCCACTGCAAACGACAATTCATCGCTGCGCCCAGGCGCTTCGCCGAGCCAGAACGGGATGTTCGGCGGTTGCCCTTGGGCATCCTCGACCCGCACTCGGCCAGGCTCGATCCTGATGATGCGGTACGACGTGTTGCCCAGCTGAAATACATCACCAGCCAGGCTTTCGACCGCAAAGTCTTCATTCACCGTGCCGATGTTGAAGCCCTGCGGTTCGAGCAGCACGGCGTAATCCGCGTTGTCGGCAATGGTGCCGCCGGAGGTCAGTGCGGTCAGGCGGCCGCCACGCCGACCACGAAGGCTGCGATTGACCAGATCGCGGTGCAAATAGGCCCCTCGTGCACCGTGGCGAGTGGTGTAGCCCTCGGCGAGCATCGCCAGGAGCGCCTGATACTGCTGCTCGCCGAGCGCCGCATAAGGCATGGCCCGGCGGATCAGCGTGAATAGCGCATCCTCCTGCCACTCGCGGCAAGACACCTCGGCGACGATCTGCTGCGCCAGCACATCCAGCGGTGCCGACGGGATCACCAAGGTATCCAGCTCGCCGCGGCGGACGCTGTCGAGCAGCGCCGCACATTCGATCAGGTCATCGCGCGAGCTGGGAAACAGCCGCCCCTTGGATACGCCCCCGACCTGATGTCCGGCACGGCCGACGCGTTGCAGAAAAGCCGAGATCGAGCGCGGCGAACCCAACTGGCAGACCAGTTCCACATCACCGATATCAATGCCCAATTCCAGCGAGGCGGTAGCCACCAGCACGCGCAGATCGCCGCGCTTGAGCCGTTGCTCGGCATCCAGTCGCTGCTCGCGAGCGAGGCTCCCATGATGGGCTGCCACCACGCTGTTACCGAGGCGTTCGCTTAGATGTCGCGCGGCGCGCTCGGCCATGCGCCGCGTATTGACGAACACCAGCGTGGTCCGGTGCTCGCCGGCCAAGGCTGCCAACCGGTCGTAGACCAGCTCCCAGACGTCGTTGCTCATCACCGCTTCCAGCGGAACCGGCGGCACCTCGAGCGCAAGGTCGCGGGCGCGGCCATGACCGATATCCACCACCGCGCAACTGCGATCCGGCCCGCCGACCAGAAACTGCGCAACCGCCTCGATGGGTTTCTGCGTTGCGGATAGCCCAACCCGCACCAGCGGCCGTGCGCAGAGTGATTCCAACCGTTCGAGCGACAAGGCCAGATGACTGCCGCGCTTGTTGCCCGCGATGGCATGGATCTCGTCGACGATCACGCTGCGCACGCCGGTGAGCATCTGCCGGCCGGATTCCGATCCGAGTAATACGTAAAGCGACTCCGGCGTCGTCACCAGAATGTGCGGCACCCGCTTGCGCATCGCCGCGCGTTCGGCCTGCGGCGTATCGCCGGTACGCACCGCCGTACGAATCTCCAGCGCAGGAAGGCCGAGGCGCTGCAGCTCGGCGCGAATGCCTTCCAGCGGCTGCTCCAGATTGACATGGATATCGTTCGACAACGCCTTGAGCGGCGAGACGTAGACGATCGAGGTTTCGTCCGCCAGGCCACCCTCGGCAAGGCCCTGCTGCACAAGCTGATCGATCGCGGCGAGAAAGGCTGTCAGCGTCTTGCCCGAGCCCGTGGGCGCCGCCACCAGTGTCGACTGACCGGAACGGATCAAAGGCCAGGCGCGCGCCTGGGCCGGAGTCGGCGCCGGAAAGCTGCGGCTGAACCAGTCAGCTACCGCCGGATGGAAAGCGGCCAGCGCATCGTGAACAGAAGTTGGTTTCATACGCCTGAATATGCTGCCGCTACGGCTCGGCGACAAGGGCGAGAGCGCAATCCGTCGCCTGCAAGGAAACGGCCGCCCGCCTCGGTGGTCCACTTCAGACAGCCCGACGATGGAGAACGCCATGCGCAACCAACCATTGAACCTCGACGAGGCAATGCAACTCGTCACCGAAGCCTTTCTGCCGTGCGGCTGCGTCACCAGCGCCAACCCGGACGACGACAGCTTCGGCTTTACCGTCATGTCGGGCAGCGGCGCAGAGATGTTGCAGGTGCCCAGCGTATCGCGCGAGGAATACATCAGCCCGCAGCGCCTCGGTGGCGTGATCGAGCAGGCGCGTCTGGACGTCGAGGAGAAAGATCAGCGGCTTGAGCCCTGGACCATGCCCGCCATTACCGACGACACCGGAATCCCGGAAACCCCGCCGAACTATTGATGCTCCATCAGCGACCGAACGAGGGACGATCATGACCGATCCAGTTCTACTGATCACCGGCGCCTCGTCCGGAATCGGCGCCGCCACCGCCCGGCTCGCGGTCGAGGCCGGCTATCGCGTCGCGCTGGCCGCACGATCGGTGCACAAGCTGACGCAGCTGGTGAAAGACCTCGGCGGGCCCGCGCACGCTTTGGCGATCCGTTGTGACGTCAAGGAGTACGCAGAGCAACAGGCGATGGTTCAACAGGTCCTTGCGCATTTCGGCCAGCTCGATGCGGTGTACGCCAATGCCGGTATACCCGGAAGCGAAGGGGGCTTCAGCGGCGCTGATCCGGAGGTCTGGCGCGAGATGTTGCTGACCAACGTGTATGGCGTCGGCGTGACGCTGCGCTGCAGTATCGAGGCGCTCAAAGCCAGTCGTGGTCATCTGCTCTTGACCGGCTCCGCTGCCGGCCGCTTCGTGATCCCCGGTTCGATGTACAGCGCCAGCAAATGGGCGGTGACCGGCATGGGCTTGAGCGTGCGCGAAGAGCTACGCGGCACCGGCGTGCGGGTCACGCTGATCGAGCCCGGCATGGTCGACACGCCGCTGTTCGACAAGCCTCCCGCTTATGCCATGCAGCCTGAGGACATTGGCCGGGCGGTGATCTACGCGCTGTCGCAGCCGGCGCATGTGGATGTCAATGAAATACTCATCCGCCCGACTCCGCCGATCGACAGCAAATAACCTGGTCGGCGGTTTGTAAGATGGGTCGGGCCGAGCGACGCCTTTCGCAAACCCGCCCGTGCTGCTTTCACCAAAGGCTGAGCGAGCCCATGCAAAGGAGCGCTGCCGCGCTCGGCAGAAACTTTTGCGCCTCGCTTCGGGTCGTTATAGAGGCGGTTTTCGGCCGTTCCTGGCACCGAACATTCGGCTATCGAACAAGGGGGACGCCCATGGGCAACCTGGCAGAACAGCCAAAACAGCAACCGGCGCTCGCCGAACTGGATTATCTGCTGCAGCGCTTCCGACAGGTGCGTGCGACCAGCGAAGCGATCTGCGCACCGCTGCAGGTCGAGGATTACGTCGTCCAGAGCATGCCCGACGTCAGCCCGCCGAAATGGCATTTGGCGCACGTCAGCTGGTTCTTCGAAGCGTTTCTGCTCAAGCCCTACCTCGCTGGCTACAAGCCGCTCGATGCGGCCTATGACCATCTGTTCAACTCCTATTACGAAACCCATAGCACGCCGTTTCCAAGGACCCAGCGTGGACTGATCTCCCGGCCTGGCGTGGATGATGTCTACCGCTTCCGCCATTTCGTCGACCGCGCCATGGGCGAGCTGCTCGCTAATCCCCCACAGCAGCATGCTGCTGAAATCCTGCGCCGGGTCGAACTCGGCCTGCAGCATGAGCAGCAGCATCAGGAGCTGCTGCTCATGGACATCAAGCACATCCTGGCGCAAAACCCGTTGCATCCGATCTACCGCACTGACCTCAAGCCAGCGCCGGCGCTGCACAACGACCGCATCCGTTGGCACGATTACGCCGGTGGCGTGCGCCATATCGGTCACGCCGGCATGGGCTTCGCCTTCGACTGCGAGATGCCGCGGCACCGGCAATTCGTCGAAGATTTCCAGCTGGCCGATCGCCTGGTCAGCAACCGCGAATATTTGTCGTTCATTGCCGACGGTGGCTACGCGCGCAGCGAGCTGTGGTTGTCGGACGGCTGGGCGCAGATCCAAGAGTGCGGCTGGAACTCGCCGCTGTACTGGCAACGCGACGACGGCGCCTGGCACGAGATGACCCTCGGCGGCCTGCAACCGCTCGATCTGGAGGCACCGGTCTGCCACATCAGCTTCTACGAAGCCGACGCTTATGCGCGCTGGGCGGGCGCCCGGCTGCCGAGCGAAGCCGAGTGGGAGGTTGCGGCGACCGACCAGCCTCTGCGCGGCAATTTCCTGGACAGCGATTACCTGCAACCTGTCTCTGCCAGTGTTCCTCACGAAGGACCGGCGCAGCTCTTCGGCGACGTCTGGGAATGGACCGCGAGCGCCTACCGACCCTACCCCGGCTTCCGCCCGCTGGAAGGCAGCCTGGGCGAGTACAACGGCAAGTTCATGTCTGGCCAGATGGTCTTGCGCGGCGGTTGTTGCGCCACGCCCGAAGCCCACATTCGCGCCACCTACCGCAACTTTTTTCAGCCCGCCATGCGCTGGCAATTCGCCGGGCTGCGCCTGGCCAGGGAGCTATAAATGGCACTAGCCGTACATTTCCATGACCAGACGCAGCCGACCCGCGACACCTCCTTACGTGACGAGGCACTGGCGGGGTTCGCTGCGTCGCCCAAGCACATTTCGCCGAAGTTCTTCTACGACCGGCGCGGCTCGGAGCTCTTCGAGCAGATCTGCCTGCAGCCCGAGTACTACGTGACCCGCACCGAGGAGAAAATCCTCGCAGATGCGGCAAACGACATTCTCGAAATTGCCGGCCCGCAAACCGACCTGATCGAGTTGGGCAGCGGCGCCAGCCGCAAGGTGCGGCTGCTGCTCGAGGGTTTGCGTCCGGTCAGCTATCTGGGCATCGACATTTCCGAAGATTTTCTGCTGACCAGCACGCAGCGACTGGCCGCCGACTATCCCTGGCTGGAGGTCCATGCCGCCTGCGCCGATTTCTCCGACGAACTGAAGCTGCCGGACGACTTCACCCTCCATCACCCCCTCGTGTTTTTCCCTGGTTCGAGCATCGGCAATTTCACGCCGCTGGAGGCGCGCAAGCTGCTCGGCCATCTGCACGAGATCCTTCCGCCGGGAGGCGGCGTGTTGATCGGCGTCGATCTGGTCAAGGACCGTAGCGTGCTCGAAGCGGCCTATAACGATCGCGCTCATGTCACGGCCGCCTTCAACCTCAATCTGTTGCAGCGCATCCGCCAGGAACTGCACAGCGATATCGATCCTTCGCGCTTTGCACACAAGGCCTTTTTCAACGAACAGGATTCGCGCATCGAGATGCACCTGATCAGCCGCGAGGCGCAGGACGTGACCATCGAAGGCCAGCGCTTTCACTTCAATGCCGGCGAAAGCCTGCATACGGAAAACTCCTACAAGTACACGCTGGAATCTTTCGCGAATCTGGCCAGTAGCGCCGGGTTCGACTGCAGCGGTCAGTGGACCGACTCCGGGGAGCTGTTCAGCGTGCATTACTTGCAACGGCGACAATGAGGAAACTGCCTTTCATTCGCCTGGCTGGTTTGCTGCTCGTGCTGGGCCATGGCCCAGCCATGGCTGACGACGCCCCGCTGCGAATCGAGGATTTGCAACGTTGCGGCAATCTCTTCACGACTGACCAATTGACCTTCTGTCTACGCAGCGAAGGGCTCGGCAGCGGCGATGTGAAGCTGATGCTGAGCGGCAAGCCGCTCCAGGTCACCAGTCAGAAAAACGGTCTCCTGCGCCTGACGCTAAGCAAGACCGACCATAAAAGCGGGCCGCTCCTACTCGAGCAAGGCGAGCGCCGCAGCAATCCGGTCTGGCTGACGCTCAATGGCAGTCACGTGCTGGCGGCAGGCCCGGACGAAGTGGCGAAGAACATGGACGGGCTGACCACGTACCTGAACCTGATCAGCCTGATCATCGAGGAAAAGTACGACGGCGCGGACGAATCGCGCCGCCTGGCGAAGAAATACGGTGCCGAAGTGGTCGGCGTGATCGCACCGCTCAATACCTATCAGCTACGCCTGCCGGTCAAGAACCTGACCGAGCGCGACGCCATGATCTTGCGCCTGGGCAACGAAGTGAGCGTGGACGCGGTGGTGGTCGAAGAGTCGGGTGCCGAGGAGCCAGTGGAACAGGACCACGGTAAGAAGCCGCGCAACAGCGAATGGGTCGCCAATAGATTTCTCGATGCCGTGGACTATTACCGACACCGCATGCCATCCAAGAAAGCGCCGATCAAGACGCATCCCGTACGTATCGGCATCATCGAACGCAACGTCGACTTCGACTCGCCCGAGTTCGCCGACTACATCGGCGACTGTGATCCGCAAGAGCCGCGTACTTGCGTCTACGCCAGGGACGCCAAATCGCCGGCCGAACACGGCACCACCGTCACTGGCATCCTCGCAGCGCGCAGCACGGAACCGGGCGACAGCGGCTTTCTAAGTGCGCTAGAGCCGGCCAGCTCCGGCTTCGAGGTGATCGTCGAGCGCAACTCCGATGCCGGCATTACCGCCAACGTCGCCGCCTCGGTGAACCTGGTCGAAGATGGCGTGCGGGTGCTGAATTGGAGCTGGGGCATTCATCGCGTCGGCACTCAGGATGTCGAGGGCGAAGAGATTGATTCGCTGATCCGCTCCGGTGTCGCCATGAGCGGCTACGAGGAATTGCTTGAAGAGTTTTTCCTCTGGTTACGCCGCGAGCATCCCGATGTGCTGGTCGTGAACTCAGCCGGCAATGGCTCGGCCCATTCCGGCCAGGACGATTACCGCCTCCCCTCCTCGTTCATCACTGAACAGTTACTGGTAGTCGGTGGACATCAGCGCGACGACAAGCGCGACGTGCCTGTGGAACACCCGGAATATGTCACCAAGCGGCCGTCCTCGAATATCGACATGCGCGTCGACATCACCGCCTCGGCCTGCACCCGTGCCGCGACGCTGGAAGCCGGCAAACGTGGCGACATACATTGCGGCACCTCCTACGCCACACCGATGGTCACCGGTGTGGTCGGTGCGATGCTTTCGATCAACCCGCAGCTTGCGCCGGAGCAGGTGCGTGAACTGCTGCGTCGCAGCGCCCTCACCATCGGTCGCGACAAGGATTTCGAGCCTATCGAGGCTGACGATCTGACCGCACCGATCTTGCCGTCCGAGCGCAGCTACCAGCTGGATAATCAGGACATTGGCCGCTCCGCGCGTCTGGATATGCGCAAGGCGCTGGAGCTGACCGTCGATAGCGCGAAACAGACGCGCTGATTCCGACACGTCGGCATCGGCTGCGGGCCGACTATTAAATGAGCCGCCGCGCCAATATGTCACCTCGCCAGTCGCCTGCCTGCAAACCTGTACCTAGAACCTGAATCCCCGCTTCGCTTTAACGGCGCAGTAGGCCAGGCTTGTGCGCGACTGAAATACTCTGCAATAAAGCGAGCGTTAAGTTTCCCCGCCGTTTATTAATAAACAAACGAAACGGAAATTACTCTCCGCGCGCATTCTCTCTGCACACTCAATTAATTTATCTTTTTAAATCAATATCTTATATCGAATCCAAAAAGCTATCACGAAGCTATTACATAGTGGCTATATAGAACCAAATAATTAAATTGACGATTTAGGCCGTTTTTACGGCGCCAAAAGAACTTCATTTCTTAAAATTCAATCTATATAAAGCCTATCCACGCAGAACGAATTAATCCGGACTCGCCCGTTTGATTCCGTTGCGTGCAGTTGGTGGCGTCGTTGGTCAGTGCTTCGTTCGTTGCATCACCCTATGAATGCTTCCGCACTTTTTAAAAGGCTCTTCGCAGCCTTTTGTCGTATTAAGTACCGGAGATAGCAATGTCCCTTAAAGCAATTTCGGGTGTGCCACGGCTAATGCTGGCTGTAGCCATGTTCACCACCATCGGGCTCACCGCGGTCGTTCAGTATGCAAGCGCTGCCACGACCGCCTCAACGGCGAGCACCGTACGCACCATCGCTACGTCGCAGATCAACAACTTCACCAGCCCCGAGTGGAACAAAGGCGTTTGGCGCAAGTCGGCAGGTTTTTCCATTCCCGCGACGGCTGCCAGCAAGGCGGCCTTCAAGAAAGGCGCGCAGGTGAGACTGGCGGACGGCCAGGTGCGTACCGTCAAGGTCGTTTATTTTTCGGGCGCGCATATGAGCGTCATGCTCTCGGGCGGGACGCTCAACGCCTCGGCCACCGGCTATCCGAAGACCGTGGCGGCCCTGGGTTCGGGCTCGGAGCCCGTAACCAGTCAGCCGCAGACGTCTGCCATGCCTAGCGCCACGGCCCACAGCAGCGCCATCAACAACTACACCAACAGCGATTGGCTGAACGGCGTATGGCGCAAGTCGGCCGGCTTCTCGCTACCTGCAAGCGCAGCCAACCGCTCGGCATTCAAGCCCGGCGCATCGGTCAAATTGGCCGATGGACAGACTCGCAAAATCACCGCCGTATACAGTTCCGGCAAGAACATGAGCGTCATGCTTTCGGGCGGCGCCCTCAGTGGCAAACTTGGCCATCCGAACAAGCTGTTCGCCATGACCAACTCAGCGGCGCCCAGCGTTCCAAGCGCCCCGACCACACCCAGCAAGCCAGAGGTAACGCCGCCAATCACCACACCGGCCGCCAACGGACCCTTGGTAACCGCGCTGAACGCGTTCAACGGTGCCGATTTCGTCAATGGTGTTTATACGCGCGCGCTCGGGATTTCGGTCAAGGGAAGCGCTGCCAACAAGGTGGCGTTTCACAAAGGTGCGAAAGTCAGATTTGCCGACGGGCAGATCCGTACCGTGAAGCTCGTCTACCATTCCGGCGGCAACATGACCGTGATGCTCGATGGCGGCCCCATCAATGGCAAAGCCGTGGGTTATCCGCGAACGGTTTCGGTGAGCAGCACCGGCTTCAGCCAGCCGAGCGCAGGCAACAACACGGTACCGGCCGGAAACAGCGGCGCGGCGCCAGCGAATCCGATTCATCTGGTAGGCATCAATCTCGCCGGTGCTGAATTCGGCGCGGATGTCGGCCTTCCTGGCCGCTATCAGATCCACTACATCTATCCGAGCGAAGCCGACTTCAAGCGCTACGCCGACCGTAACCTGAAGCTCGTCCGCCTGCCGTTTCGCTGGGAACGCATTCAGCCAAGGCTCAACGGCGAACTCAACGCCGCCGAGCTCGGCCGCCTAATGGCTACCCTCGATCATGCGAAGAAGCACAACATGCAGGTCATTCTGGACATGCATAACTACTACCGTTACCACGGCAAGCTGATCGCATCGCACCAAGTTCCGATCAGTGCTTTTGCCGACAGCTGGCACCGCATTGCGCAGAAGGTTGCCAGCCATCCGGCGGTGTACGGTTACGGACTGATGAACGAACCGCACTCCACCAACGGCAAATGGCCCGCCGCGGCGCTCGCTGCCGCACAGGCCATTCGCGGCGTCGATCAGAAGCGCTGGATATTCATTGCTGGCGATCGCTGGTCGAGCGCATTCCACTGGCCGTCATACAACACCCAGCTGACCACCAACCCTTGGATGCGCGACCCGAAGAACAACCTGGTTTATGAAGCCCATCTGTACTTCGACAAGGACTACTCGGGCACCTATGCGAGCAAGCGCGCGGTCTATGACCCCATGATCGGTGTCACTCGGGCCAAGCCGTTCGTCGAATGGCTGAGCAAGCACAAATTGCGTGGCTATATCGGAGAGCACGGCTCGCCGGACTTCTCGCCCTCGGCGATCGCCGCAACGGACAACCTGCTGAAGTACCTCGGCCAGCATTGCATCCCGAGCACCTACTGGGCAGCCGGCCCATGGTGGGGCGACTACGCGCTGTCACTGGACGTGAAAAGCGGCAAGCCGCGTCCGCAACTGCCGGTACTGCAGAAGCATGCGACTAACAAATCCTGTGGAACCATCGGTCCGCTGCGATAACCATCGAACCCGATGCCCCGCTCCAGCGGGGCGTTTCCCTTGGGCTTTAGCCCGCCGCCAACCCGTCGAAGACTTCCGGCACCAGCGCAGCTTCGCCCTTCTCGTCCAGACGCTGGCGGTACGCTGTGTCGCCGTTTGCGCCTTCGAGCATGCCGAGCAATCGCACACCACGCTCGGTCAGGATGAAGTTTTCGCCATTACCGCCTTGTTCCTCGGGGCGCGAAGCCAGGAATCCGCCTTCAAATAGCAGGCTCTCGTAGTTCTGCGCCTCGGCCTTGAGCGAGTCCATATTCGGCATGGGTTGGCCGGCATCCTCCATGGCAACGGCATGTTCGTCGGCGTAGTGGCGCGGCGTAAAGGGCTCATGCCCAGGCTTCTGTGCTTCATGCAGCAGGCGCAGCATCAGGTCCCAGTTGTAGCTCATGTCTTTTCTCCCGTTGCACCGCTTCAGGATCAGGCCGTGTGAAAGACTACTGCGCTTTCACACGGCCTGAGGGATGGCGGCTCTTGCTATAGGGACCCTATCGGCAGCGGCATGGTTCGATCATCCAGCGCAGCGGGAAAGGCTGAACTAAAGCGCTCTGGCGACGATCCACCAAACAAGCCGTTAGAAGGAGCGCACCATGAAATATTTGATGATTCCGTTTGTTGCCGTCTTGTTGGCAAGCCAACCGGCGCTCGCCGAATGCACGACCGACCAGATCAACGAAAAGGCGAAGCAGCTTGCCGAACGGGTCAACCAGCTGACCGAGAACGACCCTAAGCGCGCCGCGGAAATCAACGAAGAGCTACGCGAGATGGAAGTCAAGCAAACGGCCGAACAGCTCGGCGACGAATGCCAGGCCTATGACAAGCGCCTGCAGCACGTCGAAGAGGCGGAGAAGGAAGCCGATATCGCACCGGCCAAAAAGCGTTGAGTTACTGCTAGAAAGCCGGGCAGCAGCAGCGCCACCCGGCTTGCGAGTTTATTCTGCGGCGGGCTTCTTGCGACGCAACGGTGCCATGCCGTCCTGACTGACGACCTGTGACGCCTCGGGTTTCGCGTTCTTTGGCCGCTTGGCCGTCGGTTTTGAGCTTGGCTTGGCCTTCTTGTCGCCGGTTTTCTTCTTGTCTTCCTTTTTCTTCTTGGTACCGGCCGCCTTACCCGAAGCTTTGAGGTTCTTCGGGCCCATGTAGCTGCCCTTCAAACCCTTGACCACGCGATGCTCGAAGCGCTGCTTGAGATAGCGCTCGATGCTCGACATCAGGTTCCAGTCGTTGTGGCAGATCAGCGAGATCGCCAACCCTTCAGCGCCAGCGCGCCCGGTACGGCCGATGCGATGCACGTATTCATCACCCGAACGCGGCATATCGAAGTTAATCACCAGATCCAGGCCTTCGATATCCAGCCCGCGAGCCGCCACATCGGTGGCCACCAGCACCTTGACGCCGCCCTCCTTGACCCTATCGATGGCCAGCTTGCGGTCCTTCTGGTCCTTGTCGCCGTGCAGGACGAAAGCTTTCACGCCTTCAGCCACCAGCCGGCCGTAAAGACGGTCGGCCTGCACGCGGGTGTTAGTGAAGATCACCGCCTTCTTGTAGGTTTCGTTGGCCAGCAGCCAGTGCACCAGCTTTTCCTTATGCTCGGTGTTTTCGGCGGTGATGATTTGCTGGCGGGTGCCTTCGTTCAGCTCGCTGACGCGGTTGAGCTGCAGGTGCAGCGGCTCACGCAACACGTTGGCGGCCATTTCGCGCAATGCGGCGCCGCCGCTGGTGGCGGAGAACAGCAAGGTCTGCTGACGTTTGGCGCATTCACCGACCAGACGCTGTACGTCTTCGGAGAAGCCCATGTCGAGCATGCGGTCGGCTTCGTCGAGGATGAGGATTTCCACATCTTTGAGAATCAGCGTGCCGGCATTGAGATGTTCGATCATCCGCCCGGGCGTGCCGATGAGAATGTCCGGCACCTTGCGCAGGATCGCTGCCTGGACCTTGAAATCCTCGCCGCCCGTGATCATTGCCGACTTGATGAAGGTGAACTGCGAGAAACGCTCGACTTCTTTGAGGGTCTGCTGCGCCAGCTCGCGGGTCGGCAACAGAATCAGCGCGCGCACGTCGGTGCGCACCACCGCGTCGCCGATCAGCCGATTGAGCATCGGCAGCACGAAAGCAGCCGTCTTGCCGCTGCCGGTTTGCGCCGTTACCCGCAGGTCGCGCCCTTCCAACGCGGGGGGAATGGCCGCCACCTGCACCGGAGTCGGCTCGACGAATTTGAGTTCGGCAACCGCCTTGAGCAGGCGTTCGTGCAGGGCGAATTGGTCAAACAAGGGTGTTACCTCGGGCAAGTCGAAAAAACGTCGCATAGATTAACCCGTCCAGCCTATCGCGAGGCGGCTTTATGCGGCGCAACAGGCTGTTGCCGGAACGGTTCAGGTGTTTCCGGCGGCTGGGCGGCAGTGACTCGATTCGCCGCGATATACCGTCGTGGCCGAATTATTCCGGCTCGCAGGTCAGCTTGACGCGCAGGCGGATCACATCGCGCTTGAACTTGGCGGTCAGCGGTTTGCGTTCGCCGGACGCCAGCGTAGTACGGCGGGTGCGGGGTACTTCCGGCCCGTTGCGGAACACGGCGGTGCAGGCCACCGGGCGCTCGCCGAAGTTCTGCAGCAGGAGGCCGGCCATGTCCCTGTCGATGGTTTCGGTGGTGGCCAGCACTTCGGCGCCGTTGAGCTCTTGTTCCAGTTCCACCGGGTAGCTGACGGCCAGGGCGCTCAGTGGGATGATGGCGAGCGCAGCGAAGCAGATTCTTTTCATTTTTGTGCGGGCTCCTCGTGAAGGCGGATGCCAGCGTACCAGACAGACGCAACAGGAAAACAATGGAATGAAAGTGCCCCGCGTGACCCTCGATCAATGGCGAACCCTGCAGGCGGTGATCGACCATGGCGGTTTTGCCCAAGCGGCAGAAATACTGCACCGCTCGCAATCATCGGTCAGCTATACGGTCGCGCGCATGCAGGAACAGCTAGGTGTGCCGCTGTTGCGCATCGACGGTCGCAAGGCGGTGCTCACCGAAGCTGGCGAGGTGCTGTTGCGCCGTTCCCGGCAATTGGTGACTCAGGCCAGCCAGCTGGAAGACCTGGCCTACCACATGGAGCAGGGCTGGGAAGCCGAAGTACGCCTGGTGGTGGACGCGGCCTATCCCAACGCCAAACTGATTCGCGCGCTGACCGAGTTCATGCCCAAGAGTCGCGGCTGCCGGGTGCGGCTGCGTGAAGAAGTACTTTCCGGCGTCGAGGACGTGCTCAAGGATGGCACCGCCGATCTGGCCATCACCGGTCTGGACATCACCGGCTACCTCGGTGCGGAACTGGGTAGCGTCGAGTTCATTGCCGTCGCCCATGCCGACCACTCGCTGCACCAGCTGCAACGCAAGCTCAGCGTGCAAGATCTACAGAACCAGATGCAGGTGGTGGTGCGCGACTCCGGCCAGCGTCAGCCGCGAGACGCCGGCTGGCTGGGCGCCGAGCAGCGCTGGACCGTGGGCAGCCTGGCCACCTCGGTCGGCTTCGTCAGCAGTGGGCTCGGCTTCGCCTGGCTACCGCGGCACATGATCGGCCGCGAGCTGGCAGAAGGCGTGCTCAAGCCGCTGCCATTAGTCCAAGGGAGCATTCGCCGCCCGCTGTTCTATCTCTACACTAACCCGAACAAGCCGCTCGGCCCGGCGACACAGATTCTCATCGACCTGATCAAGACGTACGATTCGCTATCGCCGTCTGCTATTCAAGCCGTGTAAAACGTAGCGAGCGAAGGTTGAGGCATGTTTAACGCCGCATAGCCGAGCGCAGTATTTCCAACAGCCTGGATCGGCGAGCTGACCCAGGCTTCCACCCAAACCAGGATCACATTCATGAAACGACTCGTACTCGCCGCCTGTTCATTGCTGCTGGCCGGCAACCTGCTCGCCGCGGAAAATCCGCATGTGCTGCTCAATACCAGCATGGGCGAAATTGAAATCGAGCTAGAGGCTGAAAAAGCCCCGATCAGCGTCAAGAATTTCCTCAGCTACGTGGACAGCGGCTTCTACGACGGCACCGTCTTCCATCGCGTCATTCCCGGCTTCATGGTCCAGGGCGGTGGCTTCACCGAGAATTTCGACCAGAAACCGACCCAGGAGCCGATCAAGAACGAGGCCGACAACGGTCTGCATAACGTGCGCGGCACCCTGGCCATGGCCCGCACGCAAAACGTCAATTCGGCTACAAGCCAGTTCTTCATCAATCATCGCGACAATGACTTCCTCGACCACGGCGGACGCGACTTTGGCTATGCGGTGTTCGGCAAAGTGGTCCGCGGCATGGACGTGGTCGACCAAATTGCCCAGGTACCGACCGGCAACCGCAGCATGATGCAGAACGTCCCGCTGACGCCGGTGAAGATCGTTTCCGCGAAAAAGCTGTAATGCCCCGTCGCATCCGCACCTGATGGACCCAGGCGCATGGTCATTTCCGTGCGCTGTCATCGCTGCAACAGGATATCCAGCCAATGAACGAACAGAACGACCTCAACACAGCCGAAGGCGAAGCGAAGCTGCTGCAGGATCTGCTGAGTGCCGAGCGCGCCGGCGCCAAGGTTGCGGGAGAAAGCCTGCAGCAATGCAGCGATCCGGCACAACGGAAATTGCTGGAACAGATTCGCCAAGGCGAGATCGACAGCTGCAAACTGGTGCTCAATTGCCTTACTCATCTGGGCATCGAACCGAACCGTGAAACCGGTGCGTTCTATGACAAGGCCATGGCCATCGAGTCACTGGACGAGCGTCTGCCCTTCGTCGACAAGGGCCAGTTCTGGGTCATCCGCAAGCTGCGCGAATACCTGCCGGGCTGCGAGGATGCGTTCATCCGCACCGAGCTGGAAAAAATGTTGAAGATTCATGAAGTGAACAGCCAGGCCGCCTGATTCCAGGCTGACCCTTTTCGTGGCAAGACGTGGCGACGCAATGTAATTAGCCGCCTCGCCCCAACAATACCGCCAGCGCGCCATCAGCCTCTTGGCCGGCGCTGAACGGCTTTCAGCCGTAACGTTTCTTCGCTTCGATGGCCAAGCCGCTGCCGATGCTGCCGAATCGGTTGCCTTCGACGTGGCGCGCCTGCGGCAGCAGCGCTGCAACACGCTGGCGCAATGCCGGGATCGCGCTGGAGCCACCGGTGAAGAACACCGTATCGATGTCCTCATACTTGAGCCCGGCACTTGCCAGCAATTGACTGACGTTGACGCGGATTCGTTCGAGCAACGGTTCGATGGCCGTTTCGAAACTTTCGCGGCTCAGGTTCGCTTGCAGCCCGGCCTCGATACGCGCGAAATCGATCAGATGACGGTCCTGCTCGGTCAACTCGATCTTGCCCTGCTCCACCTGTATCGCCAGCCAGTGCCCGGCGCGTTGCTCGATGAGGCTGAACAAGCGGTCGATTCCGGTGGGGTCGACGATGTCGTAACGCATGCTCTGTAGCGCCCGCAGCGAAGCCGGCGCGTAGACCGCGTTGATGGTGTGCCAGGTGGCGAGGTTGAGGTGCGTGCTGGTGGGCATCGGCGCATCGCTCTTCATCCGGCTGCCATAGCCGAACAGCGGCATCACGCCTTGCAGGCTGAGCTGTTTGTCGAAGTCGGTGCCGCCGATGTGGACGCCCGAGGTAGCAAGGATGTCCTCCTGGCGGTCGTCGATCCGGCGGCGCTCCGGCGACAGGCGTACCAGCGAGAAATCCGAAGTACCGCCGCCGATATCGACGATCAGCACGCGCTCTTCCCGTTCGATGCGCGACTCGTAATCGAAGGCAGCCGCGATGGGTTCGTATTGGAACGAGACGTCCTTGAAACCGATCTTTCTGGCCGCCGCGGCGAGGGTGTCGGCCGCTTCCTTGTCCGCCTGTGGATCATCGTCGACGAAGAACACCGGACGGCCCAGCACCACTTCTTCGAACGAGCGCGAGGCCTGTTCTTCCGCGCGCTGCTTCAACGTGCCGAGAAACAGCCCGAGGATGTCCTTGAATGGCATGGCGCTGCCCAGCACCGTGGTCTCGCTCTTCAGCAGCTTGGAGCCCAGCAGACTTTTGAGCGAGCGCATCAACCGCCCCTCGTAGCCTTCCAGATACTCGGCGAGAGCCAAACGCCCGTACACCGGGCGGCGCTCTTCGATGTTGAAGAAGACGACTGAAGGCAGGGTGTGCTGCTGATCCTCGAGGACCAGCAGCGGTTCGCTGGCGGGACGCCACCAGCCAACGGTGGAATTGGAGGTACCGAAATCGATGCCGCAGGCGCGGGCGGGTGACGGAGTGTGCATGTGCGGTCCGGACTGCCAAAAACGGCCGCGCAGTTTATGCGACCCTGCCGGCAAATGCTGGCCAATCGTCGCCTGCCTGAATCAGAGATACCGAGTGCCCGCAGCAACGCCTGGCCGGCGCGTAGCGGGCATTGGAATGACTCAGGCCAGTGCGGCCTCGGCCTCGCTGGCAGATAGGCTCATGCCATCGGTCATACGCTGCGAATCGTGGCAAAAGGTCCGCGAGGCTTGGAACAGGAAGACCATGGTCAGCAACAGGGACGCCGGGATCAGATACATCGCCCCGTGCAGACCCTCGGCGCGGAAGGCCTCGGTCATTTCGGCGGCACCGGCCGCGAGCATCGCCGACTCGGCAAAGTGATCCGACAGCAGCCCCACCACCACGGTGCCCATGCCGCCGCCGAGCAGATACAGGCCGGCGAAGAACAACGCCATGGCGGTAGCGCGCAGGCGCGGCTCGACCACATCCTGAATCGCCGTGTAGACGCAGGTATAGAAGTTGTAGGAGAACAGCCAGCCGATGCTGAACACCGCGACGAACACACCGACTTCGATGCGCCCTGCCAACAACGCATAACCGGTGGCGGCCGTGGCGATGACCATGCTCGCCGCGGCGAAAATCAGCCGGCCGCGGGCGAAACGCTGATGGATCTTGTCAGCAACCCAGCCGCCGAAGGTCAACCCGATCAGGCCGGTGAGCCCGACGATCACGCCGGTGGCCACCGAGGCCTCGACCAGCGGCACGCCGTGATAGCGCATCAGCAGCGGCACCATGAACGCGTTGCAGGCATAAGTCGCGAAGTTGAACGCCAGCCCGGCCAGCACCAGCCACCAGAAGGTGCGAATCGCCAGCACCTTGCGCACCGGCTGCTGCACGGGCTCCTGAGAGACCTTTACCGTCTCCGCCGCGCCGCGCTGGGGCTCCTTGACGAAGAAAATGAACAACGCCAGCACCAATCCTGGAACCGCCGCGATGAAGAACGGCGCGCGCCAGCTGCCAAAATGCTCGACCATCGACCCGATGGTGAAGAACGCCAGCAACAGACCGAGCGGCAGACCCAACATGAAAATGCCCATCGCCCGAGCACGCTTGTGCGCTGGGAACAGATCGCCGATCAGTGAATTGGCCGCTGGTGCATAACTGGCCTCGCCGATGCCGATGCCCATGCGCACCAGCAGAAAGCTCCAGAAGTTCCAGGCGAAGCCATTGACTGCCGTCAGCCCGCTCCAAGCGGTCAGGCCCCAGCCCATGATCTTGCGGCGCGAGCCGGTATCGGCCATTCGCCCCAGCGGCACCCCGGCGATTGCATAGATGATGGTGAACGCGGTGCCAACCAGGCCCAGCTGGAAGTCGTTGAGATTCCACTCCAAGCGGATCGGCTCAGCGATGATCGCCGGAATGGTGCGATCGAAGAAATTGAACAGATTGGCCAGAAATAGCAGGAACAGGACGCGCCAGGCGTTCGCGGCTTGGGTGGATGGCTGCATGACGTCGCTCTCGATTTATTGTTATACACCGGTCGTTTCCCCGACCGATTTTCGTCGCTGACTCTAGAGTTCTATTGCGCGTCTGTCTGTCACCATCATTTCCGCTTATGCCGGACAATGCGGCGACCTCAGCGCTGCTGCCATTCCGCCAGCCAACCCAGGCTCGCTGCGGTGTCCTGACCGTTGGGCCGATACTCTGCCGCCAGCCAGCCGCTGTAGCCCACCGCCTGCAATGTCGAAATCAGTGGCTCGAACGCCAGCGCGCCGGTGCCGGGTGCGCCGCGACCGGGACAGTCGGCGAATTGCACGTGTCCGATGCGCGACCCCAAAAGATGAATGCCGGCGGCGATGTCCAGCTCCTGCCGCGCCATGTGATACAGGTCCAGCTGAGCCTGGCAATTTGGATGATCGACGCGCTCCAGCAACGCGCTCAGATGCTCGGGTGTGTTGATCAGAAAGCCCGGCATATCCAGCGGATTGATCGCCTCGCACACGACCCGGATACCGAGCAATGCAAAGGCTTCAGCACTCTTGCGCAAATTGCCGACCAAGGTGTCCAGCGCCTCGTCGCGATCGACGCCATCGGCCAGCCGACCTGGCAGCACGTTGACGCAACTTGGCTGGGTCATGGCCGCGTAGGCAAGCGCCTCCTGCAGCGCGGCGTCGAACTCGGCCTGGCGCGCCGGTACCGCCGCCAGGCCGGGGCCGCCCTGCGCGAAATCTCCCGCTGGCAGGTTGATCAGCACCAGCGGCAAACCGGCGCGCTCGAGTAATTCCTTGAGGCGGATCGCCGGAAGTTCATAGGGAAACTGTATTTCCACGCCATCGAAGCCAGCAATCCGAGCCGCCATGACGCGCTCTGCCAGAGGAAGTTCGCAGAACAGCATGGACAGGTTGGCGGCAATCTTCATTGGTCCTGCTCCCGGTACATGGCCACCAACGTGGCCGGGTCTTGCTCGAGATGACCTTGACTGCCATGCAGGCGCATCAGCTGCGCGGCTAGCCCGGTCATCGGCGTGGCGCTGCCTTCCTCGCGGGATAGCTGCACGGCGGTATCGAGATCCTTGAGCAAGGTACGAACATGCCATTTGACCGGCTCGAACTCGCTGGCGGCCATCTGCGGCGCAAGAATCTGCAGTGGCTTGGAGTCGGCGAAACCGCCGGCCAGCGCCGGTGCGATCAGGCTGGCATCGACCCCGGAACGCTCGGCTAACGCCACGACTTCGGCAATCACCAGCGCATTGCAAGCCACGATCATCTGGTTGCAGGCTTTGGTCACCTGCCCCGCGCCGATCTCGCCCATGTGCGTCAGGCGCTGGCCCAGCTGCATCAGGACCGGACGGACCCGCTCCACGTCTTCGCCGCGCCCGCCGGCCATGATCGCCAGGCTGCCTGCCTCCGCACCCGCCGTACCACCGGACACCGGCGCATCGACCCAGCGCATGCCGCTGCGTGACTCGAGCTCGGCGGCCATGGCGCGGGTGGCGGCTGGCTCCAGACTAGAATGCTCTACCAGCACCTGCCCCGCCCGCGCGCCCTCGATGATGCCATCACTGCCGAACACCACTTCGCGCACCACCGCGGTATCGGCCAGGCACAGCAGGACGGTATCGGCTGCGGCGCAAAGCTCGGCGGGGCTATTCACCTGCCGCGCGCCGATCTCGACGAGAGGCACGCATTTTTCCGGCGAGCGGTTCCATACCGTCAGCGGATAGCCCGCGGCAATTAGCCGGCGGCACATGCGCAGGCCCATCAGGCCGATGCCGGCGAAGGCAATGGAAGGCAGTTCGGACATGGTTTGGCTCCTGGAATGAGGGAGAGCCGATTCTAGCGCCGCGAAAGCCATCGCGCTGCTGGCGGCCATGTCACGGCGGATAGAGCAGGCTCGCTGGGGTCCGTGCAATGCAAGTTCAACTTTTCCAGTCTCTGGGTACGAGCGATACCGCGAGGCCGCTGAAACAGACGCTTAGGCATCGAAGCGATCAGCAAAGCCATGGAGACTTTTTAGCTACGAACCTGCTTTTCGCCTTCGTTGCCGATGGGCCGGCACGGTCCGTCATTGGAGCAGGTCGTACAGGTCGAGCGCGCTACGGTATGGCTTTTTCCGTTCCTATATAAGCGCTTCAGTGAGCTGAACCAGACGCCTGCAGCAATCCTCGATGCCTTCATCTGGAACGTTGGTGACGCCCAGCAGCAAGCCGCTTCGGGCCTGCGCGGCGTCGGCATACCAGATGGATAACGGTAAGGGTGCAAGCCCGAATGCCAATGCCTGCTGGCTGATGGCAACGTCGTCGGTGCCTTGAGGCAGATGCAGCAGCAACGCCAGCCCCGCCATCGCCTCGGTCGTGGCTGGAACGCTCAAGGCACGCTGTAAAGCAACCAACCGGGCGTTATAGGTGCGCTTCATCCTGCGCAGGTGGCGCAGGTAGTGACCCTTGCGCATGAACTCTGCGAGCGCCCATTGGCTGGCGATCGACGCAGCGGGTGCCAGCGCAGCCGCTGTATCCGCGACCCGGTTTGCCAAGGATGTTGGCGTTACGACAAATCCAAGACGCAGGCCAGGATTGATCGTCTTGCTGAAAGTGCCGATGTGAATGACCCGGCCTGAACGATCCTGAGAGGCAAGCGCTGGAGCGGCCCGACCGGCAAGCTGAAGCTCGCTCAGGTAGTCATCTTCGATGATCCAACTGCCGTTCTCATCCGCCCACTCCAGAAGGCGAAGGCGCCGCGACAGTGACAACGTCACTCCCAGAGGTGCCTGCTGTCCCGCAGTGACGACCGCCAACGCCGCATTCGGCGCACACCGGATACCTTCTTCGACGTCCAGCCCATGTTCGTCAACATTGACCGGTATCGATTCGATACCCGCCATGGAAAGCGCCGTTCGTGTCATTGGATAGCCGGGCTCTTCCATCCACGCCGTCTTTCCCCGCAAACCGAGCGCATGCAGGATCAGCCCCAGGCCGCCAGAGTAGCCCGAGGTGATGACGATCTGCTCTGGCGCACAGATGACGCCTCGCGCCACTGCAAGATAGGCGGCGATCTCGGTCCGCAAACCGGGCTCTCCGCGAGGGTCCGGGTAGCTTACCGGTGCCATTGCGGCCTGGCGGGCCGCGCCCGCGGCGATGCGTGACCACACCTTGTAGGGAAAAACGTCCTGCGCGGGAATACCCGCTTGAAACACCATGGGTGAATTGCTGAATGGATGCTGGTAGAAGTCCGGCAATGGCGAGCGCAGACTGCTGGGGTCTGTCGGTCGGGGCGCAGGCAACGGCTGCGCGACAAAAGTACCCGCAGCGCCACGGGAGACGATCAGCTGTTCGTCGATCAGTCGTTCATAAGCCGCCCGCACGGTGCCGCGAGCAACGCCCAGCTGAACGCTGAGGTCCCGCCAGGACGGCAAGCGGGCACCCGCATACAGATGCCCCTCACCGATCGATCTGCCGATGGCTCCAACGATTTGCTCAACCAGAGAAAGCCCCGCCTCGCGGTTGAGTTCAATACGCAAATCTTTCATGCAGCCTTCACCGGCATTGATGAACAGGAGAAATCAACATCAGGCGCACCGATGGTACAGTCGGATTTGCTATTCATGGGCCTTTTTATTGCACCTTTAACCCATATGATGCAGCGCTAGCACGACCCATTCATGCCCATCCGGGCCAAGGAGCTCCCCCTTGCCATCACCGTCTCTCCTCTCATTCATCAAGCAATTCGCGGCCCTGCTCGTGCTCGGTAGCGCACTCCACCTGGCTCACGCCGATGACAGTCTGGACGATGAAGGTGAGCGGCGGGCACGTACTGCCGGCGCTTCGCTGATCGGACAGCCTGGGCCGGTTGCCGTGCTGGAAACCATCGATGGAAAAAAGATCGATCTGGCTGAGCTGTACGGGAAAAAGCCGGTTTACCTGAAGTTCTGGGCCACCTGGTGCGTGCCCTGCCGCCAGCAGATGCCCGGCTTCGAGCAGCTGCAACAGACGATGGGCGACAAGGTGCAGGTCATTGCGGTAAACACCGGATTCAGCGACGACATTGATTCGATCCGCGCATACCGCAAGGAGCATCAGTTGACCATGCCGATCGTGATCGATGACGGCAGCCTTGCGGCGGACCTCAACCTACGGGTCACACCTCAACACGTAGTAATCGGCCGAGATGGGCGGATATCCCATATCGGTCACCTTGATGACCAGGCGCTGCATGCCGCGCTGGAGCGTGCCGTATCAGAGCAAACGGCGTCCGCCAGTCGCTCGCAGGCCAACGCAGCCCCCGAGACGCCTCAGTTCGCCGTCGGCGACACCGTAACCGACCTGAACATCGAGACGTTGGACGGCGATCAGGTGCAGCTCGGCAAGGCCGATAAGCCGCGCGCCCTGGTGTTCTTCGCGCCGTGGTGCGAATCCTATCTCGAGAAAAGCCGCCCCGAGACCTCCCAGGCCTGCCTACGCGTACGCAAGGATGTGGATAGCTTGATGGGCCAAAGCGATATCGAGTGGCTGGGCGTTTCCTCAGGCTTGTGGGTTTCAGCCAGCGATCTGCAAGACTACAAGAACACCACGCCCACCACCCTGCCGCTAGCGCTCGACGAGCAAGACGAGCTGTTCCGCGCCTTCGATATTCGGGACATTCCGACGGTGGTGCTCCTGAATGCGCAAGGCCGTGTCGCCACTATCATCAAACCGCAGGACGGCAATCTCAAAGCGGCCGTCAAGGCGCTACGTTGACCTGTTTCGCCCCGTGGCTCCGGGAGGAGGCGCCATGACGACGCCTCCTCTTCTTTATCTACTCGACATCTTCCTCAGGAACCGCATGCCACTGCTCTCGCTAAAAAGGCTCCTGCTCTGCTTTTGCCTGTGCGCAATCAGCCTGCCTGGCGTCGCAGCCGAGATGCCTGGTCCTGACGAGGTGTTGATCGCCTCGTCGCTGATCGCTTCAACCGACGCGCCTTCATCTGGATCGACCACGACATTGGCGATCCTCATGGAGCCTCAGGGCGAATGGCATGGCTACTGGAAGCAACCAGGCGATGTCGGCCTTCCGGCCAAGTTCACCTGGCATCTGCCGGACGGTGTAACGGTTAGCGACCCAGCGTATCCGTTGCCGCAAACACTGTTGATCGAAGGTTTGATGAACCATGTATACGAGCACCCCTACGCGCTGCTCGTAGACTTGACCCTCGACGACGATTTGCCAGACGGGACCGCATTGCCGATCCGTGTGGATATGCAATATCTAGCCTGTCGGTATGACGCCTGCGTCCCTGAGCGCGCCTCGCTGAACACAACCTTGCACGTTGGTGACGGTCACCAGACGCCTGACATTGCAGGCCGCTTCGCCAGTTGGCGCCAGGCGCTGCCCCGGCCGCTGGCCGCGCCGGCCAGTTTCGACGTAGAGGGCGATCGCCTAAGCCTTCGCGTGCCCCTTCCAGCCAGCGTATCGACCCAAGCCCCCCATCTGTTTTCCGCAACCAAGGGTGCGATCGATAACGCCGCCCCTCAACGCATCGAGCAACGCGGCGATGAGTTGATTGTTGAAACGCGCGTGGGAGATCAAATAGCCGATGCTTTCCAGGCCACGCTGAAACTGAGCGATAGCCTGGGTCTGGATATAGACGCGAAACGCGGCGGCCTGACAAGCGCGCCCGATAGCACGTCAGACAGCAGCTTGAGCATCATCCTGCTTGCGCTGGCCGGGGCGATTGCCGGCGGGCTGTTGCTGAATCTGATGCCGTGCGTCTTTCCCATCCTCAGCCTCAAAGCCATGAGCTTGGCGCACTCTGGCATCAGCCCGGCCATAGCTCGTCGCGACGCCTTGGCGTATACCAGCGGTGTGGTGCTGGTGTGCGTCTTGCTGGGCGCCGTTCTGCTCGTTCTGCGTGCCGCTGGTGGCCAAGTCGGTTGGGCCTTCCAACTGCAGAATGCCGGAGTGATCCTGACCCTGATGTTGCTCACCACGGCCATCGCTTTCAATCTAGCTGGGTTGTTCGAGCTGGCAGCAATCGATGCCGGCGCCAAGCTAACCAGCCAAAGCGGCGCCGGTGGCGCATTCTGGACCGGCGCACTCGCGGCTTTCATTGCCACGCCTTGCTCCGGGCCGTTCATGGCAGCAGCCTTGGGCGCTGCGCTGGTTTTACCGACTGCCGCAGCCATGCTGATATTCGCCGGGCTTGGCCTCGGGATCGCGTTACCCTTCTTGATGCTGGGATTTATACCCTCCCTACAACGGCGCTTGCCTAGACCCGGCGCCTGGATGGGAACCTTGCGCCGCCTCCTCGCGGTGCCGATGTTCCTCACCGCGCTCGCCCTCCTGTGGGTACTCAGCCATCAGGTCCCGGCCAATGCGCTGGTCGTATCCCTGGGCTGCGCCATGCTGCTTGCACTCGGGCTCTGGCTGACTGGGCTGCGGCAGCAGAAACAGAAACGCAACGCCTGGTTACCCGCTGCTCTTGCATTGGTTCTGGCGCTCGGCCTGGGCTGGAGCCAGGTATCAGGGCAGACCGCGCCGGCTTCGGACATGCAGCGGCGTGTCTTCGACGAGCAGCAGCTAGCCCAACTACGCGCTGACAAGGTGCCAGTGTTTCTCTACTTCACAGCCGACTGGTGCATCACCTGCAAAGTGAACGAGCAAGTCGCCATCAACCGGGACGCGACCGCCCAGGCTTTCACCGCGGCCGGGGTTGAAGTGATGCGGGGCGACTGGACCACTGGCGATCCTGTCATCACCGCATTCCTCGAACGCCACGGTCGCTCCGGCGTTCCGCTGTACCTGTGGTACGGAGCGGGTGAAGCCGAACCACAGGTGCTGCCTCAGATTCTCGGACCGGGCTCGCTGCTCGAACTGGTGCAACGGTAATTCCGACCATAGAAACACCAAGGGGTCATCATGGATCAATTGCTTGTCATCAACGCCAGCCCGCAGAGCAGTGCGTCGTACAGTCGGCAAATGACGGAACGCTTCGTACGTCTCTGGCACCTTCGATACCCGAGCGGCGAAATCGTCTACCGGGAGCTGGGCAACCAGCCGATTCCACACGTCGACGAGCGCTGGGTTCAGGCCGCTTTCACTCCGGCTGAGATGCGAAACAGTGAACAGACAGCCGCGTTGGCGCTCAGCGACGAGCTGGTGAGCGAGCTGAAGCAAGCCACACAGATCGTGATCGGTTGCCCCATGCACAACCTGTCGGTGCCCAGTACGCTGAAAGCCTACATCGACCAAATCATCCGGATGGGAATAACCACCCGCCTGGTACCCGGCACAGCGGGCAGCCCCTATGCCGGCCTGCTGCATGACAAGAAAGCGTATCTGCTGCTTGTGCGAGGCGGCCATGGTTATGACGCAGGCGGAGCCTACGCACACATGAACTTCCAAGAGCCCTACCTGACCGAAATACTGGGCATGCTGGGCATCCACGACGTAACGACGGTCAGCCTGGAATACACGGCTATCGGCGGCGACAAATTTGATGAAGCCGTCAAACGAGCTAATTCATATATCGATGCGCTGTTTTGTTAAGCGCGTAGCTTTTACAGACGCGTCCATAACCTGTCGCCGTCATCAGCTGTGCAATACAGCTCCAGATTGCCTTGTTTATTGGAATCACTAGCCGTGGCGAGCGTCTGCTTCTGGACGGATTGCAGACAGGAACACCTACTGATCAAGGGGGCACGCTCTCCGGCCGAATTGCAGCAACAGACAGGAACGATTTTCAAAATGCACAGTATGCTGCGGTACGCCTCGATCAGTTGGCCATCCTACATTCATCCGAACATCGACCCTGCGTTGGCAGTCCGTTGATGGAGCGGGCGAAGTGACTGTTGACTTCGATGCGGAACAAGGCTGACAACAACACAAGCACAAGCTGATCAGGAGCGCCTCATGCTGGTGGCACGGGAAGAGGTGCGGCCCTATTGGGCTACCTGCTTTTTTCCGAGCTGCCGAATCTGTGGAGCTGCATCGGCACCGTCATCATCGTGCTGAGCGGGTTGGTTGTCTTGCTAGGCGAGCAATACCTAGAGTCGCAGCGCATCAGGACGTCGGCCAGATCGTCTGACTGAGACGACCGAGCGCAACTGATAGGTTTGTATGTCCGCTTGGCCAAGAGCCTTAAGCCATTTTGGGTGGAGCCTGCGGTGACAGGCGTCGAGATCATCACCGCCGATCTCGACCAGCCCGATGTCGCACACGCGCTGTGGGCCGCGGCGACTGCCAACGGCCCGATCGACATCCTGATCAACAACGCGGGTTCGGCTATTTCCGCGAGGTCGACTGGGCGCGCGACACGGAGCTTGTGCAACTCAAATCACCTCGCCCTTGTCCCAAAGCCGCACCAGCTCACCGGGCGCCTGCTCTTCCGGGACCTGCAGGACCATCTCGTCGTCGCGCTCATTTTGCCGGTAGCGCAACTCGATCTGGTAATAGCGTCGATCGCCCTGCCCGCTACTGCTGGTTGCCAATGGCAGGCAACCCTCCAGCACGGAACAGATCTGCCCGCGTTGCTGCTCGTTGCAGTTGGAAAAGTCGATCTCGCGCGGACGGCTGAGCACCTGCAATGCTGCAAAGCCGCCCTGCCGCGAAAGCCGGACGGTCGTGTCGTTCCCCAGTGCCGGTAGCTGTTTCATGGAGCCTCCTCAGTTCGCAATCACGCCGACGTCCGCCCAGGCCTGTTCGACGCCCTGAACCTCGCCGCTGCCTGCGCCAAAACGGGTCACAGCGTTTTCAATGGTGAGCCGGGCGAACGCGGCAAAATCAGCATCGTTGGCCAGGCGACGATCACATAGAGTGTCATACCAGATGCGCCCGGCCTTTTCCCAGGCATAGCCACCCATGGCTACGGCGACGAGATAAAAAGCGCGATTGGGAATACCTGAGTTCAAGTGCACACCACCGTTGTCGTCGCGGGTATCGATGAAGTCACGCATATGTCCCGGCTGTGGGTCCTTGCCCAGCAGGAGGTCGTCGTAGGCGCTGCCGGGATTGGCCATCGAGCGCAGTGCGGCGCCCTGCACCTTGTCGGTCAACAGCTCGGCGCCGATCAGCCAGTCGGCCTGATCCGCCGTTTGTCCGAGACTGAATTGCCGGACCAGCACGCCGAACACGTCTGACATTGACTCGTTCAACGCCCCGGATTGATTGAAATAAACCAGTCCGGCCTCGCTTTCGGTAACGCCGTGCGCCAGTTCGTGGGCGACTACGTCTAGCGACAAGGTAAAACGATTGAAGATTTCCCCGTCGCCATCGCCGAACACCATCTGCGCGCCATTCCAGAACGCGTTCTCGTAATCCACACCGTAGTGAACCGTGCCGACCAGCGGAAAACCGCGGTTATCGATCGAATCCCGATCGAACACCTTCCAAAAGAACTCGTGGGTCGTACCAAGCGCATCGTAGGCCTCGTCAACCGCGGCATCGGCTATCGGCGGCTGGCCCTCGCTGCGTACCAACACGCCGGGCAACGCCATCTGCTGCTGGGCATCGTGAATGCTGCGCCGCGGTTCGCCCGGCTGACCGTGCTCCGGCAACACGCTAGCCATCGGTTGGCGATTCGGCGGGCCCGGGTTGGGCAGCAGATTGCGTACGTGGCTCAGAGTCCCCAGCGCTCGCTCGCGCTGGCGCTGCGAGCCGTTATCGATGATGCGGTTGAGGATGTAGGGCGGAATGAAGCCGTAGCGCATGACCTGATCAAGCATGGAGAGCCCCTTCAAACGACACGGGTGCGGCTTGCACCCATATTCATCTGATCAAGTCCTGCCAGCTGCGTTTCCTGGTCCGGGACTCTTTTGCATCAGCAAGGACGCAAGATGATTAACCCGGCGGGGCATTACGACTCCGTCGACCCGATTTGAAACGGCTCTGGCGCTTCAGCTGTCGTTCGCCGCATGGCTCAGTTCGGTGGAGACGGGGTTGTTCTCCAGGGCGCTGATTGCCTGATCCAGTTGCTGAAGGCAGAGGTCGATTGCCATCTGGCGCAGAGCATCTGGCCACTCGTGATCGACGATCGGCTCGACCATATCCACGAAGCCGGAATAGCCGACCAGCATGCCGTGCTGAATTTTCAGGGTTTTGCCGTCCGTAAGTATTGTCACCGGATCGCGCGCGGTGATCAGCGCACCCGCAGCGAGCATCTCGTCGATGTGTCTGCGAAGGGCGTGAAGCGTCCGTTTGTCTTGCTTTCGTTCCATAGCAATAAGCCATCATCCATGAAAGGCGGCGATTCTATGCAACCGAGATCTGAATCACAAAAATATTTTTATGACAGTCCGCCGACACTGTTCCTTTTGGCCAAATACCACCAATCCGCCCCATGGCCAGGGACTCGATACAGCCCAACGGGCGTGGGGTTTCTCACAATCCCCTTAGACGCTTGCCAAGCCAGCGCGAAGCAATTTGCCTGAGCGCCCCTCTCTACCTCTATAATCCGCGCGCTTTTTCCGCTTTTGAACCGGAGAACCACAATGTTAAAGCGCACCCTGGCAGCCGTTGTCGGCCTTGCCGTATCCCTCAGTTTTACTACCTCTCATGCCGCCGATGTTCTTCGCGTGTCGGCCATCCCCGACGAAGCGCCGACCGAACTGATCCGAAAGTTCGAGCCGCTGGGTCAATACCTCGAAAAACAACTGGGCATGCCGGTGAAGTTCACGCCGGTGTCCGATTACGCCGCCGTGGTCGAATCTCTCGCTTCGGACCGCCTCGACCTGGCCTGGCTGGGAGGCTTCACCTTCGTTCAGACCCGCTTGAAGACCGGCGATGCGATCCCATTGGTGCAGCGCGAGCAGGACGAGAAATTCACCAGCAAATTCATCACCGCCGATCCCGAGATCAAGACGCTGCAGGACCTCAAGGGCAAAACCTTTGCCTTCGGCTCGGTGTCATCGACTTCGGGCAGCCTGATGCCGCGCTACTTCCTGATCAGGGATGGCATCGATCCCGAGCAGTTCTTCAAGCGCATCGCCTATTCCGGCGCGCATGACGCCACCGCAGCCTGGGTTCAGGCTGGCAAGGCCGACGCCGGCGTGCTCAATGCCTCGGTCTGGGACAAACTGGTTGCCGCCGGCAAAGTCGATACCGACAAGGTTCGGGTAATCTCGACCACACCGCCCTACTACGATTACAACTGGACCGTGCGCGGCAACCTCGATCCGGCGCTGGTCGAGAAGATCAAGACGGCGTTTCTCGCCCTCGATCCGAACAACCCCAAGCACAAGAAGATTCTTGACTTGCAGGCGGCGAGCCGCTTCATCGAGACCCGTCCGGAAAACTACGAAGGCATAGAGGAAGCTGCACGCGCCGCTGGTTTGTTGAAGTGATCCGAAAATCATTGCCCACATCTGGCGCAGCAATCCAGACAGCAATGATCGAGTGCACGTAAATGAGCCTCTCGATATCACCTTCAAGAGCACTCGATTCCCGGACGGCCGAATTTGAACAGGCCTTGAGCCTGACCGGCGTGGGCCATACCCACGCCAACGGCCACGTCGCGCTGCGCAATATCGATCTGCAGATTGCCAAGGGTGAGCGGGTCGCCATCATCGGTCCGTCCGGTGCGGGCAAGACCACACTGCTGCGCTTGCTGGCCACGCATCTGCAGCCGGGCACGGGACGTCTGAATCTGCTCGGCTGCGATCCCTGGTCGCTGTCGCCTGCGGCCCGCCAGAAACTTCGGACCCGAATCGGCCTGATCCATCAGTCACCTCCACTGCCGCCACGCCAGCGTGTAATCACCTCGGTGCTGGCTGGGCGTCTGGGCCAGTGGTCGCTGGGGCGCAGCTTGTTCAGCCTGGTCTATCCGTTGGACAAGCAGGGTGCTGCGCAGGCGCTAGCCGGATTGGACCTGGCCGACAAGCTCTACGAGCGCTGCGATCAGCTCTCCGGCGGCCAGCTGCAGCGAGTCGGCATTGCCCGTGTGCTTTATCAGAGCCCGGAGCTGATCCTCGCCGATGAACCGGTTTCGGCGATGGACCCGGTGCTCGCCGCCTATTCGCTGAGCGTACTCAACCGAGAAACCATGCATCGCCAGGCCACCCTGCTGGCCAGCCTGCACGCGGTGGAGTTGGCGTTGGAGCACTTCCCACGCGTGATCGGCGTGCGCGACGGGCGAATCCTGTTCGACAAGGCCTCGACAGACGTGACGCCAACCGAGCTCGAAGCGCTGTACGCCAACGAGCAATTGACCAGCGAAGCGACCGCTCGGCCCGCGCTTGGCCAGGCTCTGCATATTCCACGATGCTGAACCCTGCCCTCGCCGAGCGCGACCCCGCCGCCCGCTCGCGCCTGTTGCTGACCCTACTGGCGTTGGCGCTGCTGTGGCCGGGGCTGTCGCTGAGCGAATTGGATATCGGCGTACTGTTCGACGGCAGCAATGCCGACACCATGAGCGCGTTCCTGTCTGGATTCTGGCCACCGGAACACGGTGAGGATTTCCTTCCACTGTTGTGGCGAGCAACGCTGGAGACGCTCGCCATCGCCACAGCAGGCATGGCGTTGGCATTAGTCGTCGCGGTGCCCTGCGCCTTGCTGGCAACCCGTGCCTTGTCGATTTCCGCGCTCAGCCGCGGCGGCCAACCTCATTGGTGGGCGCAGACGCTACGCTGGCCGGTGCGAGGTCTCTTGATCGTGCTGCGTAGCGTGCCCGAGATCGTCTGGGCGTTGCTGTTCGTCCGCGCGGTGGGGCTCGGACCAACCGCCGGCGTGCTGGCGATCGCCATCACCTATGCCGGCATGCTCGGCAAGGTCTATGCGGAAATCTTCGAGTCGGTCGATCCGCTGCCGACTCGCGCGCTGCTCGGCGCGGGCGGCTCGCGCCTGCAGGCGTTCGCCTATGGCGTGCTGCCACAGGCAACGGGCGAAATGCTCTCCTATACCGTTTACCGCTGGGAATGCGCTGTTCGCGCTTCGGTGGTGATGGGCTTCGTCGGGGCTGGCGGGCTGGGCCAACAGATGGATTTGTCGATGCGCATGTTTGCCGGTGGTGAAGTGGCGAGCATGCTGCTCACGTTCTTATTGCTGGTGCTGATGGCGGATCTGCTCAGCCAGTTGCTGCGCCGGAGATACGCGTGAGGGCCCTTTCGCGCTACGCCGCGCCGTTACTGCTTCTGGCGGCAGTAATAGGCTCGTTCGCTTTTTTGCAACTCGAAGCGAGTGCCCTGTTCAGCGCCGACGGGATTGACCAGATGGCCGCGTATGCGTCGGGCTTTCTCAATCCGGACCTCTCGCCCAGCCATCTTCGCGCTATCGCTTACGGCGCAGTGGAAACCCTGGCGATGTCGGCCATTGGCACACTGCTGGCGGCGCTGCTCGGCCTGCTGTTGGCGCTACCGGCCGCGGGGCGTTTCGGCCTGTTCGCCAAGGGCGCCTCGCGTCTGCTGCTGAATGCGTTGCGAGCGGTCCCGGAATTGGTCTGGGCCGCGCTGATGGTGCTGGCGGCCGGCCTGGGTCCGAATGCCGGCACGCTGGCGCTGGCATTGCATACCGCCGGCGTGCTCGGGCGGCTATTCGCCGAAGCGCTGGAAAACACGCCGAATTCGCCCAGCGAAGCGCTGCGGTTATCCGGTAGCGGGCGCATCAGTGCGTTCTGCTATGGCACCCTGCCGACGCTGTGGCCGCAGCTGATCGCTTACACGCTGTATCGCTGGGAAAACAACATCCGCATGGCCAGTGTGCTCGGCTTCGTCGGTGCCGGTGGTCTGGGGCAGATGCTCTATATGAGCCTCAGCCTGTTCCAGGAAGCCCAGGCTTCGACGGTGATCCTCGCCATGCTGCTGATGGTGCTGGCCGTCGATGCCCTGAGTGGCTGGGCGCGCCAGCGCTGGGTGCGTGGCTGACTTGAATCAGTGCAGGCTGGGCTTCGCAGCCCGTTCCTGAACCAGCACCCAGGGCGCAACCACAACCGCCCAAAGTGAAGGATCACGCGCCAGCCAGTCCTGCGCCTGCTCGGCCTCAAGCTTGCCCATATGGCCGTCCGCCAGCCATGCCGCCACCTTTTCCTGATCGTCCTGGGCGACGGCCTGCGCCGCTTCGATCAAGTCGCAGTCGCTGGCGACCCGCAGCAGCGCGCCACGAGCGAAGAATGGCTGCAGCTCCTGCCAGGTAATCGACGCAGTTTCGCCCAGCAGCTTGGCATAGAGAGTGCTTGGATCTTCGCTCATGGGGCTCACTCGTTAACGAAAGAGCGCAATGATAGCGTCCGGGCGGGCCTCATAAAATGGATGGAATCCTGACTGTGCAAACAGGTGCTGACGCTTCTACACTGTGCCGGTACAGTTGCCGTACCGTTTGGGGACGTTAGGCCCTTAACGACACTGCAGCCAGCAGGATTCAAACAATAATGATGCAAGTGGAGCGCATATGAAGACCAAACAGTGTCTTTCCAAACTTTTCATGGCTATCGCGTTGACAGGTGCAGCGAGCTACACGCTTGCCGCCGACACCATCAAGATCGGCTTGGCCGGCCCGGTAACAGGGGCTGTTGCGCAGTACGGGGAAATGCAGTTCATCGGTGCCCAGATGGCCATCGAGCAGATCAACAAGGACGGGGGTGTCAACGGACAACAACTCGAAGGCGTGGTCTACGACGATGCCTGCGATCCGAAGCAGGCCGTGGCGGTAGCCAACAAAATCGTCAACGACGAAATCAGCTTCGTGGTCGGCCATCTGTGCTCCAGCTCGACCCAGCCGGCTTCGGACATTTACGAAGACGAAGGCATTCTGATGATTACCGCGGCGTCGACCAGCCCGGACATCACGTCGCGCGGTTATGAGCTTATTTTCCGCACCATCGGTCTGGACAGCCTGCAGGGCCCGACCGCCGGCAACTTCATCGCCGACCACATCAAGCCAAAGAACGTTGCCGTCATCCATGACAAGCAGCAGTACGGTGAAGGCATCGCCACCGCAGTGAAGGAGACGCTTGAAGAAAAAGGCGTCAAGGTCGGTCTGTTCGAAGGCATCAACGCTGGTGACAAAGACTTCTCCTCGATGATTTCCAAGCTCAAGCAGGAAGGCGTCGACTTCGTTTACTACGGCGGCTACCACCCGGAATTGGGCCTGCTGCTGCGCCAAGCCAAAGAGCGCGGCCTGAACGTGCGCTTCATGGGTCCGGAAGGCGTTGGCAACAAAGAAATCTCGGCGATCGCCGGCCCGGCTTCCGAGGGTCTGTACGTCACCCTGCCGCAGTCCTTCGACCAGGACCCACGCAACCAGAAGCTGGTAGAAGCGTTCAAGGCCAAGAAGCAGGACCCGAGCGGCCCGTTCGTATTCCCGGCATACGCCGCCGTGCAGGTTATTGCCGAAGGCATCGAGAAAGCTGGCAGCACCGACACCGATAAGGTGGCCGAAGCACTGCGCAGCAACACTTTCGACACCCCGACCGGCAACCTGTCGTTCGACGAGAAAGGTGATCTGAAGGACTTCAACTTCGTAGTTTACGAATGGCACCAGGACGGCACCAAGACCGAAGCCAAGTAAGCTGAACCAACCATCAACCGAAGCCCACGGCACCCGCTGTGGGCTTTGTTTTAGCTGATCGGGGCTGACCCGGCCACAAGCAATGGGCCGCCCCAGCAACACCTTCAACCAAGCGAGTGGCCTGCAGAACTGGCCCGCCTCGAACAGGTAAGTGCGCGATCCGCACCGAACCCTTGGCGCCGCATTCTCCATGCAGCGTTTTCGAAGCAGGTCCGCATTGGCGGCGAGCACGGATGCAGGGTGTTCAGGAGAACGTAATGCCTGAGCTCTACCACTACTTTCAGCAGCTGATCAACGGTCTGACCGTTGGCAGCACCTATGCCTTGATAGCCATCGGTTACACGATGGTTTACGGCATCATCGGCATGATCAACTTCGCCCACGGCGAGGTGTACATGATCGGCTCTTATGTCACCTTTATTGCCATCGTCGGGCTGACCATGATGGGGCTCGATTCCCTACCAATTCTCATGATCGGTGCCTTCGCAGCTGCCATGATCGTGACCAGCGCCTATGGCTACAGCATCGAGCGGGTCGCCTACCGGCCACTGCGCGGAAGCAACAGGTTGATCCCGCTGATCTCCGCGATCGGCATGTCGATCTTTCTGCAGAACCTCGTACTGCTGTCCCAGGATTCCAAGGACAAGGCCATCCCCAACCCGCTGCCTGGCAACTTCATATTCGGGGAAAGCGCCATGAACGGCGTGGTGATTTCCTACATGCAGGTGCTGATCTTCGTGGTCACCATCCTCGCCATGCTGGGCCTGACCATGTTCATCTCCCGTTCGCGTCTGGGCCGCGCCTGCCGCGCCTGCGCCGAAGACCTGAAGATGGCAAACCTGCTGGGCATCAACACCAACAGCATCATCGCTCTGACGTTCATGATCGGTGCTGCGCTGGCGGCGATTGCAGCCGTGCTGATCAGCATGCAGTACGGTGTAATCAACCCGCACATCGGCTTCCTGGCCGGGATCAAGGCCTTCACCGCCGCGGTACTGGGCGGCATCGGCAGCATCCCTGGCGCGATGCTCGGCGGCTTGGTACTTGGCGTTGCCGAAGCCTTCGGCGCCGACATCTTCGGCGATCAGTACAAGGACGTGGTTGCTTTCAGCCTGCTGGTGCTCGTTCTGCTGTTCCGCCCGACCGGTATTCTCGGCCGTCCGGAGGTTGAAAAGGTATGACTCGCAATCTGCGCACCGCCTTTTTCAGCGCGCTTCTGGTATTCGCCGTGGCGGTACCGGTATTCGGACTGAAACTCACCACTGTCGGCATTCGCCTCGAAGTCCATGGCAGCGACGCGAAGACCTTCTGGATCATCGCCGCCTGTGCCGTCGCCATGTTTTTCTGGCAGCTGTTCCGCCACCACGCGGCCGCCGGTTGGGCCGCCAGCCCCAAGCTGCCGACGATACCGGCCGGTGCGGGCAGCTTCCTGACCCTGCCGTCGACCCAGCGCTACATCATCATCGGGCTGATCCTGGTGGCGCTCGCCTGGCCGTTCTTCGGCTCACGAGGCGCGGTGGATATCGCCACGCTGATCCTGATCTACGTGATGCTCGGCCTCGGTTTGAACATTGTCGTGGGTCTGGCCGGCCTGCTCGATCTCGGCTATGTCGGCTTCTACGCCGTCGGCGCCTATACCTACGCTCTGCTATCGCACTATTACGGCTTTGGATTCTGGACCGCCCTGCCGATCGCTGGCGCGATGGCGGCACTGTTCGGTTTCCTGCTGGGCTTTCCGGTGCTGAGATTGCGCGGCGACTATCTGGCGATCGTGACCCTGGGTTTCGGTGAAATCATTCGTCTGCTGCTGCGCAACATGACCGATCTGACCGGTGGCCCCAATGGCATCAGCGGTATCGAAAAACCGACACTGTTCGGTCTCTCGTTTGATCGTCGCGCGGCCGAGGGCATGCAGACCTTCCATGAGTTCTTCGGCATGGATTATGCCTCCATCAACAAGGTCATCTACCTCTACCTGATCGCCCTGCTGCTGGTGTTGCTGACCCTGTTCGTGATCAACCGTCTGCTGCGCATGCCCATCGGTCGCGCCTGGGAAGCGCTGCGCGAAGACGAGATCGCCTGCCGTGCGCTGGGTATGAACCCCACCGTGATCAAGCTCTCGGCCTTTACCCTGGGCGCGAGCTTCGCCGGGTTCGCCGGCAGCTTCTTCGCCGCGCGACAGGGCCTGGTGTCGCCGGAATCGTTCACCTTCATCGAATCGGCCATCATCCTCGCCATCGTGGTTCTTGGCGGCATGGGCTCGCAATTGGGGGTGATACTCGCCGCCATCGTGATGATCCTGCTGCCCGAGCTGATGCGTGAGTTCAGCGAGTACCGCATGCTGATGTTCGGCGCCTTGATGGTGCTGATGATGATCTGGCGTCCGCAGGGCCTGCTGCCCATGCAACGTCCCCACCTGGAGCTGAAACGATGAGCCGCCCGATTCTCGAAGTACGCGGCTTGACCATGCGTTTCGGCGGTCTCTTGGCCGTCAACGGGGTGGGCCTGAGCGTACAGGACAAACAAGTGGTTTCAATGATCGGTCCGAACGGGGCCGGCAAAACCACCGTATTCAACTGCTTGACCGGTTTCTACCAGCCGACCTCGGGCGAAATCCTGCTCGACGGCGAAGCGATCCAAGGCCTGCCGGGCCACAAGATCGCCCGCAAGGGTGTGGTCCGCACCTTCCAAAATGTTCGCCTGTTCAAGGACATGACCGCCGTGGAGAACCTGCTGGTGGCGCAGCACCGGCATCTCAACACCAACTTCCTGTCCGGACTGTTGAAGACCAAGGCCTTCCGCCAGAGCGAGCATGAAGCGATGGACTTCGCCGCGCATTGGCTCGAGCAGGTCAACCTTACCGATGTCGCCAACCGTCCCGCCGGCACGCTCGCTTATGGCCAGCAACGTCGGCTGGAAATTGCCCGTTGCATGATGACGCGCCCGCGCATTCTCATGCTCGACGAGCCGGCGGCAGGGCTCAACCCACGCGAGACCGAGGACCTCAAGGCGCTGATCGGCATGCTTCGCGACGAGCACGGCGTGACCGTACTGCTCATCGAGCACGACATGAAACTGGTCATGAGCATTTCCGACCACATCGTCGTGATCAACCAGGGCTGCCCGTTGGCTGACGGCACGCCGGAGCAGATTCGCGACAATCCGGACGTGATCAAAGCTTATTTGGGGGAGGCGTAACCATGCTGTATTTCGAAAACGTCTCGACCTTCTACGGCAAGATCCAGGCACTGCACAACGTCGACGTCGAGGTCCGCAAGGGTGAAATCGTCACCCTGATCGGCGCCAACGGCGCTGGCAAATCGACTCTGCTGATGACACTTTGCGGTGCGCCACAGGCATCCGCAGGCAGCATCCGCTTCGAAGGCGACGAACTGGTCGGCCAGCAGACCTGCGACATCATGCGCAAGGACATCGCGGTGGTGCCGGAGGGGCGCCGCATCTTTGCTCGCCTGACCGTGGAAGAGAACCTCGCCATGGGTGGTTTCTATACCAACAAGGCGGACTTTCAGGAGCAACTCGACAAGGTGCTGCTGTTGTTTCCGCGGCTCAAAGAGCGCTTCCAACAGCGTGGCGGCACCATGTCCGGTGGAGAACAGCAAATGCTCGCCATCGCCCGGGCATTGATGAGCAAGCCCAAGCTGTTGCTGCTCGACGAACCTTCGTTGGGCCTGGCGCCGATCATCATCCAGCAGATCTTTCAGATCATCGAGCAGCTGCGCGAGGATGGCGTGACTATCTTTCTGGTCGAGCAGAACGCCAACCAGGCGCTCAAGCTGGCCGATCGCGCGTACGTGCTGGAAAATGGTCGCATCGTCATGCAGGGCAGCGGCGAAGAGCTACTGAGCGACCCCAAGGTGCGCGACGCCTATTTGGGCGGCTGATCGAAGGGAACCGAAAACGCCGGGCACACGCCCGGCTTTTTCATGCCCGACCACCCGCAGCGTAGGATGGTGCAAACCATCGCCTTTCCTCATCTATGCCAGTGGCGGGTGGTGACAACACAGCCGCAAGTCATTATTGTTCCCCGCTAGGCGCCCAACCAGGCGCCCCCTGGATCAGCAGACAGGGCATAACTGAGCTGGCAATTCTGAACTCAACTCAGGAGAAGCCGGCCATGACTGCCAGCCGTATCTGGATCAAGAATCCCCTCGCCATTTTCACCGCCAACGATCAGGACGCCTCAGGCGGACTGGTGATCGAAAACGGCGCCATTGTCGAATTGCTCGCTGCTGGACAATCGCCAACCACTCCCGTCGAGAGCACGTTCGACGCCCGCAAGCATGTCGTGCTACCGGGGCTTATCAATACCCATCACCACTTCTACCAGACCCTCACCCGCGCCTGGGCGCCGGTGGTGAACCAGCCACTGTTTCCCTGGCTGAAGACGCTCTATCCGGTCTGGGCCCGCCTGACACCGGACCGGCTCGCGCTGGCCAGCAAGGTCGCGCTGGCTGAGCTGTTGCTCTCCGGCTGCACCACTGCCGCCGATCATCACTACCTGTTTCCGGGCGGCCTGGAGAACGCTATCGACGTGCAGATCGAGGCTGTCCGCGAGCTGGGCATGCGCGCCATGCTCACTCGCGGCTCCATGAGCCTGGGCGAAGCCGATGGCGGCCTGCCGCCGCAACATACGGTGCAGACTGCAGAAGCGATCCTGGCCGACAGCGAACGCCTGATCGGCACTTATCACGAACGCGGTGCCGGCGCGCAGATCCAGATTGCCTTGGCGCCCTGCTCGCCGTTTTCAGTGACGCCAGAAATCATGCGCGCCAGCGCCGCGCTGGCCGAACATCACGACGTGCGTTTGCATACCCATCTGGCCGAAACGCTGGACGAAGAGGCGTTCTGCCTACAGCGTTTCGGGCTGCGCACCGTGGATTATCTGGACAGTGTCGGCTGGCTGTCCGAACGCACCTGGCTGGCTCACGGCATTCATTTCAACGACGAAGAGATCGAACGCCTTGGGGCCGCTGGCACCGGTATTTGTCATTGTCCGAGTTCGAATATGCGCCTGGCCTCGGGCATCTGCCCGACCGTGGCACTGGAAGCCGCTGGCGCAACCATCGGCCTGGGTGTGGACGGTTCGGCATCCAATGATGCTTCCAACATGATTCTCGAAGCACGTCAGGCACTCTACATCCAGCGCCTGCGCTATGGTGCTGAGCAGATCACCCCTGAGCGGGTGCTGGGCTGGGCGACGCGGGGTTCAGCGCGGCTGCTGGGTCGCGACGACATCGGCGAGCTGAGTGTCGGCAAGCAAGCGGATCTCGCGCTGTTCAAGCTCGACGAGCTGCGCTTCTCCGGCAGTCATGATCCTATTTCGGCGTTGCTCTTGTGCGGCGCAGACCGTGCCGATCGAGTCATGGTCGGCGGGCAATGGCGAGTGGTTGATGGGGAAATCGAAGGACTCGACGTCGCCGGCCTGATCGCCGATCACAGCCAGGCGGCGCGAGAGCTGCTGGCGGGCTGAATCAGCGGCGCAATGCTGCTATCAGCTGTTGCAAGCACTCCTGCGGGCTTCCGGTGACTATCGTCACCGGGACCCCGAGCATCAGGTTGACCGGCAGGTCGAAGGCTTCCAGCTGCAAGCCATCACAATCGACGCCGGGCAATCCACAAAGCTGCGGGTGCTGACGGCGAAGCCGTTCAGCGTAGCTGCCGGCTCCCTCCAGGTAACCGAAGACCGGTTTACCTCGTGCCACGGCATAGCCCACTTCAAAACAGGTACCGCTGTCCGGCTCGCCGCCACGAAAGAAATTGAGGTCGGCCAGCACGGCATCGGCCTGTTCGAGCAATTCGAGATTGGCACGGTAGATCCAGGCGGCCCGCTCGCGCGCGTCGGTGATATCCGCAGGCACTTGCTTGTCCAGCGGATACAGGCCGATGAAGCCGAACTCGGCGCAGAGCGCCTTGAGCCGCTCGCCGTGCTCCAGCGCGTCGGGGCGGAACACGCAGGGACCGGCCAGGTAGATACGCAAATCCATAAGCTCCTGTCATGCATAGATCGTTGCGGTCGTTACAGTCCAATCAGCGAGAGCATGATGAAGGTAGCGAACAGCACGAAGTGGGTCATGCCCTCGATCGCATTGGTTTCGCCGTCGTTCAGATTGATCGCGGCGACGATCAAGGTAATGAAGACCATCATTGTCTGTAGTGGCGTCATCGCCATCTGGAACGGTTGACCACTGTACAGCGCCAGCGCCTCCATTACCGGCACCGTAAGAATCACCGTGGACAGCGAGGCACCGAGCGCGATATTGACCACCGACTGCATGCGGTTGGCCAGCGCCGCACGCAACGCGGTCAAAATCTCAGGGCTTGCCGAAATCCCCGCCACCAGCAACGCCGCCAGTATCGGCGGCGCGCCGCTGCCTACCAGCCCCACGCCGAGGGCCTTGGCCATTACCTCGGCAAGCGCACCGATGAGCACCACGCCGGCACACAAGGAGCCGATCGCAAGGCGAAGATTCGCCGAAGCAGGCGGGACGTCGGGGCTGCCTTTGCGCCGACGCTTTTCTGGGTAGCTGTAGCTGAAGAAATAACTGTGCGCACCCACCTGCATGCGCAGGAAGACGCCATAAAGCAGCAACATCGCGCCGATGGTAAAGGCTGAATAGAGTTTCCAGTCTTCACGTGGAATGAACTCGGGCACGACCATCGACACGCCCATGGCGGTCAGGATCATCACGCTGTAGGTCCGCGCCGAATCATCGTTGTACGACTGCTCACCATGGCGCAGGCCACCCATCAGCGCCGCGAGGCCGAGAATGCCGTTAAGATCGAGCATCACCGCCGCGTAGATGGTGTCACGCACCAATGTCGGCGACGGCTCGTGGGACATCATGATGCCCAGCACGACGACCTCAACCAGTACCGCCGACAGGGTGAGAATCATCGTGCCGTAGGGATCGCCGACCTTTTCCGCGAGCACTTCGGCATGGTGCGCGACACGGATCGATGCCATCACGATGGTCGCGACGAGCACACCGACGGCGATCAATGCAACCATGCGTCCGCCATCCAGCAGGCTACCTTCGAAGGTATAAGCAAGGACCGCAACGAGCAGCGCGGCGACGAGAAATATCTCTTCCTTCAGCACATGCAGCATTATCAATCTCCAGAAGTTCACTGCCCCGACGCACCAAGCCGCGCATATATGGAAACAACAAAAAAGAAGACCAACAATCGGCAGAGGACGTCCCATATGGAAGCGGAAGGGAATTTCTACCCTGCGGTTTCGCTGCGAGTCAGCGCATGAATTGGTCTCCGCGCTGCCGCTGGGATCGCCTACTCAAGGCCGACGCTTCGTCGAGCACGCCTATCGCCCTGCACGGCAATTCCTGTCTACCTGAGCCACACTGAACCCATCAGCAACCAAGCCGCAGCGGCGAGGGTCATCACCCTGGTATGCATTCGTCGAGCACATTGACTTTTGAGTCAGGTATTTGTTGACCAGAAAGTCAGATAGGGCTAATTTCCTTCACCAGAGCCCAGAACAAAAACTCCCCGGAGGCCCTCCTTGATCCAGTTCCTACTCAATCGAGAACTGCGCCGTGAGCAGACACTCGATCCGAATACCACCGTGCTGGATTACCTGCGTGAACATCGCGGCAAGTCCGGCACCAAAGAAGGCTGCGCTTCCGGTGACTGTGGCGCTTGCACTGTTGTAGTCGGCGAGTTGGACGGCGAAAAGCTGCGCTATCGCACGCTCAATTCCTGCCTGACCTTCGTTTCCGCGCTGCACGGCAAGCAGCTGATCGTCGTTGAAGACCTCAAGCATCAGGGTCAACTGCACAGCGTTCAGCAAGCCATGGTCGACTGCCACGGTTCGCAGTGCGGCTTCTGCACGCCCGGTTTCGTCATGAGCCTGTTTGCGTTGCAGAAATCGGCGAATGGTTACGACAAGGCCGACACTCACGAAGCCCTGGCCGGCAATCTTTGCCGCTGCACTGGCTACCGCCCGATTCTCGAAGCCGCTGAGCAGGCCTGCTGCAACAAGCAGCCGGACCAGTTCGACGCGAACGAAGCTGAAACCATCGCCCAGCTGAAAGCCATCGAGCCTCGTGAAACCGCCGAACTCAACAGTGGCGACAAGCGCTGCCTGTCACCACTGACTGTAGGCGATCTGGCCGATATCTACGGCGCCAATCCCGATGCCCGCCTGCTTGCTGGCGGCACCGACCTGGCGCTGGAAGTCACCCAGTTCCATCGCGAACTGCCGGTGATGATCTATGTCGGCCACATCGCCGAAATGAAAAAGGTCGAAGTCACCGACAGCAGCATCGAGATCGGCGCGGCCACTCCGCTGACCGATTGCTACGAAGTGCTGGCCAAGGAATACCCGGACTTCGGCGAACTGCTGCATCGCTTTGCCTCGCTGCAGATTCGCAATCAGGGCACCCTCGGCGGCAATATCGGCAACGCCTCGCCTATCGGGGACTCGCCGCCGCTGCTTATCGCTCTGGGCGCTCAGGTGGTGCTGCGCAAGGGCATCAACAGCCGCACCCTGCTGCTGCAAGACTACTTCATCGATTACAAGGTCACGGCTCGCGAGCAAGGCGAATTCATCGAGAAGATCATCGTGCCGCGCGCCCAGGCCAACCGAACTTTCCGCGCCTACAAGGTCTCCAAGCGCCTGGACGATGACATCTCAGCGGTCTGTGCGGCGTTCGATCTGAAGCTCGAGAACGGCGTCATCGACGATGCCCGCGTCGCCTTCGGCGGCATGGCTGCCATTCCGAAACGCGCCGCAGCCTGCGAGCGCGCCCTGATCGGCGCGCCGTTCAATACCGAAACTATCGAGCGAGCCTGTGAAGCGCTGGAAAAGGACTTCACACCGCTCACCGACTTCCGTGCCAGCCGCGAATATCGCCTGCTGGTCGCACAGAACCTCCTGCGCAAATGCTTCCTCGAGCAACAGAGCCCGGAAGCCGAAACAAGGGTGACCGCATATGCATAAGCCAACCAAAACTCAGGAAGAAATCGCAACCCTGTTCAAGCAGAACCTGGTATCCGGCGTCGGCCGTAGCGTCAAGCACGACAGCGCGCCCAAGCACGTCACCGGTGAAGCGGTATACGTTGACGACCGCCTGGAGTTTCCCAATCAGCTGCACGTCTACGCCCGCATGAGCGACCGGGCCCATGCCCGCATCGTGCGCATCGATACGTCGCCCTGCTACAACGTGCCTGGTGTCGCCATTGCCATCACCGCCAAGGATGTGCCCGGCCAGCTGGATATCGGCGCGGTTATGCCTGGTGATCCGTTGCTGGCTGACGGCAAGGTCGAATTCATTGGTCAGCCAGTAATCGCCGTCGCCGCTGACAGCCTGGAAACCGCGCGCAAGGCAGCGATGGCCGCGATCATCGAATACGAAGATCTTGAGCCGGTGATCGACGTGGTCGATGCGCTGCGCAAGAAGCACTTCGTGCTCGACAGCCACACCCACAAGCGCGGCGATTCGTCTGGCGCGCTGGCCACTGCGCCGCGCCGCCTGCAAGGCAGCCTGCATATCGGCGGTCAGGAACATTTCTATCTGGAGACCCAGGTCTCCTCGGTGATGCCCACCGAAGACGGCGGCATGATCGTCTACACCTCGACGCAAAACCCGACCGAGGTGCAGAAGCTGGTCTCGGAAGTACTTGGCGTATCGATGAACAAGATCGTCATCGACATGCGCCGCATGGGCGGTGGCTTCGGCGGTAAGGAAACCCAGGCCGCGGGGCCTGCGTGCATGTGCGCGGTGATCGCGCATCTCACCGGCCGCCCGACCAAGATGCGCCTGCCGCGCATGGAAGACATGACCATGACTGGCAAGCGTCACCCCTTCTATGTCGAGTATGACGTTGGCTTCGACGACGACGGCCTGCTGCATGGCATCGAGATCGACCTGGCCGGCAACTGTGGTTACTCGCCAGACCTGTCCGGCTCCATCGTCGACCGCGCCATGTTCCACTCCGACAACGCCTACTACCTGGGCGATGCCACCATCAATGGTCATCGCTGCAAGACCAACCTGGCCTCGAACACCGCCTACCGCGGCTTCGGCGGCCCGCAAGGCATGGTCGCCATCGAGGAAATCATGGACGCGGTGGCGCGTGAGCTGGGCAAGGATCCGCTCGACGTGCGCAAGCGCAACTACTACGGCAAGACCGAGCGCAACGTCACGCCGTACTACCAGACCGTCGAGCACAACATGCTCGAGGAGATGACCGCCGAGCTCGAGGCCAGCAGCGAATACGCCAAGCGCCGCGAGGAAATCCGTGCATTCAACGCCAAGAGCCCGATCCTGAAGAAAGGCCTATCGCTGACGCCGGTGAAGTTCGGCATCAGCTTCACCGCCAGCTTCCTCAACCAGGCCGGCGCGCTGGTGCACGTCTACACCGACGGCAGCATCCACCTGAACCATGGCGGCACCGAGATGGGCCAAGGCCTCAACATCAAAGTCGCGCAGGTCGTGGCCGAGGTGTTTCAGGTCGATGTCGACCGTATCCAGATCACCGCTACCAACACCGACAAGGTGCCGAACACCTCGCCGACGGCGGCATCTTCCGGTGCTGACCTCAACGGCAAGGCTGCGCAAAACGCTGCGCAAACCATCAAGCAGCGCCTGATCGAGTTTGCCGCGCGGCATTATCAGGTCACGGAAGAAGACGTCGAGTTCAAGAACGGCCAGGTGCGCATCCGTGACCAGTACGTTTCCTTCGACGAGCTGATCCAGCAGGCGTACTTCGGCCAGGTGTCGCTGTCATCCACCGGCTTCTATCGCACCCCGAAGATCTACTACGACCGCAGCCAGGCACGTGGCCGTCCGTTCTACTACTTCGCCTATGGCGCGGCGTGCTCCGAGGTGATCGTCGACACCCTGACCGGCGAATACAAGATGCTGCGCAGCGACATCCTGCATGACGTCGGCGCCTCGCTGAACCCGGCTATCGACATCGGCCAGGTGGAAGGCGGCTTTGTCCAGGGCATGGGCTGGCTGACCATGGAAGAGCTGGTCTGGAACGACAAGGGCAAACTGATGACCTCCGGCCCGGCCAGCTACAAGATCCCGGCGGTGGCCGACATGCCGTTGGATCTGCGCGTCAAGCTGGTCGAGAACCGCAAGAACCCGGAAGACACGGTGTTCCACTCCAAGGCCGTCGGCGAGCCGCCGTTCATGCTCGGCATCTCGGTCTGGTGCGCAATCAAGGATGCCGTGGCGAGTCTTGCCGATTACAAAGCTCAGCCGAAGATCGACGCCCCGGCGACACCGGAGCGGGTACTTTGGGGTGTGGAGCAGATGCGCAAGCTGAAGCGGGTTGCCAAGGCTGCGCCAGCGACTGCAACCGAAACCATCGCCTGACCCGTAGGTGCGGAACCCTTTGGTGAGGCCGGCGGCATTGTGCGTCAGCCCCACCAGACGGGCGAAGCAAATGGTGGGCTAAATCCCACCCTACGAAGGCTGACCCGTAGGAGCGAGCTTACTCGCGAAGCTTCTGCGCTACCACGCCGAAGCAATCGCCGAAGCCATTCGACGAGCGAGAGACAAGCCGTCCCTCGCGCCTACAAAGAGAGCAATCGCATGCCTTCGGGCATCGGAGAACAACCATGAAGACCTGGATCGACGCCCTCGCCGACCTGCAGCAACAAGGCGAGCCTTGCGTGCTGGTGACCATTATCGAGGAGCGCGGCTCGACGCCGCGTAATGCCGGTTCGAAGATGGTGGTCAGCCGTGAGCGCTTGTACGACACCATCGGCGGCGGTCATCTGGAATACAAGGCGCAGCAGATCGCTCATGAAATGCTGGAGAACCGCGTCCTCGAGACGCGGCTGGAACGCTTCTCGCTCGGCGCCAGTCTGGGCCAATGCTGCGGCGGCGCGACGGTGTTGCTGTTCGAACCCATGGGCCAGCCGCAGGCGCACATCGCCGTGTTCGGCGCTGGTCACGTCGGTCGCGCATTGGTGCCGCTGCTCGCCAGCCTGCCGTGCAAGGTGCACTGGATCGACTCGCGGGAAAACGAATTCCCTGAGCAGATTCCAGCCGGCGTGGAAAAGGTGGTCAATGAGGATGTGGTCGACGAAATAGGAAACATGCCAGCCGGCAGTTATTTCATCGTCATGACTCACAACCATCAGCTCGATCTGGAACTCACCGCGGCGATTCTCGAGCGCAACGACTTCACCTATTACGGACTGATCGGCTCCAAGAGCAAGCGCGCCAAGTTCGAACACCGCTTGCGCGACCGTGGCTTCCAGCCGGAAACCGTCCAGCGCATGCGTTGCCCGATGGGCATCGCCGAGGTGAAAGGCAAATTACCGATCGAAATCGCGGTATCCATCGCCGGCGAAGTGATCGCTACCTATAACGCCCATTTCGGTGAGAAAGCCCAGGACGGCGAAAAGCCAATGCCGATGCTGGTCCCGGCTTCGCGGCGGTCACAGAACGGCTGATGAACGACCGAGCTTCTTTTGTGGGAGGCGCGCCCCGCGGCGAAAAACGTCGCGGGCGGCCCTAAGCGAAAAAGCTTCGACCTGACGGCGGGCCTTCCACACTTCCCATCTACAACGATTCCGAGAACCACCATGTCCCAACGCAAAGCCTACCGTGCCGCCATCCTCCACAGCCTCGCCGATCCCCGCGAGGTGGGCGTGGAGAAATCCTATGAATACTTCGAAGATGGCGTGCTCGTGGTCGAAGACGGCAAGGTTGCTCAGCTCGGCGCGGCGCAATCGCTGCTGGCCTCGCTGCCGACCGGCACCGAGGTGACCGAGTACCCGGATGCGCTGATCACGTCCGGATTCATTGATACCCATATTCACTATCCCCAGACCGGCATGATTGCGTCTTATGGCGAGCAACTGCTGGATTGGCTAAACACCTACACCTTCCCAACCGAACGTGCTTTCGCCGACAAGGCCCACGCGAGCGAAGTGGCCGAGGTCTTCTTGGGTGAACTGCTGCGCAACGGCACCACCACGGCGCTGGTCTTCGGCAGCGTGCACAAGGAATCGGTGGACGCCTTCTTCGAGCAGGCCGAAAAGCTCAACCTGCGAATGATCGCTGGCAAGGTGCTGATGGACCGCAACGCGCCGGACTATCTCACCGACACCGCCGAGTCCGGCTATGCCGACAGCAAGGAATTGATCGAACGCTGGCACGGCAAGGGCCGCCTGCATTACGCGGTCACACCGCGCTTCGCACCTACCAGCACGCCAGAGCAACTGGCGCTGGCCGGCAAGCTGTACAAGGAATATCCGGACCTCTACATGCACACCCACCTATCCGAAAACCGCAAGGAGATCGAGTGGGTGCGCGAACTGTTCCCTGAGCAGAATGGCTACCTGGACGTTTACGACCATCACGGCCTGATCGGCGAGCGTTCCGTGTTTGCTCATGGCGTGCACCTGTGCGATGACGAATGCAAGCGTCTGGGCGAAACCGGCTCGGCGGTCGCCTTCTGCCCCACCTCCAACCTGTTCCTGGGCAGCGGTCTGTTCGATCTGGAGAAGGTGGAAGGCCATGGTGTGCGCGTCGGCCTGGGCACTGACGTGGGCGCGGGCACCAGTTTTTCCCAATTGCAGTCACTGAACGAGGCCTACAAAGTGATGCAATTGCAGGGTAAGAAGCTGGATCCGTTCAAGTCGCTCTACCTCGCGACGCTGGGCGGCGCTCGGGCGCTTTATCTGGACGATCGCATCGGCAACTTGCAGCCGGGCAAGGATGCCGATTTCGTGGTGCTCGACTATAAAGCCACGCCGCTGATCGACTACCGCATGCGCCAGGCCAAGACGCTGGAAGAGCGGCTGTTCGCACTGATGATGCTTGGCGACGACCGCGCAGTGAAGGAAACCTACGCTGCCGGGGTTTCGGTGCACAAGAAAGGGTAAAGACGATAACAGCGCTGGAGGCTGGATAGCTGGACGAGAAAGCCGCGGCGGCCGTAGGGCGGGAGAACAACCCGTAGGGTGGGCTTCAGCCCACCGTGGCGGAGTACAAAGGTGAATCGGTGGCTGAAGCGGAACGCCGCCCGGCCCACCCTACTTTGCACTGTGATTATCGCCAACCACCACGTCATCAAGCAGGCCCACGCGGTGGGCTGTCAGTGCGCAGCAGCGAAGGCCAGCACTTCCCCCTCCCGTAAGGTGGGCTTCAGCCCACCAAAGCCGCCCCCGCCTCAGCGCAGTACGCGCGGCTTCTTCTTGCCAAGCACCAGGTGCGAGAAAACGGCGTGCAGATCATCCGAGGCGCTGTCTTCGTCGAGGTTGAGTTTGCTGTCGATGTGATCCATGTGATGCATCATCAGGCTCACCGCTTTTGCGCTGTCGCGGGCAGCGATGGCATCGATCAGCTCGTTATGCTCATCGAAGGAGCAATGTGAGCGGTTGCCGCTCTCGTACTGGGCGATGATCAGCGACGTTTGGGATACCAGGCTGCGTTGAAAGCTCACCAGCGGTGCATTTTTTGCCGCTTCAGCCAGCTTCAGGTGAAATTCTCCGGATAGTCGGATACCGGCACCGCGGTCACCCCGAGCGAAGCAGTCCTGCTCGTCCGTCACCATTTGCCGCAGCTCCGCCAGTTGCTCGGCGCTGGCATGCTGTACCGCCAGTTCGGTTATGGCGCGCTCAACCAGCCGTCGCGCGAAGAATATCTGCCGGGCTTCTTCGACGCTGGGACTGGCCACTACCGCTCCGCGGTTGGGGCGCAGCAACACGACGCCTTCGTGAGCCAGCCGCGACAATGCGCGCCGGATGATGGTGCGGCTAACGCCGAATATTTCGCCCAGCGCTTCTTCGCTGAGCTTGGTACCCGGCGCCAATCGCTGTTCGAGAATAGCGTCGAAAATATGGGCGTAAACGATGTCGTCCTGGGTCCCGGTTCGGGCCTTGCCGTTTCGTGTCGGCTTTTTCAGAGGCTGCAACTGTTCGTTCATGGTGACTCGCGTCGGAAATATCGGCAGACCCGAACTTTACTGCCTTTCAGCGCCTGGCTGGCAGTAGCCATTAGTGAAATAGCGAAATAAATCGGAATTAATTGTGCACAATCAGGCTTGTGGCTGATTGTCGCCGATACGCTTGTCCCTCGACGCCGTCGGACCGGCTATCGCCAAAGCACCTGAAGACTCACCTGAAAGACTGAATCTATGCAAATCAAGTTGCAATTCTTGTATACAAAAGCATAATCGCGTCAAGCCTTCCTGACCCTTCGGTCAACAAACCGAACAGGACGAGCCTCACCATCACCTGCCCTCGAGAGCACCGCTCTGGGTGATAGACAACAAGAACGATGAGGAACACCTCGTGGATACGACCAAACAGGAACAGCAGACCCTCGGGCTGCAACCGGAGAACGCGGGCTTGCTCGACCGATTCTTCAAGCTCAGCGTTCACCGCACCAGCGTCAAAACCGAACTGCTCGCAGGCCTGACGACTTTCGTCACCATGGCCTACATCATCTTCGTCAACCCGAACATCATGGCCGAGGCCGGTGTCGACCACGGTGCCGCCTTCGTCGCAACCTGCATAGGCGCAGCGCTTGGCTGTTTCCTGATGGGCCTGTATGCCAACTGGCCAGTAGGTCTGGCACCCGGCATGGGCCTCAACGCGTTCTTCACCTATACCGTAGTCGGCGAGATGGGCTACAGCTGGCAGATCGCCTTGGGTGCTGTGTTCATCTCCGGTGTGCTCTTCGTGATTATGAGCCTCTCGCGAATCCGTGAGTGGCTATTGAATAGCATCCCCATGAGTCTGCGCTTCGCCATGGGTGCGGGCGTCGGTCTGTTCCTCGGCCTGATCGGCCTGAAGACCGCCGGAATTGTCGTCGACAGCCCGGCAACCCTGATCACCATGGGCTCGTTCAGCGAACCGACCGCGCTGCTGGCAGCGCTCTGCTTTCTAATGATCGCGGTACTCAGCCACCGCAACGTGTTCGGCGCGATTCTGCTGAGCATGCTGGCGGTCACCGGCATCGGCTGGGGTTTGGGCCTGGTGGAATTCAACGGTCTGGTTTCGATGCCACCAAGCCTGGCGCCCACCTGGTTGGCGATGGATATCGCCGGCGCGCTGAATGTGTCGATGGTCAGCGTGATTCTGGCGTTCCTCTTCGTGAACATGTTCGATACCGCCGGCACGCTGATGGGTGTGGCGCATCGGGCCAACCTGGTCGATGAAGATGGAAAGATTCAAGGGCTGTCTCGTGCATTGAAGGCTGACAGCACCTCGAGCGTGGTCGGTGCACTGGTCGGCTGTCCGCCCGTAACCAGCTATGTAGAAAGCGCCTCAGGCGTCGCCGCAGGCGGTCGCACCGGATTGACGGCCATCACGGTGGGTCTGTTGTTCCTCGCGGCGATGTTCTTCGCCCCGCTGGCCGGCATGATTCCCGCTTACGCCACTGCCGGCGCGCTGATCTATGTAGCGATGCTGATGATGAGCGGCATGGCCCATATCGATTGGAAGGACCATACCGACACCATCCCGGCTATCGTCACCGTGGTGATGATGCCGCTGACCTTCTCTATCGCCAACGGCATCGCACTGGGCTTTCTGACCTACGCGACGTTGAAGTTGCTGACCGGGCAACGTGACAAGGTATCGGTCAGCCTGTATGTGCTGTGCGTGATCTTTATCGCCAAGTTCGCCTTCCTTTAAGCAAGGCGACTGGTCTGGCCCCGCCGCTTCTTGCGGCGGGGCCTTTTGAGTTTATAGGGCAGAAAGCCGCGAGCAAATGCGCCGTAACCCATCGAGCGCGGCACAGATGAGCGACGCGAAAGCGATGGGTTTCACTCATCCTACGGAGCGCTCCGCAGGCACCACGAGCGCCGGGCTACCTAACCCGGTACGAAACACTGAAACACAGCACTGTGAGGAGCACGGAAATGAGTCTGGAAACCTGGTTATTGTTCGCAAGCGCAGCATTGGTGGTGATTCTGATCCCCGGTCCGCTGTCGCTGCTGATGATCAGCAACAGCCTCAACTACGGGCTGCGCCGTTCCTGGCCGGCGTTCGTTGGAGGCGTCAGCGCGTCGATCTGCCTTCTGAGTGCGTCCGCACTCGGGCTTGGCGCGCTGCTGCTGGCATCGGAACAGGTATTCAGCTTGCTGAAGATCGTTGGCGCCTTCTATCTGTTCTACCTGGCGTGGCAGAGCTGGCAAGACTCGCGTCGTCCACAGAGCGGCGCCAGCGTCGCCACCGCCGAGGTGAGTCCGCGTTTTCGCCAGTTGTTCTGGCGTGCGTTCGGCCTGGGCGCCAGCAATCCCAAGGACATCCTCTTCTTCGCGGCCTTCCTGCCGCAGTTCCTCAGCGCGGATCGGCCCTTCATGCCGCAGCTGCTGGTGATGATCCTGACCTGGGCGGTGCTGGATCTGTGCTGCAAGCTGGCCTACGGCCTCGGCGCCCATGGTGCGGCGCGTTATCTGCGCACGGGTAAGGGGCAGGTTTGGTTCAACCGGGCCAGCGCTGCGCTGTTTGGGGGTGCGGGGGCGGCTTCGTTGATGAGTCGTTGAAAGGTGGATTGCGTGGTCCCGGCGCCAGCGTTCGCGTACGACGCCGCGCGTTCCTTGCCCCGACCCGCGGGTTGCGCCTTGCACGGCGCGTCACTTTTTCTTGTGTGACCAAGAAAAAGTAACCAAAAAGAAGGCCACCCCAACATCCGGGTTTTTGCTTCGCAAAACTCCCCTCACTTCGGCATTGCTCCGGGGATCGTCGCGAAGGGACATCCCTGTCCCATCACTCCTCGCTCGGCATCCATGCCTCGCGACCCCCTACGCAACGCCTACGCTCGGCCTCCTGAAGGGGATTCGGGACCGAGTCGTCTGCAAGTTTCGAAACAGCGATAGCCGCAAAACGCTTCGCTCGTTTGCTGACGAACAAACCATCAGACGACACCAAACGCCCCTTTCAGGAGGCCGAATGGAATCCGCGTGGAGGGGAGCGAGCGGCATGGATGCCGCGAGAGGCGTAAAGGGCCATGGATGGCCCTTGTACGCCGTCCCCCGGAACGCGGGTGTAATGAGGGAAGTCGAGCGCAGCGAGACCCGGATGCAGGGGCAAGACTTTTTGGTTCCTTTTGGGGCGACTGCCAAAAGGGACTCGCCCAGCAGGGCGAAACCAATGCCTCGTAAACCCCGTCAATGGGCTATGCCGCAAAAAGCCATACAGCTTCGCGAGCAAGAACTGGGTGCCCCCCCTCCGCTCCTACAAACCAGGCTCCCACACAAAAAAGGGCCTGTGTCAAGCCTTGCGTGTAAATCACGCGGGGCTTGAAACCATATACGGGGCAATAGGTTAGCTCTGTTTCGTATCGCCTGCATGGGAGGCGGCGTTGTGGGCTGGGAGCCACATAAGAGCCTTGGGAAAGCAAGCCGGATCGCACTGTAGCGGTGACGATTGCCGAGGGTTGGCAGGCTTGTTTGTTCATCATAGCCCACTCCTTCGCATCTCATCCAGAACGAAGAACGCGCAGCGTTTGGCTGCGCGTTCAAGGGGGCTTGCCACTTACTTCAGTTGGCAGAACCGCAGGATGGCCTCGGCCACGGGCTGCGGCGCTTCGCGCTGCGGGAAGTGTCCCACGCCATCGAGCACTTGCCGTTCGTAGCTGCCCTTGAAGAATGCCTCCCTGCCTTTGGAACTGTCGGGGTGGTTGCAGGTATCGGCACCGCCATGCAGCACCAGCGCCGGCACCGACAGCACCGGGGCCGGGTGCAGCCGCGCCTCATCCCCGGCATAGGCCGGGTCGCCCTCGGCGAAGCCCCAGCGGTGGCGGTAGGAGTGCAGCACGATCTCGGCCCAATCCTCCCCCTGGAATGCACGCACCGCCTCGTCGAAATCGGCTGGGTCGTACCAGCCGGCCGGTGCCCAGGTGTCCCACATCGTGCGGGCAAACGCCTCGCGTTCCTCCTGTACGACGCGGGCACCGCGCGGCGTGGCCATGTACCAGTGATACCAGTAGTTGCGCGCCTGCGGCAGCGTCAGCGGCTGGTTCGGATCGTTGGTGCCATAGCCGACCGACAGCATCACCAGATGCGAGGCCACGCGGTCACGCAGGCCGCAGGCATTCGCGGCCGCGCGTGCGCCCCAGTCATGGCCGATCAGCGCCGGGCTCTCCAGCCCAAGGGCATCGATGAAGTTGAGCAGGTCGCGGCCCAGCGCGGACAACTGGCCGCTGCGCGGCGTGGCGGCATCACGGAACCGGGTCGGCGCGAAGCCGCGCAACGCCGGCGCCAGCACTCGGTAGCCGGCATCGGCCAGAACAGGCGCCACGGCCTTCCAGCATTCGGGGCTGTCCGGCCAGCCGTGCAGCAGGATGGCCGTTCTACTGCCCTGCGGGTTCCATTCGAGATAGGCGATGTCGAGCCGTTCGGTCGAAGCGAAGTGGTAGTTCTGCATAGGCTTGTCTCTCATCATGAAGATGCGCCAGCGTAGCTGGACGACTCCCTTCGATTAGAGAATAATCATTCATCATTGATGATTTTTTGCGTTGAATTACCGAATGAACACATCTCCCATCGCCGATGGCCCGCCGCTGGAGACGGTGCTCCTGCGCACCTTCCTCGAAATCGTGGACAGCGGCAGCTTCGCCACGGCGGCCGAGCGGCTGGCGCTGACGCCTTCCGCCGTCAGCGGGCACATGCGTCGCCTGGAACAGATCGCCGGCGCCAGCCTGCTGGCGCGCACCACGCGCCGCCTGGAACTGACCCAGGCCGGCGACACCTTGTATGCCTATGGCCGCAACATCCTCGATCTGGAACGCGAGGCGCGCGCCAAGCTGCGGGGCACACCGCTGCGCGGACGGCTGCGCATCGGTGCTTCGGAAGACTTTGCCGGTGCCTGGCTGCCCCAGGTGCTGCAACGCTTCCGGCAGTGGCATCCCGAAGCCACGGTCGAACTGAAGGTCGGCATCACTGCCGACCTGCTGCGCCAGCACGAGCGGGGCCGGCTGGATCTCGTCTTTGGCAAGCAATGCAGCCGCGTCGAGGGCAGCGGCACGTTGTTGTGGGAAGAACCCCTGGTCTGGGCGTATGCGGCGGATCAGCCCCTGGCGGCCGGTGAACCGCTGCCGCTGGCCGTCTTCCCCGAGCCGTGCGTGTACCGCGAGTCGGCCGTGACCGCGCTGGGCCAAACGGATCGCACCTGGCGCATCGTCTTCGAGAGCAGCAGCATGGCCGGATGCCTGTCGGCGGCGCGCGCGGGCTTTGCCATCACCGTCATCGCCGACAGCCAGCGCGGCGAAGGCTTGCGCGTGCTGGGCCGCGACGACGGCCTGCCCGAACTGCCGGCGGCGCGCTTCTACGCTTTCGCCGGCAAGGACAGCCCGGCCAGCGCGGCACTGATCGAGGCCGCCCGGCGCGCCGGCCAGAGCCGGTTCACTGCGCGCGGGCTTCGGGACTGATGGACGCCGAGGCGGCTTTCGCGGGCCGCTGTTGCGCTGCCGCCCCGCGCCGAAAACCTCTGTCTGCCGCCATGAACGCCTCCAGCATGTGCGGGATCAACGTCGCCGCATCGACCGCCTCGCCATAGGTCTGCTCATGGAGCGCGGCATAGCGGTCAAGGTCGGCTTTCAGACTGGCCGGGCATGTGAATGCCAGTTTGATGCTGGTGTTGGACGGCAGAGGACCAAGCCGCAGTTTCCTGGTTATGCTCATCGTGAAGTTCCCTTGTTGAAGAACAGCGGCTGGTACGGCCGCAGCACCAGATCCCGATTGACGATGATGCGAACCGGCAGGCCCGGCCGCTCGGTCAAGGTGGGCTGGATGTTGAGGTTGCGGCGGGTCATCTCCTGGCCGACCTGATTGATGCTGTCCTGCGCGCTGTCGCGCCCGGCGATGATGATGCGATCGCCGTCCTGACGGTTCTCCGGCGCGGCCAGTTCGGCACCGACGCCCAGCAGCGTGGTCAGCGCCGCACCGGCGAAGATGCGGCCCCAGTGGTAGTCCACGTCGTCTTCCAGCCCGGCATAGCCGGCCGGGTCGGTGCCGGCCAGGTTGTCGAGCGTGAGCGAAGACGTGTCGGGCAGAATGATCCGGTTCCAGACGACTTGAACGCGGCTCTGCCCGTAACTGACCTGGCTGTTGTAGCGGCCGAGGATGCGCGAGCCCTGCGGGATCAGCAGGAACTTGCCTGTGGCCGTGTCATAGACCGGCTCTGTGACCGTGGCGATCACGTCGCCCGGCAAGTCTGACTTGATGCCCGTCACCAGCGCGCCGGCGATCACCGTCCCGGCCATGACCTGATACGGCGAAGCCGGCAGGGTCAGATTGCCGGAATTACGGGTTTCCGTAGAAGCGCCTTGCAGGAATGCCTCTTTCTGCTCCTGCCTGTTCTGTATGGCCGTCGGGTCGGCGGGCTGGGCCGCCGTCGAGGCCGGCCCGGCCGCCATCGGGTCGAATGCCGCATTGGCGGCGAAGCCCGGCGCGGCGGCGACCTGCGACTGCGCCACCGGCGCGGCGTCCTGCGCACCCGAACGGAAGAACACCGGCGAGGCCGCGGCTGACTCGGCCTCCTTGCGCAGCGCGTCGTTGGGGTCGTGGCTGGGGGCCGCATAGGCGGCCGTCACAGGCTGCTGCGAGTTCACGATGGCCGGGCCAAGATCGCCGGGCAACGGCGGCCCCAGCTCCGGCACCGTGGGCGGCAAGGCCGGCGGCAGCTTGGAGTAGTCCGTCGGCAGCGCATCCAGCCCTTCCGACTTCGAGACGCGATCGACGTTGTAAAGCTCGGTCTGCTCGCCCGCACCGCGCCGCTGCGGTTGCAGCGACCACATCAGCGCGCCGAGCACGGCGACCGACAGGACGCCGGCGAGGATGGCCAGCGTGCGCCGGTTCAGGCGCGTGACCGGGCGCGGCTGGGCGCGCAGCGCCACCGCCTCGGGCGCGATCTTCCCCGCCTGCGGCGTGGCGAGGTCGGGAGTGTCGTCCTGAGTCATGGTCAGTTCCTCCGTGCCACGCCATCCGTGCGTTCGATCCGCACCACGTCGCCTTTGTCTCCACCCAGGCGCAGTTCGGCGGCGCCGAACAGCCGATCCACGATGTAGTACGGCGAGCGGAAACGGTAGTTCACCAGTTGCCCGTCGCCCTGCGCACCGATCACGAACAGCGGCGGCAGCTCGCCCTGGGCGATGCCCGCCGGGAACTGGATATAGACCTTCTCGCCGTCATCGAAGGCGCGTAGCGGCTTCCACGGCGGATTGCTGGCACTGATCGCGTAGCGGAAGCGGATCTTCTCCAGCGACAGGCCGGTATCCACCGGCGCGGTCGCCTGTGCGGCCTGCGACTGGCGCTGCAAGGCCAGCATCCGGTCTTTCGGGTAGTCCCAGGACACCGACGCCATCCACGCCCTTTCCGTCGAAGTCAGTTCCAGCAGGTACGTCCGGCGGCTGGTGGTGATGACCAGGTTCGTCTTCAACCCGGAACGGATCGGCTTGACCAGCACATTGACGCGCAACTCGTCGCCGCTGCCGCTGGACGTGTCGCCCACGATCCAGCGCACGGTATCGCCGGCCGCGACCGTCACCAGTTCCTCGCCGGGCTGGAGCGAAACCACGGTCACACGCCCCGGCGCGGCATAGACCTGATAGAGCGCGCCATCGGTGAAGGGCCAGACTTGAGTCGCATTGACGTAGCCTTCGCGCGTGGGCGCGATGCGCGCCTCTGCATTGGCCTTCGACACGCGCACGGTCTCGTCGGCCGGTTCCGGCGCGGGCTTGGCCTCGTCCACCTCCGGCAGCGGCTTCAACTGCGCCGGCAGCGCCAGCGGCTCGGGAATGGCAACAACCTCCACCGGCTGGGGCGGTTCGGGCAGCGGCTGGGCCTGCACCGGCTCATCGAGCGAGATGGTTGGCGGCGGCTTGCCCTGAGTGGCGCAGCCCGAGAACAGGACAGTCGAGGCCAGCAGGATCAACGGCAAAGCGTAAAAGCGGAAAGGCAGGTTCATGGCTTGGCTCCTTCGGAAGAATCCAGTTCGCGGCTCCACGACAGGCCGTTGACGTAGATACCCAGCGGGTTCTTGCGCAGGCGCTGCTCGGTGCGCGGGGTTTGCAGGACGGTGGAAAGCACGGCGTTCCAGCGTTCGGTGCCGGCGGGTGCGCCATTGACGTACCGCTGTTCCGTCCAGCGCACGTTGAAAGATGTGTCGCTGGCGCGAACCACGCTGGTGATCTGCACCGTCACCGATTCGCGGCCGACGCGGGCGAACGGATCGTTCTTGCTGGCGTAATCGTTGAGCACGGCCGCGCCGCGGTCGGTGGTGTAGTCGTAGGCATCGAGCCAGTTCTGCCGCACGACGATGGGGTCGATGGACAGCGAGCGCACCAGACTGACGAAGTGCGCCAAGTGGTAGGCGATCTGCGCATCAGCCGGCTTGTATGGCGTGGCGGCCTCGCCGACCGCACGCACTTGTCCGGCCTGATCGACCTCGATGACGTAGGGCGTCACGATGGACTGCGCCGAGCGCCAGACCAGGCCGCCGGCCATCAGCAGCGCCAGCACCAGGCAGCCGAAGGCCATCAAACGCCAGTTCTTCGCCTGCACGCGGGCCGAGCCGATGCGCTCGTCCCACACCTGGGCGGCGGCTTGATACGGGGTGGCAGGCTGCGGTGTATCGGCATAGCGCACCTGCGGTCGCTTGAATCGCATAAGGGTTCTCCTTGGTGGTCAGGTATCGGAATCGCGCAGGCTCGGGCCTTGCCCCGAGCCGCCGCCGTCGCCACCGCGAAGCGTGTGGGCGGCGGTGGTCGCGGCATGGGTGATCTGCTGGCGGCGGTGCATCCGCTTGGCCCAGGCGGGCTGCTTTTGCTTCTGCGAGCCGGCGGCGCCGTCCGCGCCGTCGCCTGCGGCGGATTGGCCGGACGCGGCCCCTGCGCCGTCATCGCCCGAAGATCCGTTCCAGCCGGAACGGAAGGAACTGGTCATCTTCTGCCCGGCGGCGGACGCGCCCGACGCGCCCGACGCGGCACGGCGGCCAGCGGCCTGTGCGCCGGTCTTGGCGATGTTGCCAAGACCAGCCGCCGCGCCTTTGGCCCCGCCGCCCGCAGCGGCGGAGCCGGCCTGGAACGCCGACCGGGCGCTGCCTGCCGCCGACGTGGCGGCACGCGCCCCAGCGCCGGCCAACTTGGCGGCGGCTGGCGCCATGCGCGCCCCGGCTGCTACGGCACCACCTACGCCGGTCGCGGCGGCACCGATGGCAACGCCCGTGCCGACAGCGCCGACAGCGGCACCGGCCATCGCGCCCGCGCCAAGCTGCGGGGCACCGGACACCAGGCCCGTGGCGATGCCGGGGCCGAAGATGCCCAGTGCCAGCAGCGCGAGCGAGGCCAGCATCACCACCAGGGCATGGTCGATGGAAGGCTCATCCGGCACAGTCTGGAATTCGGCGAACAGGCCCGAACCGATGCCGACGATGACGGCCAGCACCAGTACCTTGACGCCAGACGACACCACGTTGCCGAGCACCTTTTCCGCCAGGAAGCTCGTCTTGTTCCAGAGCGCGAACGGCACCAGCACGAAGCCGGCGAGCGTGGTCAGCTTGAACTCGATCAGCGTGATGAAAAGCTGCACGGCCAGCACGAAGAAGCAGAGGATCACCACTAGCCACGCGAGGAACATCACCACGATCGGGTCGATGTTCGTGAACACTTCGGGGAAGCCAGCCATGTCGCCGATCTGTTCCAGAATCGGCGCACCCGCGTCGATGCCGGTCTTCGCCAGCCGCCCCGGTTGCAGGAAGTTCTCCATCGTGATGGCCGAGCCGGTGGCCGTCAGGCCCAGGCCGGCGAACGAGCGGAACACGATGCCGGCCAGCCAGTTGAAGTTGCCGATGATGTAGGCGAACGCACCGACGTAGAGCACCTTGCGCAGCAGCTTGGCGATCACGTCCTCGCCCTGGCCGGTCGCGTGGCTCATGGCCCAATACAGGCCGGCGATGGTCATGTCGATGACGATGAGCGTGGCAGTCAGGAACGCCACTTCGCCTTGCAGCAGGCCGAACCCCGAGTCGATGTAGCGCGAGAACGTGTCCAGGAAGCGGTCGATGATGGTCACGTCGTTCATGGCGCGTCCTCCGGTGGGGCGAGCGGTGTGTCGCCTTCTTGCATGTCGTCGGCGGGTGTATCGAAGCTCGGCGGGATTGGCGGCAGTTCGGCCAGCGAGTCGTACTCGTCCGGCCCGGTATGGCCTGCGAAGAAGCGCTGCCGGAAGGCTTCGGCTGCGGCGCGGCAGGCGTCCTCGCCCACGGCCTGCCGGTCAGCCGCGCATTGCCCGCGCAGCGCCTTGAGCCGCACGGGATCGGCGGCCAAGGCGTCGGCCAGGTTCTCGGCCGGCTGCTGGCCGCAAGCGGTCAGCAGCACGGCCAGCAGGACACAAGCGCATCGCATGGCCGCCTCCGTCAGTTGTTGGGGTAGAAATTGACGGACTGCGGCGTGTACGGCGTGCCGGTGCCAAGGAAGCGCCTGCGCACTTCGCGGGCGCGCTCGGTGGCCGCCGCCTGCCGCGCGAGTTCCAGCGAAGCGGCCCGGTCTTGCGTGATCTGGAGCTGCTGCGCCTGGATCGACTGCTTGGCCTGGAGCGCGAGAAGCTGGTTGGTCGCCTGCATGGCTTGCAGCGCGCCGGTGGCCGATTGGCTCTGGCTCACGAGGTCGGCCAGCGCGCTTTCGTCTTGGGTCAGGTTCTGCGACACCTGGGCTTGCATCCGCATGGCGGTGTGCAGGCCGTTCAAGGTGTTCTGCCAACGCTCGCGGGCGTCCTGCGCCATGCGGTCGCCGCTGACGGTGGCGGCGTACTGCTCGGGATAAAGGCGGGCGAACTCCCGATCCATGTTCGTCACGTCGTAGGCCAGTCCCTGTGCCTCGGCGATCAGGCGTTCGGTGGTGGCCAGCGTAGAGCGCAGCCGGTTGACGATGTTGAAGTCGAGATTCGCCAGGTTGCGCGCCTGGTTCATCAGCATCTGCGCCTCGTTCTGGAGCTGGTGGATCTGGTTGTTGATCTGCTCCATCGCGCGGATCGCCGTCAGCGTGTTCTGGACGAGGTTGGTGGGATCGACCACGACCCATTGCGCCTGGACGGTAGAGACGGTGCAGAGCATGGCCGCGACAGTGGCGGCGAGAAGACGCTTTTTCATGGCTGGTTCTCCGATGGTTGGGACAAGAAGGAAGCAGCCGCCGGTGCGGACGGCAGCAGGTCGGCGGCCCAGTCGAGGCCGCGATGGCGCAGCCACGCGCCCGCGAAGCCGGGAGCGCCGGCTTGTGCAAGCACGCGGTCAATGTCGCGTTGGTCTTGGGGGGTGGATGCGCCCGCGAAGGCGAGCGCCACCGGCCCCAGGTCGAGGTCGAACAGGCGGTTGCCGAGGCGCGACTGGTAGTAGTAGTCGCGCTTGGGCTGCGCGGTGGCGACGATCTCGATCTGACGGCTGTTGAGCCCGAAGCCTTCGTAGATCGTGCGAATCTGCGGCTCGGTCGCCTGCGGATTCGGCAGGAAAATCCGACTCGCGCAGCTCTCGATGATGGCTGGCGCGATAGTCGAATCCTTGATGTCGGCCAGCGATTGCGTGGCGAAGATGACGCTGACGTTCTTCTTGCGCAGCGTCTTGAGCCATTGCCGGATGCGGGCGGCGAAAGACGGCTCATCGAGGAACAGCCAGGCTTCATCGAGGATCAGCAGCGTGGGTGCGCCGTCGAAACGCTCATCGAAGCGGGCGAACAGGTAGCGCAGCACTGCCTGCACAGCGGCGGGGCTGTGCATCAGTTCTTCCATCTCGAAGCCCTGCACGGCGCCGAGGCCAAGACGGTCGGCGTCCGCGTCCAGCAGCTTGCCGTGCGCGCCGCCGAGCACATACGGGGCGAGCGCCTGTCGCAGCGCGTTGGATTGCAGCAGCACGGAAAGCCCGGTCATCGTGCGCTGCTCCACCGGCGCCCCGGCCAGGCTGCCCAGCGCCGACCAGATCGCCGCTTTCTCGTCCGGGCCGACGGTCACGCCTTCATGCAGCAAGCGGCCTTCCACCCATTCGGCCGCCCAGGTGCGGTAGCCCTCATGGTCGATGCGCGCGAGCGGCTGGAAGGCAATGCCGCCATCGGCGCCCAGGTCGTAGTGTTCGCCGCCCAGGCCGAGGATGGTGGCGCGCATCGAGCGGCCCATGTCGAAGGCAAAGACCCGCGAGCCGAAGTAGCGGCGGAACTGCAAGACCAGCTTGGCGAGCAGGACCGACTTGCCCATGCCGGTCGGGCCAGCGACCAGCGTATGCCCCACGTCGCCGATGTGCGTCACCAGCCGGAACGGCGTCGCGCCATCGGTGCGCGTCACGATCATCGGCGGCCCGTCGAGGTGATCGTTCTTCTCCGGCCCGGCCCACACCGCCGACAGCGGCATCATGTGCGCCAGATTCAGCGTCGAGACGATGGGCTGGCGCACGTTCGCATAGGCATTGCCGGGAATGGACGACAGCCACGCATCGACGGCATTGAGGGTTTCGGGGATGGTGACGAAGCCCCGGCCCTGGATGACGCGCTCCACCATGCGCAGCTTCTCGTCGGCCAGGGTCGGGTCGGCATCGAGCACCGTCACCGTGGCGGTGAGATAGCCGAACGCGACCTGATCGCTGCCCAGCTCCTGCAAGGCGGCGTCGGCGTCGGCCGCCTTGTTGCTGGCGTCGGTATCGACCAGCGGGCTTTCCTGCTGGAAGATGGTTTCGCGCAGCAGCGCCACCACGTTCTTGCGCTTGGCGAACCACTGACGGCGCAGGCGGCCGAGTTCCTTTTCCGCCTCGGCCTTGTCCATGCAGACAAAGCGCGTGCTCCAGCGGTAGCCAAAGCCCAGGCGGTTGAGGTCGTCCAGAATCCCCGGCCAGGTCGAAGTCGGAAAGCCACGCACCGACACCACGCGCAGGTGCTGGTCGCCCAGCATGGGCGCCAGGCCACCGACCAGCGCGGAGTCGGCCAGCAGCGCGTCGATGTGAAACGGCACTTCGGGCACGCCCACGCGGTAGCGTCGTGTCGAGACGGTCGCGTGCAGATAGGTCAGCGTTTCAGCGTCATCGAGCCAGGCGATTTCCGGCATCACGCCATCGAGCAGGTCGAAGACGCGATCGGTTTCCGCGATGAAGGTATCGAGCCGGCCACGCCAGTCCACACCGTCGCCGGGCGAGTTCTCGTAGAGCAGCTTGGCAGCGCGGGCGCGCGATTCCTCGGGCGGCAGGTACGCGAGCGTCAGGTGATAGCCACTCTCGAAGTGATGCCCCGATTCCTCGAAGGCCGCGCGGCGTTCTTCATCGACCAGCCAGGACAGTGGCTCGGGGAAGTCGGAATGCGGATAGTCCGCCGCCGGCCGGCGCTCGGCCTCGATGAACAAGGCCCAGCCCGACCCCAAGCGGCGCAGCGCGTTGTTGAGCCGCGCCGACGTGGCGATCAACTCGCCCTGCGTAGCGCTGTCCAGATCAGGTCCGCGAAAGCGCGCCGTGCGCTGGAAACTGCCATCCTTGTTCAAGACGACACCCGGCGCGATCAGCCCGGCCCAGGGCAGCCAGTCGGCCAGCAGCGCGGGCCGCTGGCGGTATTCGGCAAGGTTCAGCATGGCATCCCCCTCATACGTCCAGCAGCGGCTTGTGCTTGATGTGCCGGGCGAAGACCTGCATGAACTGCGGATCGACGCGCACGCCCCAGACGGCCAGCGAATGGCCGACGATCCAGAGCACGACACCGGGAATCCACAGTTGCAAGCCCAGCCCGACGGCGGCGGCCAGCGTGCCGTTCGCAATGGCAACCGTGCGCGGCGCGCCACCCAGCAGGATCGGCTCGGTGAGCGAGCGGTGCAGCGGCACCTCGAAGCCCGGAAGATCGTTGGCCGTGCTCATACGACGGCCCCGCCCGAGAAGCTGAAGAACGACAGGAAGAACGAGGACGCGGCGAACGCGATGGACAAGCCGAACACGATCTGGATCAGCTTGCGAAAGCCGCCCGACGTGTCGCCAAAGGCCAGCGTCAAGCCCGTGGCGATGATGATGATGACCGCGACGATGCGGGCCACCGGCCCTTGGATCGACTCCAGGATGGATTGCAGCGGGCCTTCCCAGGGCATCGAGGAACCGGCGGCCTGCGCCGTGCCCGCCAGCAAGAGCATCAGCGCGGCCAGCAGCAGCCCTTGTCCGGCGGGACGGGCCAGGCAGCGCAACCGTGCCAGCATGGGCAGCCGAGAAAGCGGATTTACGGAAAGACGGAAAGCATCAACGGGCGTCATGGCAGTTCTCCAGAGGGTTGGTCAGGGGACGGGGAAGGCGCAGCGGCGGCGGCTGCATGAAGAACCGGCGGCAGCTCGGGAAACGGCACTTCCAGCGCATCCGCCAGCCGGTAGCCCGCGCCGTCGAAGCCATTGAGGCGAGCGATGCTTTCAACGCGGCGCTTGCGGCCACGTCCGGCGATGTGGATGACGACGTTGACCGCCTCGGCGATCAGCGCACGAGGCGGGTTCACGGCCACTTCGAGAATCAGTTGCTCCAGCCGCAGCAGCGCGCCCAGCGCGGAGCCGGCGTGGATCGTGGCGACGCCGCCAGGGTGGCCGGTGCCCCACACCTTGATGAGATCCAGCGCTTCGCCGCCGCGTACTTCGCCGACGATCACCCGGTCTGGGCGCAGGCGCATCGTGGCGCGCACCAGCTCCTGCATCGACACCACGCCCGCACGGGTGCGCAGCGGTACATGGTCACGGGCCGCGCATTGCAGTTCGATGGTGTCTTCGAGTACGAGCACGCGATCGCCCGTGGCAGCGATTTCCGCGAGCAAGGCATTGGCGAGCGTGGTCTTGCCGGTACTGGTGCCGCCGGCGATCAGGACGTTCTGCCGCTCGCGCACAGCGCGGCGCAGGAAGTCCGCCTGCCCGGCGGTCAGGATGCCGTCGGCCACATAGCGATCCAGGCCGATGATGCTCACGGCGCGCTTGCGCAGCGCGAACGCCGGGCCGGGTGCGGCCGGCGGCAAGATGCCCTCGAAACGCTCGCCGGTTTCGGGCAGCTCGGCGGTCAAGAGCGGTTGGCCGCGATGCACTTCCGCGCCGACATGCGCTGCGACCAGACGAATGATGCGTTCGCCATCGGCTTCGGGAAGTTCGACGCCCAGCGGCGTGCGACCCGACGACAGGCGATCGACCCACAGGGTACGGTCGGGATTGAGCATGATTTCCACCACGTCCGGGTCTTCGAGCGCGGTGGCGATCAGCGGCCCCATTGCCGTGCGCAACATCTGGATGCGGCGATCCAGCGAAGTCGCGGCCGACGAACGTGGCTCGGGCGGGAACTGCGGAACGGCGCTCATGAGGCACGCTTCGCAGCACGTTCATGGGCTTCGGCCAGCGCCGCCGCGCCATCCATGCGTGCGGTGTCCGGGTGCAGTTCTTCCACCACGTCGCGCACGAGGCTGCGGCCGCGCAGCAGGTGGCGGCCAAGCTGTTCAACGAACTGCTCGAAACGCGCCTTGCCCTGGGCACGGGCCGCGTCCTGATGGGCCTCGGGAACCGGCGTGCTGACGGTCAGGAAGTAGCGGACGAACAGCGCCAGCGTTTCGATCTGGATGTTCTGGTCGCGCTCCAGGCGCTCGGCCTGCCGCGACAGGCGATCCAGCCGCTTGGCGATGGCGGCCTCGCGCTGGTCGCCCGCGTCGGGAGACAGCCAGGACGCCAAGGCAGCGGCAACGATGCTGGACTTCGACACGCCTTTCTTGGCGGCCAGTTCTTCTAGACGCTTGGCGTGCTCGTGCTGGATGAACAGGTTGAGGCGGTATTGGCTCATAAGTTGATTCCGTCGTTAGGGTCGAGGGAAGCCAGCCGGGCCGTGCGTTGCATGGCCGGATCGAGCTGGCCGGGAGGCGCGGCAAAGGCAGGCAGCGGCAAGTCGTCGTCGTCATCGAGCAGCGCCAGGTCGTTGGCGGCTGGCGCTTGTTCGGGGTGGTACTCGGCAACCTCGGATAGCTCCGGCTGCCGGCGCGGGCCACCGTCGTCGGTGCCGCCCAGGCCATCGGCGGGTGCCACGGCCGGCGCGGCAGGCACGGCCGGAATCGCCAGGCCGCTCCAGTCGTCGGGGCGCGATGGCGGCGCGTCGGCGTACTGCCCGTCCGCCAGCGGGGGCGGCGGCAGCACGCGGCGCTTGAAATTGGCGTCGGCGTAGTAGCGCAGTTTCTTCGCCCGAATAGGCGCGACGCTGGACACCATCACCACGGCGTCATCTGGCGGAAGCTGCATCACTTCGCCTGGGGTGAGCAGCGGACGTGCGGTTTCCTGCCGGGACACCATCAGATGCCCGAGCCACGGCGCAAGCCGATGGCCGGCGTAGTTGCGCTGCGCGCGCAGCTCGGTGGCCGTGCCCAGCGTTTCGGAAATGCGCTTGGCCGTGCGTTCGTCGTTGGTGGCGAAGGTCACACGCACATGGCAGTTGTCCAGAATCGAATGGTTCTGGCCGTAGGCTTTGTCGATCTGGTTGAGCGACTGCGCGATGAGGAAGCTGCGGATGCCGTAGCCGGCCATGAAGGCCAACGCCGTCTCGAAGAAGTCCAAGCGGCCCAGCGCCGGAAATTCATCGAGCATCAGCAGCAGCTTGTGGCGGCGCTCGATGCCGTCGCTGCCATCGAGCGATTCGGTGAGGCGCCGGCCGATCTGGTTGAGGATCAGCCGGATCAGCGGCTTGGTGCGGCTGATGTCCGAAGGCGGCACCACCAGATACAGCGACACCGGATGCTCGGAAGCAATCAGATCGGCGATACGCCAGTCGCAGCGCGAGGTGACTTCGGCCACCGTGGGATCGCGGTACAGACCCAGGAACGACATGGTGGTGCTCAGGACGCCGGAGCGTTCGTTGTCCGACTTGTTGAGCACTTCGCGCGCAGCGGAGGCCACCACCGGATGCGGGCCATCGCCGAGGTGGGGCGTGGTCATCATCCGGTGCAAGGTCAGCTCGAAGGGGCTGGCCGGGTCGGACAGGAAGTTGGCGACGCCGCGCAGCGTCTTGTCCTTGCCCGCATAGAGCACGTGCAGGATGGCGCCCACCAGCAGCGCATGCGAGGTTTTCTCCCAGTGGTTGCGCTTCTCCAGCGCCCCTTCGGGATCGACCAGGATGTCGGCGATGTTCTGCACGTCGCGCACTTCATGCGCACCGCGCCGCACTTCCAGCAGCGGGTTGTAGGCCGCCGACTTGGCATCGGTGGGGTTGAACAGCAAGCAATGCGAGAAGCGCGAACGCCAGCCAGCCGTAATCTGCCAGTTCTCGCCCTTGATGTCGTGGATGACGGCCGAGGCAGGCCACGACAGCAGCGTCGGCACCACCAGGCCCACGCCTTTGCCCGAGCGCGTGGGTGCGAAGGACAGGACGTGTTCCGGGCCTTCATGCCGCAGGTACTGGCGATCATGCTGGCCGAGGAACACACCGGCCGGCTGCGTCAGGCCCGCCTTGCGGATGTCGGCGGCATCGGCCCAACGCGCCGAACCGTAGGTCGTGACCAGCTTGGCCTGCCGTGAACGCCACACCGACATGGCGATGGCGACCAGCACGGCCAGTAGGCCGCTACCGCCGGCAATCGCACCGCCTACGTCGAAAATGTGCGGCGCATAGGCATCGAAGAAGAACCACCACTCGAACAGTCGCCACGGGTGATAGACCGGCGTACCAAAGAAGTCGAACCAGGGCGAGCCAAGACGTACTTGATGTCCGAGAGCGGCCGCTGTCCATTGCGTTGCACTCCATACGCCGGCGATCACGATGCTGAAAACAGCGGCGATCTGCCCGAACAGCACGCCCTGACCTTGCATGACTGGCCTCCGATTTCTCCTGCGCTGATTCCTCGCTCACACGCGGCACAAGGACGTGCCGCATGGCGTGAGGATCGGTGCCGGGTCGGTGCCGGTCAAAGACCGTTATCGGAAGAAAGGTCGAGTAATTGGAAAGAATTAGGGCCGCATCGGGCCAAGGAAAAACGCCGCAAGCGAAGGCGCATTGCGGCGTGTCGGGCAGAAAATGAAAAGTTCGTGGCGAATCGCCAGCGATCAGAACTTGGGCGGGTTCTCCGGCCGCGTATAAGGTGTGTTGCCATCACCATAAAACCGCTTGCGCGTGGCCTCGGCTACCCGGTTGCACAACACGTCGCCGAGCGTGGCGCGATCGGTCTTGCACTGCTGTCGCAGCTCTTTCAGGCGCACGGGATCGGATGCCAGTTCTTCAACGGTTGGCACGCTTTCCGTCTTTGGCGTATCGGCGGGGCCGCAGGCGGTCAGCACCACGGCCAGCGAAAACAGCATTGCCTTCTTCATGGCTTGGGTTCCTCCGGGGGATCAGGGATATGGCCTGGCGCTGGCCTGGCATCTTCGGGGGACTCGATGGCCTGCACGCGCTCGATGAAGCGGGCCAGCGTTTTCGAGGGTTCGCCATCCAGGCGCAGCAGATAGGTCGTGAGCAGCGGCGAGCGTCCCGCCAGCGGCCGTGCCACCACGCCTTGCTCCCGGCTGGCGGTGATATGCGCGGCGCCAGTCAAGCCCAGGGCGAAGCCTGCGGAGACCAGCGCCATCATCAGGTCGCAGGACGCCACCCGCTCGGCCACCAAGGGTTCCATGTCCACGCGGCGCAGCACACGATCCACCTGCCGGGCATGCCCCTCGCACGCCTGCGGATCGCACAGCACCAGCGGGTAGCGCAGCAGTTCTTCCAAAGGAATGCGTTTGTGGGCCAGCAGGGGATGCCGCGCTGGCACAGCCACCATCAGCGGATCGCTCCAGACGGGCAAGGCGACGATGCCATCGCCGACTTCATCGGCACGGGCGAACCCTACGTCATACAGGTCGTCGTGCAGCCCCTTGATCTGCTGTGACAACGGCACTTCGAAGAAACGAATTTCGACTTCCGGTTCCTCCTGTCGGCACAGTGCCAGCAAGGCAGGTAGCCGCGAAGGCGTGATGCCATCGGACAAAGCGATACGCAACTGGCCGTGAAAGCCATTGGCGGCCGCCTTCACGCTGTCCCGTGCCTGCTGCAAGGCGGAGAAGATGCGTGGCACATGATCCAGGAACAGCTTGCCCGCACGGGTCAATCGGGTGCTGCGCGTGGTGCGGGCGAACAGCACCACGCCCAGTTCTTCTTCCAGTTCTTTGATGGCCCGTGACAGCGGCGACTGCTCGATATGCAGCCGCTCCGCCGCACGGGCGAAGTGGAGTTCTTCGGCTACGGCCAGGAAACAACGCAGATGGCGCAATTCCATCACGCCACCTCTTTATGCTGGGAAGCGAAAGGGTTTCGAGACAGCCGTACCATAAGGCGTCCTAATGAGCGAAAAAGTGCATTCCTCCATCGACGGGAATCACAGCGCCGGTGATGTAACGAGCCAAAGGTGAAGCAAGAAACGCCACTAAATGGCCTATATCTTCCGGTTCACCGAAATACCCAATGGGAATATTGCGAGTAATGAAGTCCCGTCTGCTTTCCTCGGTTGGATGGAGCCTGCTCAACACTTGGGCGCTGTTGATCCGTCCAGGAGCAATCGTATTGACCGTGACTCCCTGCGCGGCCACGTCGCAGGAAAGTCCTTTGGCCCAAAGATGCAGGGCGGCTTTGGCAGCCGTGGCAGCATTCAGCGAGCGAGGCTCCATCGAGCCGCTGATACTGATGATGCGACCCCACTGACGTACACGCATCGTTGGAAGGATGGCTTGGGTCAACCGCCGCGCAGCGGTGAAGTTGAGCGCAAACGCTTCTTCCCAGTCCTCATCAGATGCTGACAATTCCGTTGGGCGTGAACCGCCAGCGCAGTTGACCAGGATGTCGATGTGACCAAGGGCTGTCGCCGCTTCGGCGGCAATGCGCGCGACATCGGCTGCGTCTGTCACATCACCGCTGACGACAATGGGAACTTGCTCACTGGAGGCTTCGATTTGTGAAGCAACCCGTTCCAACTGATCGTCCCTGCGCGCGGTGACGGCTATGCGGGTGCCTTCATCGGCGAGCAGGCGTGCAACACCCGCACCTATGCCACTGCTTGCGCCGGTGATAAGCGCCGTTCGTCCTCTTAAGTTCAATTCCACCGTGTCCTCCTATGAAATGGCAGGAGTCCGGCCTACGGGATGCGGCTGTGTGCCTTGCAACCTGCGCGCCAAACTGTTCCATGTATTTTATTGAGAACCATTGCTTGATAAACTACCTTTAAGTTTCATAACTTAAAACCGTGGGTTCACAATGGATCTGTTGGACAGCATGAAGGTGTACGTCCTTACGGTGGAGAAAGGCAGTCTGAGCGGGGCTGCCGCTACGTTGGGCGTCTCCGCAACAATGGCAGGCAAGCATCTGCGGTCACTGGAAGCGCGCCTGGGAATGCAGTTGCTTAACCGAACGACGCGGCGGCAGCATCTAACCTCGTTCGGTGAGGACTACTACACGAGATGCAAAGAGATTCTGCGCTTGGTAGCGGAGACAGATGCGCAGGCCCAGCACCAGAAATTAGCACCTGCTGGCAAGCTGCGCATCACGGCGCCCGTTATCTTCGGGACACACGCATTGATGCCTGCCTTGGCGATCTATATGGCGCGTTATCCAGAAATCGCACTCGATGTAGTCCTTTCTGATCGCGTGGTGGATTTAGCCGAAGAGGGGTTCGAGGCCGCCATTCGCATTGGAGAGTTACCGGAGAATGCGCCTCTGGTCGCAAGGCCGCTTACTCCATACAGCCTGACGATGTGCGCTTCCCCGGGATACTTGGCGCATCAGGGCATACCGGAAACAGTGGAAGACCTGCAGCATCACGAATGCCTATCGTTCAGCCCGACAGCCTTGTCCTATTGGCTTGGCACTGGTGAGGACGTGCGTCGTCGATCAGTGTCGGGAAGATTGCAGATAAACAACGGCCAGGCACTCCGCATTGCTGCACTCAATGGCATGGGCATCGTCTTGCAATCCACCCTTCTGTTGGAAGAGGACATTCAAGCTGGCCGTTTGATTCAATTGTTTCCCGAGCAAGGTCTGCCGAGCCGACCGATGAGCGTTGTTTACCTTCCTGACCGCTACCATTCGACCAAGCTACGTAGTTTTGTGGCGTTTCTCATGGAGCACTTCCCGCCAATGGCCCGCGTGTAGTGCCTGCACCTAACAACTCAGCTTATTGAGAGATTGCGCTGCCGCCCGATTTCCCATGACACTCCACTGCCGCGCACCGTCGCTGCAAGCTGCTGCCCCAGCCGCTGTTCAATCACCGGACGCCACGGCACAAGCGAGAAGCCCATGCCGTCGTCCAGCATCGCGTACCGCCCGCTGGCGAGCATGACCGAGCGCCGGTAGATGCCGGCTACGCGCTGTCCGTCCGCCACTGGGCGATGTGACAGTCCGGTTTCGGCGGCAATGTCCTTTCCAACTTGCGCCAGCTCCCGGTTGTGCAGCGTCGCCAGCAGGTTGCGGGCGAGGATCACGCGCTGGCCGCGCCGCTGGGCCAAGCCCTGTTCTTCAAGGAAATCGGCGCGCTGCTGCATGGCCTGCTTGGCCTCGCCGCCAAAGCCCAGGTCGCCCAGCCCCTTGCCGCCGCCGATCAACTGCTGATCCAGCCAGGTGGCGCCGATCATGCGGGCCTGCCGCTCGATGGGCAGGTGCGATTTCAGCTCCACGGCTACGCCACCGAGGCGCTGCGCGTCGTACTGGCGGCCACGCTCGGCCAGGTCGTCCGGCACCTTCCATAAACCATCGGCCACGCGCTCGACGATGCCAGCGCGGCGCAGGGCTTCCAGCCGGCGAACATGGGCCGCAACGACTTCCTGTGGGTCGCGTCCGGCCTTGGCCCGGCCTTGCTCGATCGCCAAGTGGTGATCGGCGCGGTACGGGCCATCGCTCGCCAGCGCGGCGATGTTCTTGTCGGCCGCCCGCACCTCGGCGGAACCGCGCACCTCCACCACCGCGCCGGTGGGATAGTTCGCCAGCTCGTCGCGGGCGTTGAGCGCGACGTAGTGGGCCTTGCCGTCCACGCCGTCGATGACCAAATATCCCCGGTCGTGCAGCTCGTCGGCCAGCCCCTTGGCGGCCACGCGGCCGATAACGGTGCGGCCGTCGTCTCCCGGCTCGAACACCTCCAGTTCGCGCGGCTGGCCACTCATGGCCCGCTGCATCGTGCGGATGATGTCGCCACGCTCGCCCAGGGCGCGCAAGGTCTTCTCTGCATCGGCATGGACGGCCCAGGTGCCGGGCTGCATCTCGTCGGCCAGGCCAAGCCGCTGCAAGCGTTGCAGGCGGCCGATCAGCAGCAGGCGCTGGCGTTGCAGCCGGGGCTCGTTGAAGCGTTCGATCTGCACACGGCCATCCTCGCCGGCCTCGCGTTGCAGCGTGCGGTCGAGGCTCGTCCACCGTTCTTGCTCTACCTCGCGCTGCAAGGTCTGCTGGATCTCCAGTTCGGTACGCGGCCCCAGCCATTCCGTCGCCAGCTCGGCGGCGCGATGGCGGAAGCCATGGGCGATGTAGTCGCCGGCGATGATGAGGTCTTTGCCGGTGTCGTCGCGTCCGCGCACGATCAAATGCGTGTGCGGGTTGTCGGTGTTCCAGTGATCGACCGCCACCCAATCCAGCCGCGTCCCCAGGTCGGCTTCCATCCGGTTCACCAGATGCCGGGTGTACGTGCGCAGGTCGTCCAGCTCGGCGCCGTCTTCCGGGGAGACGATGAAGCGGAAATGGTGCCGGTCGTCGGCGGCCCGCTCCTTGAAGGCATCAAGGTCGGTTTCGTCGGTCTGCAGCCCGTAGGCCCGCCCAGGTTCGCCATCGCGGCCCGCGCCGTCGCGCTCGATGTAGCGCAGGTGCTTGGCGAGCGACTGTGGGCTGGCGTTGCGCTGATTGACCAGCAGGGTCTTGATGGTCACGCGCCGCGACATGGGCGTCAGCTTCGCACCCGCGAAACGCGCCGCCGTGTGGCCGCGCCCAAGCCGTGAGCCGGGACGCTGGCCAGCGCGTGCGCCGCTGCCACCGGCTACGGAATGGCGCATCGAGGACTTGCCGCCGCTGGCCTTGCCAGCCTGCTTGAGCACCTTGGAAACGAAGCTCTGGCCCTGGCCTTTGCCCCGGTTCTTCGGGGCGCTGGGGCGCACCCGGAAATCGTCGTCGCGGCGGTCGGTCATGGCCTCGCTCCCTGCAAGCTCTGGCGTGTCCTGTCGTGCGAAGCACGCGGACATGCCTGCATTGGCGCGGGCCTTGCGCCGAACGCGGCACGGCGGCGCAGCCGCTCCGTGCCGCGCCACCCCCATGTGCAGACAGGCTTTCGACGCGGCCCGGTGCCGCGTCCTTTTGTCTTGCCTTCCGCCTTTGCCCCTCGCTCCCGCTCCGGGCATCGTCGGCCCGGCGGCGTTGCTGCAACCGCAGCCAGCCCACCGGCGAACGCGCAGATGGACAAGCCTGGGGCCGCAGGCCAAGCGCGTTCGAGGCAAGACGCCTGCACATCGGACGGCTGCGCCGAAAACAGCGCGAAGTGCGATGCGAATGCATCCGCACTGCACGCGCGACGACACGGTAGCAACAGCCGGAACGACACGTCTGATGGCACGATGAGAGGCACGGCAACGTGCAGTGAATCGGTGGCCATCATGGGCGTGTCTCCAGCCATACTGGATGCGCAACGCCGATCACGGCGGATGCGCTGACCGGGCCGAAATAGCGGCTGTCGAACGATGCCGGATTGGTCACGCTCAACAGGAACAGTTCACCCACCTCAAGGCGACGGCAAAGCTGCAAGGATGGCAACGGTCGGCCCAGCCGGTCGGTAGGCAGCGCAGCGGCCATCGGCACGCTGTCGATGCGTACCTGACCGGCGACGATGCAGACGTGTTGCGGCGCGACCGCGCCCACACGTTTGAGCAGCGGAACGTGTACGGGCAGGTAGCCGCGCTGCGCAGCGAGCTCGGCAACATCTGGCGGCAATGTGGTCAGGACGACGCTGCCCACAGATAAGGGACGTGGCAGCGAGTCGGCGCCATGGCGCTGCGGATCGACGCGATACCAGCCGACCGGAACGCTGTCGGACGGGTTGTAGATCAAGCGCGGCAACGGCTGCACGAAAGCCGCCCAGGCCAGCGCAGCGAGGCCGACGGCGGCGAAGCCCGCCAGCACGAGGCGAGCGCGCAGGCGCGAGCGAGGAAGCGGCGCGGCTTTGGGTGTGCGTGCGGCGGTGGGATGGGCCGTCATGGCAGCGTCCTCCCGGCCAGCCAGGCGGCGTGCCGGTCGGCGGTGTATCCGGGCAGCGGCGAATGCGCAGCAAGCCGGTTGGCAAGCGTGCGCCAGTACACGGGCGACACGTCAATGGCAGCGATGCCCAGCGCCTCAATGGCGTCGATACGTTCCAGCACGGCGCGCACATTGACGTCGCCTTCGGCGTGCAGCAGCAGGCGTGCGCCCGGCTGTACGCCAGGGATGCGCTGCACGGCATCAAGCGGTGTAGCAGCCTGCATCACCATGAGCTGCCAGCGGATCGTGCCGTAGTCGTTGGCCTGCCAACGAACGCGGCAGAGGATTGCACTCGGCATGAACATGGCGCAGCGCCGCCAGCGATCGAGCTGGAGCGTGCGCGCTGGTTCGCCGAAGCGCAGGTAGAGCTTGAAGCGAGGCTCGATGTAAGCCAACGCCACGCGCGTCAACGGCGCGCTGCTAGCCTGTCTGGAAGGTGCAGCGTGCGCAGCCGTGACCGCGATGGCGGCAGGTGCGGCAGCAGACAATACGGATGTAGTCATGGCGTGTTCTCCCTGCGGTGTTCTGGAAACTCGCGCTCCAGCAAACCGCGCAGCAAGTCGGCCACGGTCACGCCTTGCGTGAAGGCCGACACCTTGATGCGCGCCCGCATGGCGGGCGTGATGTCGAGGGTCAGGCGAGCGGTGTAGAGGTCGCCCTTGTTGAGCGCATCCGCGTCGCCTTGGCGAATCCACGCCTCGGCGTGCGGATTGGCGGGCGGACGCGCGCCGATGCCGACCCGCTTGGCCGGGCGTTTGCTGTTGGGTGGGTTGCTGTTGTCGCTCATGACGGCCACCGCAACAGTTCATCGACCAGCGTGGTGATTTCCTGCGCTGCAGCGCTATCGGGGGCTGTCTCCCGCGCCAATCGCCCCGCAGCCACGCTGTCGGCAAAGACGATGCGCTGACGCACCTCGCTGCGCAGCGCTGGCAACGGTTGTTCGGCCAAGGCTTGCCGTGCTTCGCGCCCAATCACCGTGGTGCTGACGCGGCGGTTGATGACGAAGGCCGCGCGTAGCGCAGGCCGGAACACCTGAGCCTCACGAATCAGCGCCACCATCTCGGCGCTGGCCCACAGGTCATAGGGGCTGGGCTGTACCGGGATCAGCACCCGTTCGGCCGCCAGCAGCGCAGAGCGCGCCAAGGCTGCGATCCTGGGTGGCCCGTCGATGATGACGTGATCGGCCCGCCTGGCGAGTTCTGGGGCTTCCTGATGCAGTGTTTCGCGTGCCAGGCCCACGGCGCTGAACAGCCGGGGCAAGCCCTGCTGGCTTCTGCGCTGCGTCCAGTCCAGTGAGGAACCCTGCGGGTCGGCATCCAGCAGGACGACGTGCAGGCCGCGCAGCGCCAGTTCGCCAGCGATGTGCGTGGCGAGCGTGGTCTTACCGACGCCGCCTTTCTGGTTGAGCAAGGCGACGATCATGGCATGCCCCTCCAGCACAGAAGGCCGGGCGGTTTTTGCCGTGCCGAACGGGATGATTTTTGCGGCTTTGCCTGGCTGGTTTTTCGGCCTGCGGCAGTTATCCACCGCAATGCTGTTTCTCTATCAATAGTTAGAGAATTTAAGTTAGTAATGTTAGAGGGATCGCAAACCCGCGCCGTTACTGGCTTTTCGGCGTTTTCGTACTCCTGATAGCACGATAGGCATACTCCTGATAGCACGACACCCCTTACTCCTGATAGCACGACCCCATCCACAGCTTGTCCCGCTGTTATCCCCGTGCCGTCTGCGGCACGGGCCGAAAGGTCAGCAATTCCATGTCGTCCTCGGGAATCCGCACGATGCCCAGCTCGTATCCCGGCAGCGATTGCCGGGCGACCAGCGCCCGCAGGTCGTAGGCGAAATCCGAAAACCGCGTGCTGCTGCCCGACTTGCGGTGCAGATGCCGGAAGTCGAACTGCCAGCCGTATTCCTGCCTGCCGCCATGCTTGCGCACCAGGCGGTACAACCAGCGCTCGATGCCTCCCGTGAGTCGGAAGTACGTCGGGTCGATGGTCAGCACCAGGGCGGCGTCCAACACGCCCGCATAGAACCAGTCCGGCAGGATCAGCTCGATGCCCAGCGGCGTGCCGTTGGCATCGGCCAGTTCCTTCCATTCGTTGATCCACGAAAAGCGGTGCAAGCGCCTTCCCGTGGTTTCGCGGATGGACGTGGCCACCGTGGTCGATTGCAGCCGATCCAACGCGGCCTTGAGACGCTGGTAGTCGCGCAGCGACTTGCCGCGTCCGATGAAGCGCAGGATCTCGTAGGGCGTGGCCTGCATCCGCCGGGACGGCTGGATGCCCGAGTCCTTGGCTTCGACGATCTGGCTGGCGGCCCAGATCAGGATGTCGGCATCCCAGATGGTGGCAATACCATGCTCCTGCGTGCCTTCCACGCGGATGGTGATGTTGCCGCTGCGGAAGTCGATCGGCGCTGTGCGCCGCGACTTCGCCAGCGAGAAGAACGGATAGGCCATCAAGTCCTGGGCATCGCGCGGTGCCATGTCCTCGCCCGGCAGTGCGCGGAACAGGTCGAGCTGTTCGCGCTGCTGCAAGGCGTGCCCTGGTGGGCGGGACATGGCGATGGCCACCGGCGATGCGCCGATCAGCGCGCACGGCTGTCAGCCGAGTGGTGCTCGGCATATTCAGGATCGGAAGTGGTCTCGAAGCTGCGCGTTTCCGCCCAGGCATCGAGGTCGACCACGGCGTACATGACGCGGCGACCGAACTTGCGAAACTTCGGGCCACCACCGATGACGCGCTGTTTCTCCAGCGTACGCGGTGACAGGCGCAGGTAATCGGCAGCTTCATCGTTGGTGAGATAGCGCTGGGGTTGTGCGGGTGTGGCAACGGGAGCGGCGGCAGGCCGCAAGGGAGCGGGTCGCATGGGATGTACCTCCATCGGTCGGTGAAGCCCGGCCACACAGCGCGACCGGATAGAGGCAGTCTCAAGAAACTTGGGGTTCTTGCTCAGGGACGTTCTGCAGGGGATGCGAAACGTCCCCCCTCATGCGGCGGAACGGGGGGAAGTTGCGCCAGACGGCGGTAACCGCCGCGCATCAGCCCATCGGCCCGGCGCACCAGCCGCCGCACGCGGGCGCGCAAAGCGCTGTCGGCGTGCCAATCGGCGGCAACGGCATCCACACCAAACAGCCCTTCGGCCACCTCCCGCAAGGACGCACCCGCCAGGGTCGCGTCCAACGCCTGAAGCGTGTGCAGTTCCAGCAATGCGGACAGTGGAGGACGTGGTCGGACGGTCGCCGCAGGTGCGACACCGGCTGCTACGGCGATCTTGTTCAATTCGCTCGCCAGGGCCGCATAGCGTTCGCAAGGCGCGGCGCAGGCCCGGATGGCATAGGCGTAAGCCATGCCATCGGCCAAGCCTGGCGCGAGCACGAAACGCAGGCAGCAGCCGGGCCAGCGCGCCATCAGCACCAAGCGCTTGCCGTCATGGATCAGGTATTTGTGGCCCGGTAGCTTCCAGAACTCAAAGCACAGGGCGTCGGGTGGAGGATCGGCATCCGGGTAGAGCTGCACCACGGCATCGTGATCGGGGAACCAGGCCGGGTGCGCGTCCCGCGCATCCAGAGCGGGATCTTCCAGCAGGCGCAGCCCCCAATGCCCGGCAGCATCCGGTTGGCGACGACGGCGCAGCCAGTCGTGCCGATAGTCTGGATGACGGCGTAGATACTCCCATGCCAGCGCCGGGCCATCCAGATGCAGAACGTAGAGATAGGCCGCCGTGGCATACCACGGCTCGGCACTGCGATCAGCCATACGGCAACCTCCCTGTGCTGGGGGGCGTCGCCACGGCGAAACGGCGTGCTACGAGGCCATCGTCAAAACGTCATGGGTGAAGCGTAAACTGGCAGTGTCAAGACCGATGAACTCCGATGCGTTGCTGAAATCGTCCGAGTGCGACGGCGGCAACGCACTCCAATGGCATGCCGCGTCGGTCAGCTTGCCGCAGCCCGCGCCAGGCATCATGACCGTTTCGATCAGGCACGCACCACTGCGGTGCAACACTGCCGATTCAGACCGAACGGGTCACAGACCAGACCGAAATAGACACAGTGCGCCACTGCTTCGCGGTGGCCCTCAATCGGTGATCGAACCGTTGTCTTCGGCCAGGCGCAGGTATTCCGACAGCCGCCGCACCGGCTGGAAGTAGCGATCCCGCATCACGGGCTGCTGGCGTGGCCCGACGATGGCGGCCAGGTCGGACAGCTTCACCGTTCCCAGTGCAGGCATGCCAATCCCCAAGTCGATCAGGCCGTGGGCAGTATCGCCATCGGCGGGGTCGAGCGAAGCCAGCAGCCAAGTGGCATGCGCATCTGGCGTGAACAGGCGTAACACGGGCAGCGGGTCAGTGTCATGCCCGGCTGCGCGGGCCTGGCCGTTGGCCAGCAGGCGCGTGCGCTCGTCGGCGGTGATGAGCGGGGTCATGGTTTCACTCCCACGGATGCACAAAGCATCAGAGACGCTTTACCGCGTTCCCTCGTAAGCGGGGATGCGCAAGCCCACGCATCCGCAGAAGCGTGGAAGCACGAAAGCACATGCACGGAAGTCAGGAAAGACACGGATCAGGCTCTCCGCTTTTGAAGAAAGCCGCCGATGCGGATTCTTTCAAAAGAACAAAATGAACACTATAGATTGTAGTCCTATAGGGCGCAATAAGTTGTCATTCTGGATTTTAGGGAAAGTCCAGAATGACGACGCGCAAGCCATCGCTGCCCGATGCTCTGAGGCGGATCAGGAAGGCACGCGGCCTGAGCCAAGAGGCGTTCTCGGACGTGTCCAGCCGCACCTACCTGAGCTCGTTGGAGCGGGACCTGAAAAGCCCGACGCTGAACAAGCTGGCCGAACTGTGCGAAGTCATGGAGGTTCATCCGCTTACGCTGCTGACGTTGGCGTATGCCGGTGACGACCTGCAGCAGGCCGACCAGTTGCTGGCGCAAGTGCGGCAGCAACTGGGGACTGTGACAAAGAAAAGTGACGCTCCATAGCGCATGCGCTGGAGTGGCCGGACCGGCTTAGCCGGTTCGGTGCAGTTCAAGGGGCGCCAAGCTGCGCACGGCGGAGATAGCGCGCAGGTTATGAGTCCGTGCCTACGCCCGACAATATCACCATGCAAACGAACAATAAGGAGGAGCCAAGGATGCCATTCCCCATCTCACAGTGGACGCAGATTGCTCACAGCTATCAACAAGGAACGATTCTTCTCGGCAACGGAGCTAGCATGGCTATCTCGGACAGCTTCGGCTACGGCTCATTGCTGGAGCATGCCCAGCGAACGGGATTGCTCGCCGAGGATGTAAATCGCCTCTTTCGCTTTTTCGGAACATTCGACTTTGAGCTGATCCTTCGACTGGTCTGGCAGGCGTCCAACGTCAACAAGTCGCTGGAGATACCAGACGATCGCACGCATCAGGCATACCTGAACGTCAGAGAGTGTTTGATTCAAGCCGTTCGAAACGTGCATCCTGAATACGATCTGGTGAGCGGTCGATTGCCCAGCATGTACCAGTTCTTGAAGGGGTTCGACACAGTCATTTCACTGAACTACGACTTGCTCGTCTACTGGACGATGACCTATGGTCTGAATATTGAAGACGGCCATCAGTTCAAGGATTGCTTCCTCGGAAACGGCGCACACGGTGCCTTCAATGATGCGTGGCAGAGATTCCGTGAGCCCTATCGGGAGCGAACCAACACATTGGTGTTCTATCCCCATGGAAACTTGGCGCTATGCCGCAACGCTGTGGAACAGGAACTGAAGGTCCATAGCGCTGGAGCGGGCTTACTGGAGGCAATCCTACAGGCGTGGCGCAGCGAGCAAGTCGTTCCGCTGTTCGTCAGCGAGGGAACGATGCCGCAGAAAGTGTCCTCGATCCAGAATAGCTACTACTTGGCCATGGTATACCGGGAGGTGCTCACGTCGCAGCGATTGACGTTGACGCTGTTCGGTTGGGGAATTGGAGAGCAAGACCGGCATCTGCTGCAGCGGATGCGTGGGACCGGAATTCAGCGGGTGGCAGTCTCTGTTTTTCGTGGTAATCAGGTCGACTGCAATTACGCGTATCAAGTCATTCAAGATGATCTCGGACCTGTTCAGGTAGATTTTTTCGATAGTGAAAGCCCCGGTTGCTGGATTCACGCAGCGCCGCAGCCAGGACTTGGCCAATTCGGGCACTACTAGAGCGATCCTGAATGCTCAGCCGTAGGTGCCTGGCCGGGCCGATCCGGCGCAGCCGGTTCGGCGGTACTGAGGGGCACCAAGCTGTGCGCGGCGCATCGCGCCGACATGCCACGCGCTGACCATAGCCGTACACTCGGTGCCCAAACAGGAAGACACAGCCCACTATGGGCCACCGCCTGACCTTGCCACATTCGGGACGAACTAGCAGCGTAGCACCCCGTCGTGGCACGGGGCGCTACGGGCGGCGGTTACGCCGCTTTGGGCTTGCTGCGCGACCAGATCAGGTCGTGTGCGCCGTCCTCGCCTTCGATCAGGCGGGCATAGACCGTTGCAGGGAACAATGGATCATCAAGGGTCACGGACACATAAGGGCGTCCGGCCTCGCTGGTCTTCTTCCAGGCTGCGCCGATGTCGTGGCCAGCCGCTTGCAGGCGGTAGTCGGGTGCGCTCTCGTTGCCACCCTTGTCGTTGGGAACCAGCTTGACCTTGACGTTAAGCGTCAGGGTGCGAAGCGTGCCGGTGAAGCCGTCTTTCTCTGCGGTGAAGGTGCCGATGTTAGCCATGATGTTTCTCCTTTCGGGTTGAACAAGGTCGCGCCAGTGCGTCCTTGTTGTGATCCGACCGGCGGGGGATGGGCTGGCCGCACCGCGCAGCGGTCGCAACACCGTGGAGAGCCTGGAAGCGAAAAGAATTTGCCCCGCGAGGAATGCGCGTAGCGCAGGGGAAATTGTTTTCGCTGCAAGGTTGCGGTCATAAAGCCCAAGGCGCAGCCGCGCCACCGCCAGGATTCACGACAAGATAAGGGCGCACGGGCCGCCCGCTCCCGAATGGAGACATGGCCGACTCGGCATCCTCGCATGACAACTTCACCGGCTTGCTCCCTGGCGCGGCCAGGTCAATGCCCCAGCAACAAGGTACGAGCGCTTCTGCCACAACTTGCGGCCACATGCTTAATGCGTGGCGTGGAAGCTCCACATCGAGGCCAGGTGGTGTGTCGGTGAACCGTCTTTCGTGACCTACAGGCAACGAACCGCCAGCGTCGAGCAAGGCACGCTTTCGTGCAACCTGCCGCAGCAAGCCGGGGCGTAGCCCCACAAGCGCCGCCCATTGCGGCGAGGTGCTGTCGGAATGTCGGCGGCGCGTGCGCCGCTCCACTTGCATGGCTTCAATGGCTTTTGCGCACAAGGCGCCTTGTGCGCGGCCCCTTTGCCGCCTGACCGAAGGCGGCAAAGGGGCGTTTTGGCTTTGAGCCTTGAAACCGGGTGCGGCCACTGCCGCGCGCGGAGTATTGGCATTTCCCGCGCCCAAGACGGAACGGCTTGGACGCGGGGAGCTTCCTATTCTTTGGTTTCGATGATCCACCACACGGCACGCGGCAAGGCGCGGCCCGTAATGGGGTGTAGGTCGGTCAGGTCGGCACGGGCTGTCCAGCCGCGAGGCGGACGGTAGCCGCGCACGTCGCTATCGCCATGCCAGCGGCGGGCGCGTATCGTGCCGGGGGCGTAAGTCGCGGCCATGCGCGGGCGGTTCGTGGTGTCGTGGCTCATGGGTGAATCCTCGGCATGAAAGCGCCCCGGCCGGAACCGGGGCGCTATCTGTGGTGCGGGGTCAAGCGGCCATTGCCTCGACCTGCGTCTGCTCATCCGCCACGGCGGTGATTTCCTCCGGTGCTTCGGCTGCCTCGTCCGTCACCACCTCCTGCGCGGCCTGCTGCGTGGCTTCGGCGGCGAAGATGGCAGGCATCCAGCCGGTGCCATCGGCCAGCCGTTCGGCTTCGCTGGCAATGTCGCCTTTTTTCAACTTCGCCAGCCGGGTGACGTGCGACGGTGCGAACGCGCCCACGGCTTCCAGAATCGCGGCCTTCGGCACATGCTGGAAATAGCCGTCTGCGGTCGGTTGCCACCATGCCGCCATGTTCAGCCCCACGGCCTGCGCCAGTTCCGCGCCGGGCTGGTGCTGCGTGGCGCGGGGCGTCACCACATCTACCGTGGATGCCACGCATACCGCCAGCAGCCGCACCAGTTCATCCTGCGACTTCGCCAGCAGCACGGCGAACAGTTCGGCGCTGTCATCCGGCAAGGCTTCACCCGCTACCTGTTGCAGTTCGCGCAGAGCCACGGCGGCAGGTGATTCCGGCCAGTCCGGGGCCATGCCTTCCAGCCGATCCTGCTGGGTCAGCTTCACGCCCAGCTGCAGATCATGGCCGTAGTGGCTGCCTTGCAAGACAATCTGCACCATGCCAAGCACCAGTGCGGCCAGCGCCACCTGCGGATGCCGGGCCACTTCGATTTGCAGCGCGGCAGTACGGTGGGCACTCAAGCGTTGCGCCAGCCGGTCGGACATGGCGGCGGCCTTGGGGGCGTCGTCGGCTTCCTCGCCTGTGTCGTCGTTCCCAGCTTCGCCTTCGCTGCCGAAACCCTGCCGCAGCCGTTCCAAGGTGCGCAGCGCCTTGGCTTCGGCTTCGCGCATCAAGCCGCGATGAATCACGGCCTCGCCGTTGCGGTCGATGGTGACGATGGCACCGGCGGCAGCTTTGACGGCTTCCCCGTAGTCCTGCAAGCCATCTTCCAGCGCCTGCAACTGTTCGCCCAGGTGTTCGCCTTCCTCCTGCAAGGCGTCGGCCTTTTCTTCATCGTCGGCGTCCAGGGCGGCATCCACGGCCTCGGCCAGCGCCTGCATCTTGGTTTGCAGCTTCTCGATGCGTTGGGCTTCGCGCTTGTTCGGGCTGCGGCGTTGCCTCGGGGCGCGCTGAAAGGCTTGAAGGTCGGCATGGGTCGTGCCGGGGGTGGCATCCACCCGTGCCCAGCCTTCGGCCTTCACCTCGGCGGCAAGGCTGGCCAGCTTGTCCTGCGCCAGCCGTTCCAGCAGCGTGGCATCGGTCAGATACACGCCGCTATCGGCTTCCGCGAACAGATCGCGGCGGGTGCCACCGCCTGCGGCCTCGTAAGCATTCAGCCCAACGAAGCGCACCAGCGGATGCCGGTGGGCATCAATCTCGCGCTCGGTCAGGCGGTCGCGCAGGTTGTGCGGGCTGCGCTGCCATGTGGGCGCATCGTAGAACGCGGCTTCCTGCGCGGCGTGGTTGTCGGTGATGGCAAGGGCCATCAACTGGTCAAGGCTCACGGCCTCGGCCCGGTAGTCGGCCAACAGGCGCGGCGACACGTTGGCAAGTTTCAGGCGGCGCTGCACCACCAGCGGCGTGACGCTGAAATCTGCGGCAATGTCCTCGATGGGGCGGCCTTCGGCCACCAGCGCGGCAAATGCCTCGAACTGGTCGGCGGGGTGCATGGCTTCGCGCTGCACGTTCTCGGTCAGGCTGGCGGTGCGGGCGGTGCCATCGGCAACCAGCAGGCAAGGCACCTCCCATTCCTTGCTGATGCGGTGCTTTTTCGCCAGCAGCTTGAGGGCGGCAAGGCGACGGCCTCCGGCCACGACTTCGTAACGCTCGCCGTCAGCGGTCGCGGTCACGATCAGGTTTTGCAGCAGGCCGACACGCTGGATGCTGGCGGCGAGTTCGAGAATCGACATGCGCGGGGTCTTGCGCACGTTGCGGCCCGTGGGGCGCGATACCAGCCGCGAAAGCGGCACAAGAATCAGATTCTTGCTCGGGTCGGCGGCTTCCAGCAGCACGGCAGGCGCGGCGCTGGCTGCGGCGTGGATGGCTTGGGCTTCGGTGTGGTTGATGGCGTTCATGGTGAAAACTCCTTGCGATGATGGAATGCAGCAGCGAATGACGCGGCAAGGGTTGCTGCCTGCCCCTGCCGCGCAGGGAAATCAGGCTTTCAACTGTCGCAGGCCATCGGCCAGCAGCCACAGGGCGCGATTGAGGCGAATATCGGAATCAATGCCCTGCACCGGGCGGGTCTGCTGGCGGCGTCCGTTGGCGCTGCGCCCATGCAATCCGCCTTTGGTCAGGTTCTCTTGGGTGCGGTTGAACACGCTCCACAAGTCCGGGCGGCGGTCGTCGAACCTGCGCGGCATCAGGATTTGCGATTCGGTGATGGGGGCGGGCTTGTCCGGGTCGTCGTACTTGAGCGACAGCGCGGCGCGGGCAAACACTTCGGCTTCGCCTTCGTCCAGCGTGATGGCCTGCATGGATTCGCGGGACTCCAGCGCACGGTCGAAGCCGTGCAGCACCTGATAGGCACCTTCGATCACTTGTCCGGCCACGTCGCCCTTATGCGGCACGCGCACATCGGCCACGGTATCGCCGCACACCAGCCCATTGCTACACACGAAACGGAACATGCCGGCCAGCATCTGGTAGCTGCTGGTGCCGTCGTGCGAGTTCAGCAGGATGATTTCGTTGGCTTCGCCTCGGGCATTGATCTGGCTGGCATGGCGCAGCCGGATCATGTGCTTGGTGTAGTCGCGCCGGTCTTCGTGGCGGGTGCGGGTCTGCGTCACCATGAAAGGCTGAAATCCTTCCTTGCGCAGTTCGGTCAGCACCGTGGCGGTGGGGATATAGGCGTAACGCTGGGAACGGCTTTCGTGGGGCGCTTCCGCAAAGATGGATGGGGCCACGCGGTGAATCTGCTCATCGGACAGCGGGGAATCGCTGCGCAGTACCGGGGAACGTGATGCGAAACGGGATGCGAGTTGCATGATCTTTCTCCTGACTAAAAGGGTTTGCTGTTCAAACCGCACACCGGATTCCTAGATTCGGAGCCCAGCCTTTCGGCTGTTCGGTGCGGTTGGCACGAGGAACCCGGTTGGCCCTGTTGCCACCGTCTTTCCTGAGTTCATCGCCCGCGACGGTCAGGAGCCCACGGACGTGGACCGTCAAGGAGAAAAGCGGCAGGTAGGTGCGGCCCGCAGGCGCAGCCGAGGACACGGCCTGACGCGCCTTGATGGCACGCGGCCACGGGCTACAGTCGCGAGCAAGGTGATGGAGTCAGGAGAGACGGCTGGACATGGCAACGGCCGCCACGATGTGCAAACCGCACGCAAGCGAAGCGCGCAGGCCCGAAGCTGGAAGCCGGGCCGTAGGCGTCAGGGATGTGGAAGGCTGGCCAATGCCAGTCCCGTCAGGGATGAGCGAACAGCGAACCTGGAGCAGCGCGGTCCGTGAAACGGAGACGCAAGCATGTGTTTCGTTTATTATCTATTTGTGCTATGGACTTCTTTCGGCCATAAGCAGTAGCTCTTCTGCCAGCAAGCCGAATGGCAAAAGAACTTTTTTCGTGGAAGCTGCCAAATTGATCAGGTCAGCACATTGACCAAATCCGCCTCCGTTTCTGGCCAGGATCAGGCTGGCAAGTGGAACAGGATGTTATTGAGTCAAGAACAGCAGTTCGGACCGACAGGATGATAGAAAGTCAAGGGATGCTGGGGGAAGAATTGGATACAGAAAATGGATCGCCAGGTAGAAACCCTCTTGCCGCAGCACAGAGGGAAAGAGCTGGTGCGCAAACATTCGAAAAGTACGAGTACCAGTACCACTGGGCTCTCTGCCGAATTCTTGGTGCTCATGAAAACTCGGATGATTACGTTGTCTTTATCGAGCTTCATGAGGACGTAGTATTGGCGACTTCGACCGATGAATCTCTCGCGCGGTTTGAATTCAATCAGATCAAAAACGTCAATGCTACACCTTGGAATCAGAAGAAATTGACTTCGATCCCAAAGTCCACTACCAAAAAAAATTCAAATTCAATTCTTGGAAAAATGCTCCAAGGGATTCGAAAAAAGCCCTTTTTCGAAAAGCTGAACTCGCTCGATTTGGTCGCGACCTGTGGCTTTAAGCTACCTCCTAAAACCGATGGCTTGAAGCTCTCAATTATTTCAATCGGTGATCTTCATGATGAGTGTCTGAAAGACATCCAGGCTGCAATCGACAAAGAGCTTGGCTCCTACCCTATTCCCAGAACCTTAAGGTTCATCACACCTGATCTAGCCACCACCGGATTTCAGGATGTAGCTATTGGCCGAATTTCCAAACTTGTCAACATTAAAGCTCCCGGAGCCATGTATGACTCATCAACGATTTATCGAGTATTAATTGATGACTTGCATCGCAAGGGAACTGTAGCCTTTGATTTTGCTGATTGGAAAAATCTTATAAAGAACAAAGGAACCACTCATGGCGATGTTGAGCGGGTTATATCGTCTTATACGGAGAAGAAGGGGCTCGAGGCATTCGAGAAAGACTTGGACGATATTCTCAAGGATCTTGAACTGAAATCGAATAAGCGGATTCAGGTACGCAGAGCGTTTGAACGCTATCACAACGCCGTGCGCCTGGAGCGTTCATTGATTGCCATTGACAACCAACAAGCAGTTAAGGATGCGGTTGAACACAACTTTGAAGTATTCGAAAAACAAGGCGTGATGGATTTTATGAATCTGACACTTGAAATTTTGCCAGAGGCAACCAAAAAGAATCTGGTGAACCTGGAGTCAATCCAAGCAGCCATCATTTACGAACTATTGAGCAAGTGTCATGAAAAATGAGCCGACTATCGACAACTTCAAACTGCTGATCAGAAATCTTAGGACAAAGCGGCATGGAAAACTTAGTATTCAAACGACTAGTAGTGGCGTCCGATACCCTAAAATCCGGAAATCAGTTCGAGTTCAAACCTCGCTTCAACTTGATAACGGCGAACGACAATAGCGTTGGGAAATCGACTCTAGCGAAGTTGCTTTTTTGGGCTCTAGGTGGAGACCCTGTCTTAGATGTTACGTGGACGGGGTTTGACGTTCGATGCCTGGTTGACTTCAGTGTCGGCAATCAGACTTATCAGGCGGGGAGATACGGGAACATCATGTTCCTTCGTCGCCCAAATGGAGAATGGGAAAAATTTCCCAAAATCACAGGCGCATACTCGGATGCCTTTGCTGAGATCGTAGGCTTCGAGGCTCTATTGCCGAGCCGGAGCGACTCAACCAAACTCGAAACACCGCCTCCTGCTTTCTACTTTCTGCCTTTCTACGTAGATCAGCAGCGCAGTTGGTCCCACGCATGGAACGGCTTTACCAATCTTGAGCAATACGCGAAATGGCAGAAGACCATCATCGAATACCACACAGGCTATTTACGGCCTGAATTTTTCACGTTCGAAGAGAAGATTGCTGCTCAGAACCTTGAGAAAAAAACTGCAGAAGGTGAAGTTAGAAAGATTGAGACAGCTATTGATGTAGTCAAAACATACGTACCTCAATCCAGAAAAATGGTCACCCTATCAAAAGGTGAGTTCGACATCCTCGCCTCCGAGGTCTCTGACGACATCGCAAAATTGCAGGCTAAGCAAGAGGATCTGCTTGGGACGATTGCCGAACTTCAAACGGAACGTGTCTATTTACAAGGCCAACTTGATCTGGCAGCGATTGCATCTTCTGAACTTGATAAGGATTACACCTTCTCTGTCGAGTGTATTGAAGGTGAGTCTCTTCTTTGCCCGTTGTGTGGAACCATGCACGACAATTCGTCACCGAGTCGAGCCTCCATTCTCGCCGACAAAGACGAGGCTGAAAGGCAAGTAATGCAAATCAACGGGAAGATCGAGCGGCTGAATAAAGAGTTGGCTAACTCTCAGAAAAGGCTTGAGAGTACGCGCACCGAAATTGATGAGATAAACAGCAAATACAAATCGCTTGAGCCCTCGAGCATGCCTGAAAATCAGGAAAATGCTTCCGAAGCATCATTTCTAGACAGCATAGCATCTCGTGCAGTTCAAAAACATGTACAGCGGACGATGGAGACAAAAACAGCTTTAATACGTTCCATAAATTCTACGAATAGAAGCTTGAGGGCCGAACAGAAAAAACTACTGACCAAGGAACAGCGGGAGGATCTGAACGCTGCATTCAAAAACTCTTTGACCTCTTACCTACAGGAGCTGAATGCGCAAGGCGTTAATCTGGCACCTGTCGAATCCCCCCTAGATTACAAGAAAATCCATGGAAGCGGAGGCGCAGCGGAAAGCACCCGTGGCATCTTGGCTTACTACATGTCCGTTATCCGGCAGGCACACAAAGCAGAAAATGAGGCTTTTTCGGCTATTGTGATCGACACTCCGAATCAGCAGGAACAAGCTGACTTCAACTACGAAAAAATTCTCCAATTCTTGACGGGTGCAGTACCTTCAAACGCACAGCTGATTTTATGCGCCATGAATCGCGACGAAATCAAGGACTACAAACGTGAGGCGCATGTGATCGAACTGGACGAACAGAAAATCCTCAAAGAGACGAATTACACTGAGTGCCGATCTTTGCTTAACTTTGATGGATCAATCACAGGGCCTTCGAATAATTTGCCGAGTTAAATCACTCATATTTATATTTACAAAATTTATCCAGACGCAGCAGCATAATAATTCTGCAGAGTGGAAGTTTTAAAAAATAACTTTAGCCGGTCTGCTGTTCATGAATGCATGCGCTGAACGTGAACTGTAATCATAGATGCGCTGTTTTGTCATTTCGAAGATTCACGGCCTCTATGGGGTATTGGCAGCGGAATTCTTGATCTGAGCGCTCTCAAAAAGGATGATGAAGATGCGAATAGCCAACTTGAGGATCGAGAATTTTAGGGGTGTAAGAAGCGGTTTTATTCAGTTTGGAAAACATCCTGTTCTTGTCGGAGACAATAACTCAGGCAAGACTACCCTGATCGAAGCTTTGACTCTCGTGCTTGGCAGGGATCGTCTTATTCGCGAGCTGAGCGAGCATGACTTCTTCGGGTCCAATCCACAAGCAGCCGATAGGATCAAAGTCGTCGCAACAGTCACAGGTTTTACCGGCGACGACCCAGAACAGAGTAGCCAATGGTTTCGTGATGAAAGAGCAGTAGTGAAATGGCTTGACGAGACGTCAGGCCAAGTGCATCCCGTGCGCAACAGCCCGGAATGGAAACTATGCTGTCAGCTCGGCGTTCAAGCACGCTTCGACCATGACACCCTAGCCGTGGAGACTGTACGCTACTTTTATGACCACGATGAACCTATAGATCCGTTTGCTGATGAGGCTCCGGCCCCTGTTCCAGGCAAGCTCATTCAAGAACTGAGTTTCTATCTGGTACGTGCGAGCCGGACGTGGGACAAAGTCTTCTCGTGGGGGAACGAGCTCTTCAAACGCACAGTGCTTGCAGCTGCGGCTCAGCCCGCAGCTGCGTTGCTGGCCGAGCGGGACCGTCTGCGAGAACCGGCGCAACCTATCGACGCCGACCCGGGCATTCAACCGCTGATTCAGAACTTGAATACCGAGCTTGCGCTCTCATTCCCAAATGCTCCAAAAGTTCAGTTGAGGCTTACTAACACAGACAGTCGGTCTGTGATGGAAGCAGTTTCAGCCCACTTTGCAGGCACTGATGGCTTCAGTATTCCTGCAGGCAGACAGGGCAGCGGGCTGGTTTCCATGCAGGGTCTGCTACTACTGCTCGAGCTGGGTCGTGCTCGTGCTGCAAGCGGTGGTGAATTCCTGATGGCATTGGAGGAACCCGAAGTCCATCTACCGCCATCTGCGCAGCAACGGTTGGTTCAGAGGGTTCAAGCTCTCTCCACTCAGACATTCGTCACGACCCATTCACCTCTTGTTGCTAGCATGGCCGATCCGACCTCTGTGCTGATCTTGAAGAAGCATGACGGCGTACTTTCAGCCGAACCGTTCCTAGCGAGCCCACTTACTGCCGCGGCGCCAAACTGGAAGCGCAAGTTCTTCCAGCACAGCAGAATTGACGTATTGAGTGCGCTGATGCAGCCGGCACTCCTCGTTCCAGAAGGCCGTGCCGATTTTCAGTTGATGCGTTGCATCCTCCGGCCGTTGACGATGACTGAAGGCTGGGTCGAAACAATGACTCGCCCCTTCGGCATCGAAGTCGGCGTGGTCCCAACGGAAGACGCAAATGTCATTGAGACCCACAGGCTGATGAGGCGCATCCACAAACGTGTGTGTTGTCTCGTCGATGGTGATGCCGCAGGTCTGGAATACGCAGATCAACTGCGGCTGGAGGCCGAGCCGCCCAGCTCGATCATCCGCTGGAACGATGGCGCAATGATCGAAGATGTCATCGGGTGGATTCTCAATGCGGATGAGCACGCAGTGGTTGCCAAGCTCGCGGAGATATCCCCTCAGCCTCCAAATTCGAGCGCGGATGTCGTGGCCTATTTGAAGACAAAGAAGATGGACGTCATCGCCTATGAAAGTCTCGCGGAAGCCATTTCTACGACGCCAGCATGCAGGGAGCGGGCCGCAGATCTCTTAAGCGGTCTGGCCTGTGCCTGTGCCGGCGATAACGCTACGCAGCGCTTTGTTCGCGGAGACCATGGTGTGTGGGTGTTTCATCCATGACGGTTCGCGCGTTCACCGGCGGTGCTGGTTGTGGAAAGACCCACATGCTCATGGCATCGCTGTCAGCGCATCTGGAGGGAGCGCCTCTCCAAAGCGAGCAGAAAGTCTTGGCTCTCACCTTCATGCATGGATCTCGCAGGCGCTTGGAAGAGCGCCTTGGGTTGCTTCAGAATCTGAGGGGAAAGACCGAGTGCACGACCATCGACAGCTTCGCATGGCGTCTGTTCCGACGTTGGCGTTCGCTCGCTTCAGCCCTCGGTTTTGTGAACATCCAACCGAGTGAGTACGAGCGCATATGCGAGGCCGCGAGTGCACTCGCACAGGTCAGAGATGTCCAAGGCTGGGTGGCTTCGACGTTTCCTATCCTTGTCCTGGATGAGGCTCAGGACATGACAGCGCACCGCCTAGGCATGGTGGCAGGCTTGGCCAACAGGTTGGAGGTCTTCGTTGCTGCCGACGAGTTTCAATGCCTGAGCGAGGAGCTACGCCCCAACCCTGCCTGCGCTTGGCTGGCCCAGGTATGCGCCCCTCAGGAGCTTTTACAGCCTCGTCGGACAAACGTTGATGAGCTACTCAATGCAGCCAGAGCAATTCGCGCCGGTGAGGCGCCCAAGTCGGAGAAGTTCTTCCTCGTTGCGCAGACCTCCACTGCGCCGTTGGCTGGCGCATGGATCAACTCCAATTTGAACTGGTATGGCGGAGGCAAGAGCGTCGCCATTATCACCCCGACCCTTGGAACGTTTGCCAAAGGCGCTTTGGCCTGGGCTGCTGCCAACAAGACCAAGAAAGGCGCAGGCCCGTATGAAGTCGCATGGGAGCAGTCAGAGGCTAAAGCCGCAAGCGAGTACCTCGCCGCGATCAAACTTGCGGACCGGACCGACGCTCCCTCCATCAACGCCGTCCTCGCGGCGGCTGGTGACGCCAGAACAGCCAGGGATGTGTTCGAATGGCTAGAGACTCAACGTCGGACCCGGGCAAAGCTGGAGTTCTCAAAGGATGAGATCGTGAAGTCGATTGAGCAGTCCTTTTCCCAGCGCCGCCAATCTCGCAGAAACGAGGTGCGTGGGTGGAAAGGGATGACAGTTCATGGCGCCAAGAACCGAGAGTTCGACAACGTCATAGTTTTGTGGCCAGCGGCGGTTGGTGGTAGCGACGACCAGAAGAGACGTTTGCTTTATAACGCAGTGACGCGTGCGAAGGAACGATGTGTTGTTCTTGTGCAGGCATCCGCCCATATGAACCGGCCTCCTTTCGCATGAAGCGCTGAATTGCCCAAAGGGGTCAGAGTTACTTCGGCATCTGGGTCAGTTTTACATCGGCGTTAACAGGTAGGATTGGGTGAAACGGATTTATTAAAATAAAAAAAAGGGGCCGAAGCCCCTAGACTCAGATCAGCCCTCGCTCTGCAAATGAAGTTGCTGCCTGTCCGGCCACGATGACATGATCCAGCGTGCGCACCTCCACCAGTCCCAGCGCATCCTTGAGCCGCTGCGTCAGCAGCTTATCGGCCTGCGACGGCTCAGGATTCCCGCTCGGATGGTTGTGCGAGAGGATGACAGCCGCCGCATTGAGCCGCAGGGCTTCCTTGACCACTTCACGCGGATACACCGATGCACTGTCGATGGTGCCGTGGAACATCTCCCGGTACTCGATCAGCCGATGGCGCGTATCCAGAAACAGCACCGCAAAGACCTCATGCTCAAAGCCTGTCAGCTTGTTGCGCAGGTACTCCTTGACCAGCGCCGGGGACGTGAACTCAGCACCACGCTGCATCTTCAGCTCGATGGCCTGACGTGCCGCTTCAAGAATTTGATCCACCGACGCCGGCAAGTAGCGCCCTTGGGCGTCACGCACCAGCAAAGCGTCATCGAACGAGGAAAAGGACAGTTGCGACATGATCGTGCTCCGGTTGCTCGGGCGGAATTGCCCGGAACCGTGGCCAGCACGGCGCAGCGCAAGCAGTCAGGGATCGAAGACGGCCGACAGGCCGCAAGCGTGCAAGCACGCGCAGTCATTGACGGCGAGAACGCCGTGATACGGTGAAGGGAACAGCAAGACCGCCTACACCCCTCCCAGCCACACACCCGCCGTTGGCAAGTGCGCAGCACGCGCAGGCTCAGATCAACGATCCAGGCCGGAGGCGTCAGGGATCAGCGCCGAATGGCTGTGATTTGGCACGAAATACGGGGCGCAGCCCGCGAGCCCGGCGGCGGAACGTCGGGACGCACAACTACTGCTTTTCGTCCTTGAGGGACAGCGTTCCGCGAGATTCGAGCAGACGCCGCGTGTTCTCCAGCTCTTTTTGCAGCAACTCGGCATCCGGCAGCACCGTCCGGTAGTTTGCCGCCATCACCTTGGTTGGCAAGCCATCCAACGCATACCGCGCCAGGGCATGACCCTTGTCCGCGCACAGGATCAGGCCCACCGGAGGATTCTCATCCGGGTAAGCCCAATGCTCCTTGGCATAGTTGCAGTACATGTGCATCTGCCCCACATCGGCATGGGTCAGGCTGCCCAACTTGAGGTCGATGATGACCAGGCAGCGCAGCTTGCGATGAAAGAACAGCAGATCGACCCGATACCAGGTCTGGTCGATGCGCAAGCGACGTTGCCGCCCGACGAAGGTGAAGCCTTCCCCGAGTTCCAGCAGGAAGTCTTCCAGACGCTGGATTAATGCCGCTTCCAGGTCGGATTCCGAATACTCGTCCTTGAGGTCAAGGAACTCCAGCACATACGGGTCTTTGATGGCGTCAGTGGGAGTGACGGTATCCTCGGGCTTGGCCACCGAACCCTTGACCAGCATCGCCGCCTTGTCTTTGGATAGGGCCGTGCGCTCGTAGAACTGGCTGCCGATCTGTCGGTCGAGCTGGCGCACGCTCCAGCCACCGCGCAGTGCTTCGGTCTCGTAGAACTGGCGTGCATGGTCATCTTTGACCGACAGCAGCCGGACATAGGCTGACCACGGCAAGGCGAAGGCCTGGGCCAGTTCGGAGAGGTCGAATTTCCGAGACACCGTCTCGGAATTCTCGATGGGCAGCCCTCCACCAGATTTCCGAGACAGTGTCTCGGAAATTGTCTCAAGGGGGTAAGCGGCGAAGAAGCGTCGCATGTTCTCCAGGTTGTCCGGGCTGAACCCGCGCCCAAATCGCGCCGTCAGGTCAGCGGACAACCGCGCCATCAACTGCTCGCCGTAACCAGCTCGCCGCCTGCCTTTCTGCTCGGCTTCGACGATCCGGCGGCCAATCTCCCAATAGCTGGCCGTCATCAGCGAATTGACGCTGCGCGCCGCTGCCTGACGCGCGGCATCCAGCAGCTCCACGATGCCGCCGTGGATGCCGGCATAGCCAGCCGGTAAGGCAGCGGGTTTCCGCGTTGCCACAGGCATCTTCCTTGTCATGCTGTCACCTCCATAGAGCGGGATGCTCCGGTAATCGCCAGCCGCCGATTCGCCACCAGTTCGGCCGCATCCCGCACCGGCTTGTCCTCGGTATGAACATAGTGCATAAACATCGCCACGGTCTTGTGGCCTGTGAGCTTCATGCCCACCTTGGTCGGCACGCCCGAGTTGGCAATGTCGGTCGTCGCCCGGTGACGGATGCCATGCGTGCCAACGTGGGGCACGCCAGCGGCCTTGAGCACGCGCGTCCAGCCGCCGTAGTGCTCACCGTGGGTCATGTGCCGGGTGGGATCGTTCGGCGACGGCAGGACATAGGGGCAGCCTTCCCGACGTGGCGCGGTGGACAGCAGCCGATAGGCTTCCTCGCTCATGGGCTTGGAAATGCCGCCGGTCTTGCTGTCAGGCCAGACGACGCGGCGCTTTTCCAGATCAACCCATGCCCATTCGAGCGGGCAGATTTCGGAGCGCCGGGCGGCGAACTCGAATTGCAGGCGAATCGCCAGCGGGATGACGTAGTTCTCCAGTCCCTCGGCTTCCAGATGCTCCAGGTGACGGAAGATCCGCACCAGCTCGTCATCGACGATGAGCCGGGTTTCCTTGCCGGGTGGGTACATCGGGACGTGGCGGCACGGATTGGTGCCGTCAGGGCGCAGCCCCCACACTTCGGCCAGGTTGAACATCTTGCGCAGCACGCCGAAGGTGCGGTTGGCCTCGGCCTGCTTGTAGGCCAGCTTCTTCATCAGCGTGGCCACGTCCGGGCGCTTCACGTCCTGCACCTTCATCCGGCCCATGATCGGGATGATGCAGCGGTCAATGACGCCCTGATAGCCGCGCTGCGTGCTGGGCTTGTTGCGCTGCTTGGAGTAGTCCTCCATGAAGGTGTGGCAAAACTCCTTCATGGTCGGTGCCTTGCGGGCAGCGTTCTTGGCCGCGCTGGGATCGCCACCCTTGCGCACCTCGGCCAGCCATTCCTGCGCCATCGTGCGCGCCTGATCGACCGTAAGTTCGCCGTACTGGCCCAGCGCTGGCTTGCGGCGCTCGCCGGCATTCGTGCGGTACTGGAGCATGAACACCTTGCGGCCCGCCGGGGTGATCTTGCACAGGAAGCCAGGCACCACGGTATCCCGCAGTTCGATGGCCTTGTCTTGGGGTTGTGCCGCATCGACTGCGGACTTGGTGAGCTTGATCTTCGCCATGATGACTCCTCGGAAAGCCCGGTTTCCAAGAGCCGCATGGGAGCCACGCGAGGGGAAGCCGGGTCAAGTTTCGGAAAGCACCGGCATATGTTGAACTCGCCTAAGTGATTGATAAACCTGCTGTATCGAGCCTTGGCGTAGTCCAGCGAAATGCGATGCTGGAGTCATCGTGAAACAAAAAAACCCGCCATCAAAGGCGGGTCGGGGACTCAAGGGAGTCAAAGCTTCACGCATGGGAGAGGTATCTGCCGCGTCGCTGCACGCGGCAGGCGCCATCAGCTACCGCGATAGGTCGAGTAGCTGTAAGGCGAAATCAATAGCGGTACATGGTAATGATCCTGCTCAGCGCTGATGCCAAAACGCAGCACCACCACATCCAGAAATGCCGGCTCGGGCAGTTGTAGACCGCGACCGCGATAGTAGCCACCAGCGCTGAACTGCAACTGGTAAACACCGGAACGGTAGTCATCGCCTTCCAGCAGCGGAGCATCGCAACGACCATCGGCATTGGTCTGGCGCGTGGCAATCAACTCGAGGCGCTCGCCTTCGACCCGATAGAGTTCGATGCGGATATCGCTGCCCGGGCAACCGTGGGCGGCATCCAGTACATGAGTAGTCAAACGTCCCATAGATTCCGACATCGTGGCTTGCACCACCGATGCCTGCCTCCTCTTGTGATTGGTGTGGACCTGGAGCGAGCATAGCACGCCAGCCAAAACATTAAAGACAGTTTCCGATAAAATTGTACACAATTACAACTAAGCGACTATGGATTCGTACCCTGCTAGCCTCAGCCCGGCTAAGCGGTCGACCTGCTAATACCGAATAGTAGTCATGGCAGGATGGCACGGAAGCAAAACTCGCTTAAGAGATTTTCCGCGAAATGTCATTTACAAAACGCCAAACGTTTTGTATACAATTGACCCATGACGGTCGCTCAGTAATCCACGGCGGCGACCCGAGATCGAATAAGGAATGACACGTGAGCGCCGACTACCCTCGTGACCTCATCGGCTATGCCGAAAATCCACCCCATCCGCAATGGCCGGGTAATGCCCGTATCGCACTGTCCTTCGTGCTCAACTACGAAGAGGGCGGCGAGCGCTGCGTATTGCACGGCGACAAGGAGTCCGAAGCATTCCTTTCCGAGATGGTTTCTGCCCAGCCGTTTCAGGGCGTGCGCCACATGAGTATGGAGTCGCTCTATGAGTACGGCAGCCGGGCCGGCGTCTGGCGCCTGCTCAAGCTGTTTCGCAAGCACAACATTCCGCTGACTATCTTCGCTGTGGCCATGGCCGCGCAACGTCATCCGGACGTGATCAAGGCGATGGTTGCCGACGGCCACGAGATCTGCAGCCACGGCTATCGCTGGATCGACTATCAATACATGGACGAGGCGCAGGAACGCGAGCATATGCTCGAGGCCATCCGTATCCTGACCGATATCACTGGCGAACGCCCGCTGGGCTGGTACACCGGTCGTACCGGGCCGAACACTCGCCGCCTGGTGCGCGAGGAAGGTGGCTTCCTCTATGACTCCGATACCTACGATGACGACCTGCCCTACTGGGATTCGGAAAGCACGCCGGAACATCCGCACTTGGTGATCCCCTACACCCTGGACACCAACGACATGCGCTTCACCCAGGTGCAGGGCTTCAACACGGGTGACGATTTCTACCAGTACCTCAAAGATGCCTTCGATGTGCTCTATGCCGAAGGTGCAGCGGGCGCACCGAAAATGCTGTCTATAGGCATGCATTGCCGCCTGCTCGGTCGCCCGGCGCGACTGGCCGCGTTGCAGCGTTTTCTCGACTATGCCCAGGGCCATGAGCAGGTGTGGTTTGCCCGCCGTGTCGACATCGCTCGCCACTGGCATGCGACCCATCCTTTCACTCAGGAGCCCGCCGTATGAGCCGCTTCCAGACGTTGACCCCATCGAGCCTCGACCGCGATGCATTCGTCGCCGCCTTCGCCGACATTTATGAGCACTCGCCATGGGTCGCCGAGCAGGCGTATGACCAGGGCGTCGACGAAACGCTCGATGTCATCGAGGGGCTGCACCAGCGCATGGCCGACATCCTTCTGGGAGCCGACCGCGAGACTCAACTGGCACTGATCAACGCTCACCCGGATCTTGCCGGCAAGGCCGCGGTACGTGGCGAGCTAACCGCATCGAGCACCTCCGAGCAGGCCGGCGCCGGCATCCAGCAATGCACGGCGGAAGAATTCGACCGCTTCACCACGCTCAACGAGGCCTATAAGGCCAAGTTCGGTTTCATATTCATCATGGCGGTAAAGGGCAGCAACCGGCACCAGATCCTGGCGGCTTTCGAGGAGCGCATGCACAACTCCCCCGAACAGGAATTCACCCGCGCCCTGGCCGAAATCAACAAGATCGCCCTGTTCCGTCTGCAGGCGATGTAAGCAAGAGACCACCCAGACGACTCGAAGAGAAGAACAACGTATGAAGAGCTACGCCGTACCTTTCGAAAAATACGTCAACCTGGCCGACGCCCGTCTGGGCACAAAAGCCATTTCCGTCACTGACGACTGGTTTGCCGACGTCAACCGGCTGTTCCAGCCGACGCCGGCCGTATGGAAGGAGGGCGTTTTCGATGACAACGGCAAGTGGATGGACGGCTGGGAGTCGCGCCGCAAGCGCTTCGAGGGTTACGACCACACGGTCATCCGCCTCGGCGTGCCCGGCTCGATCAAGGGCGTCGACATCGACACCAGCTTCTTCACCGGTAACTTCCCGCCGTCCGCCTCGCTGGAAGCCTGTTTCCTCGCCGAGGGTGACCCGGATGACAACACCGTCTGGACCGAAATCCTTCCGGCCGTGGAACTGAAGGGCAACAGCCATCACTATCACGAGATCGCTGGCGACCAGCCGTTCAGCCACTTGCGCTTCAACATCTATCCCGATGGCGGCGTGGCCCGTCTGCGCGTACACGGCATCCCGTACCGTGACTGGTCACTGGTAGGTGACAACGAGCAGTTGGATCTGGCCTCGGCGCTCAATGGCGGGCGTGCGCTGGCCTGCTCCGACGAGCATTTCGGCCGCATGAGCAACATCCTCAACCCAGGCCGCGGCATCAATATGGGTGATGGTTGGGAAACCGCACGCCGCCGCACGCCGGGCAACGACTGGGTCATCGTCGCGCTGGGCACGCCGGGTGAAATCGAGCGCATCGTCGTCGACACCCTGCACTTCAAGGGTAACTACCCGGACAGCTGCAACATCCAGGCGGCCTATGTGAAAGGCGGCACCGACAGCCAGATCGAAACCCAGAGCCTGTTCTGGCGCGAGCTGCTGCCGAGCCAGAAGCTGGAGATGCATGCTGAGCATGAGTTCAGCGAGCAGATCAAAAAGCTCGGCCCGATCACTCATGTGCGTCTGAACATATTCCCGGACGGTGGCGTCAGCCGTCTGCGGTTGTTCGGCAAGGCGGTGAAGTAACCTGGCGGCGCCGTTTGGCGTAACGCCGAATCAATGGGTTGCACCTGCGCGGCCCAACCCACCCTACAACTACGACAACCTAGCCGTAGGGTGGGCTTTAGCCCACCAGCCTCGTAGGCTGGCTTAGCCCACGTTAGCCACGGTGACCAAGCCATGGTGGGCTGAAGCCCACCCTACGGCCTGACGGCAAACCTGAGCGGTGTCATCCGCACGAAGACAAGCATCGACAACCTAAACGAGCACAGCATGCGCACACTCAAGATAGAGCCGTTGACCAAGGAAGCCTTCGCCCCTTTCGGTGACGTGATCGAAACCGAAGGCAGCGACTATTTCATGATCAACAACGGCTCCACTCGCCGCTATCACAAGCTGGCGTCCGTGGAGACCGCGCAGCCGGACGACCAGGCCATCATCAGCATCTTCGCCGCCGAAGCGCTGGAAATGCCGCTGGTCATTCGCATGCTGGAACGTCATCCGCTGGGCAGCCAGGCTTTCATTCCGCTGTCCGGCAACCCCTTTCTGGTCGTGGTCGCGCCACTTGGCGATGTACCTGTACCGGGTAACGTCCGCGCCTTCCGCAGCAACGGCAGGCAGGGCGTCAACTACCACCGCGGCGTCTGGCACCACCCGGTGCTGACGATCGAAAAGCGGGATGAATTCCTGGTGGTCGATCGCAGCGGTTCTGGCAACAACTGCGACGAGCATTTTTTCATAGAGGAAGAGTTGGTTCTCCTCGACCCCCACCGGGACTCCGAATGAACGCCGCATTCGCTGCACGTTTACGACGAGTCGAATAAGAAGAAACAACGGTTGGTACGCCAGCCGTGCAAGAGGTAATTATCGTGGAAGCACATCTGACCGAATGGCTGAACCTGAGTATTCGCTGGATTCACATGATCGTCGGCATCGCCTGGATCGGTGCCTCGTTCTACTTCGTCTGGCTGGAAAACAACCTCAACCGTGCCAACCCCCGCGACGGCCTCTCGGGTGACCTTTGGGCAATTCACGGAGGCGGTATTTACCACCTGGAAAAGTACAAGCTGGCCCCGCCGCAGATGCCGGACAACCTGCACTGGTTCAAGTGGGAGGCCTATGCGACCTGGATGTCGGGCGTGGCCCTGCTGATGGTGGTCTACTACCTCAACCCCACGCTCTATCTGATCGCACCCGGCAGCGACATGACGCCAGCCATGGCGATCGCCATCGGTTTCGGCTCGCTGATCGTCGGCTGGTTCGTCTATGACCTGCTCTGCGACTCGCCACTGGGTAAAAAGCCGGCACTGCTCGGCCTGGTGCTGTTCGTACTGGTGATATTCGCCGCATGGGCGTATTCCCAGGTGTTCAGCGGCCGCGCCGCGTACATCCACACCGGGGCGCTGATCGGCACCATCATGGTCGGCAACGTGTTCCGCATCATCATGCCGGCACAGCGTGCACTGGTCGCCGCCATCGAGCAGAACCGCACGCCTGATCCGCTGCTGCCGGCCAAGGGCCTGCTGCGCTCGCGTCACAACAACTATTTCACGCTGCCAGTGCTGTTCATCATGATCAGCAACCACTTCCCGAGCACCTACGGCAGTCAGTACAACTGGCTGATCCTGGCCGGCATCTCGGTGCTGGCAGTCCTGGTACGTCACTATTTCAACACTCGCCACGACAGCAACCGCTTCGCCTGGGCCCTGCCGGCTGCCGCCGTAGGCATGATCTGCCTGGCGTTCGTCACCGCGCCCAACCGCCAGGGCGGCGTACCCAATGCGGTACCGACCAGCCCTCGCGAGCAGAGCATCGAGGCCCAACAGGCCGCTGCCGCGCCCGCCGAGCAAGGCGGCACAGCTTCAGCCGAGCCCGCCGGCCAAGCTGGTAACAGCGAGTTCGCCAAGGTGAGCAGCGTGATCCACGAGCGCTGCACAGCTTGCCATTCGGCCCAACCGAGCAGCCCGCTGTTCAGTGCTGCGCCGGCAGGCGTGATGTTCGACACCCCGCAACAGATCCAGCAACAGGCGGCGAAGATTCATGCACAGGCCGTCGCTAGCCAGATCATGCCGCTGGGCAATATGACCAAGATGACCCAGGAAGAGCGCGATCTGCTCGGTGCCTGGATCGATAAGGGCGCGTCGATCGACTGATCGCCGCCCACCGGCCGCGCCTTCGAGCGCGGCTTTTTTTTGCCCAATTCATTGCAACCCCTATCCACTCACTATGTAGCCGATGAACGGCCACGACAGCTTTAACAGGGTTCTGCCCAGACCAGAGCCATAGCCCGAGTACCCGACCCCGCACGTTCAGCGGGGCCACCGCGACCATCCAATAACAAAAGCGTCCGAGGTGTTTTGCATGAACGATGTGACCGAGCGGGAAGCCGCGCCAGCTACCGAGAAACGGCCGCCCTTGCTGCAGTTGCTGCTGGTGAGTTTCCAACATGTGTTGCTGATGTACGGCGGGGCAGTTGCCGTGCCACTGATCGTCGGCCAGGCGGCCGGGCTTTCGCGCGAAGAGATCGCTTTCCTGATCAACGCCGATCTGCTGGTGGCGGGTATCGCCACCGTCGTTCAATCCATGGGCATCGGCCCGGTTGGCATCCGCATGCCGGTGATGATGGGCGCCAGCTTCGCCGCGGTCAGCAGCATGGTGGTAATGGCCGGCATGCCCGGCGTGGGCATGAGCGGAATTTTCGGCGCGACCATTGCCGCCGGTTTCTTCGGTCTGATGATCGCGCCCTTCGTCTGCAAGATTGTCCGCCTGTTCCCGCCGCTGGTGACCGGTACGGTGATCACCGCAATCGGCCTTTCGCTGTTCCCCGTAGCGGTGAACTGGGCCGGCGGCGGCAGCGGCACAGGCCAGTTCGGCGCCCTGCCCTACCTCGGCGTGGCAGCGGCGGTGCTTGCCGTAATCCTGCTGATCAACCAGTTCATGCGCGGTTTCTGGGTCAATGTCTCGGTGCTGATCGGCATGGCGCTGGGCTATGTACTGGCCGGTAGCCTTGGGATGGTCGATCTGTCGGGTATAAACGCGGCGCCAGCATTTCAGGTGGTCACACCGAATCACTTCGGCGCGCCACAATTCCTACTCGCGCCGATCCTGTCGATGTGCCTGGTGGTGGTGATCATTTTCGTCGAGTCCGCCGGCATGTTCCTCGCGCTAGGAAAGGTCACCGGTCAGGAAATCGATCCCAAGCAGCTGCGTCGCGGCCTGTTGTGTGACGCCGGTGCGACCTTTTTCGCAGGCTTCCTGAACACCTTTACCCATTCTTCTTTCGCCCAGAACATCGGCCTTGTACAGATGACCGGCGTGCGCAGCCGGTATGTCACGGCTGTTGCCGGGTTGCTCCTGATCAGCCTGAGCCTGTTGCCCAAGGCCGCGTTCATGGTTGCCTCGATTCCCGCTGCAGTGCTTGGCGGCGCCGGTATCGCCATGTTCGGTATGGTCGCCGCTACCGGTATCAAGATCCTGCAGGAAGCAGACATCGGCGATCGTCGCAATCAATTATTGGTCGCCGTGAGCATCGGTCTGGGGATGGTGCCGGTCGTGCGACCGGAGTTCTTCGCCCATCTGCCGCACTGGATGGAGCCGATCACCCACAGCGGTATTGCCGTGGCGACGATTAGCGCAGTGACCCTGAATCTGCTGTTCAACGTGCTCGGCGGAGCGGAACGCAACGCGCTGACCGGCGCCGCGCAGCACTGACCGATACCATCTGGAAACCCCAGCCAAGCCCGCCATGTGCGGGCTTGCTTTTTTCGCCGCCCGACAGTCGACAAGCACGACACACCCGTTAAAATTCGGCGCCCGCCCGATGCCGAGAAGGACTGACAGATGATCGAAGCAACCTGGATAGCCTTCGCATTTATTCTTGGCCTCGCCTCACGCTCGATCGGCCTGCCGCCACTGATCGGCTATCTCGGTGCCGGCTTCGCCCTTGCCGGATTCGGCGACCTCGTCGGCGTCGGCCCGCAGGACAGCGAAGTCCTCGAGCACCTGGCGCATCTGGGTGTGCTGCTTCTACTGTTTACCGTCGGCCTCAAGCTCAAGCTGAGCAACCTGGTACGCCGCGAAGTCATCGGCGGTAGCCTGCTGCACTTCGGCATTTCCAGTCTGGTGGTGTTGCCGGCCATCCTGGTGTTTCTCGATACCGGCTGGCGCGAGAGCCTACTGTTGGCGATCGCGTTGTCGTTTTCCAGCACCGTACTGGCCGCCAAGGTGCTGGAAGGCAAACGCGAGTTGCGCGCCTTCCATGGTCGTGTCGCCATCGGCGTGCTGATCATTCAGGACCTGATCGCCCTCATCGTAATGAGCATTGCCAGCGGCAAGGTGCCCTCGGCCTGGGCTCTGCTGGTATTCGGCCTGCCATTGCTGCGCCCATTGCTATTTCGCCTGCTCGATCACAGCGGCCACGAAGAGCTGATGGTGCTGCTGGGATTGATGCTGGCATTGGTGGCCGGCGGCCTAGGCTTCGAGTACGTGGGACTCAGCTCGGAACTGGGCGCGCTGGCTTTCGGCGCCATGCTGGCCAAGCACAAGCGCGCCACCGAACTATCCAATTCGCTGTGGGCGATCAAGGAAGTCTTCCTGGTCGGTTTCTTCCTGCAGATCGGCATCGGTGGGCTGCCCGATATGGACGCCATGCTCTTTGCCGGTGCCGTGGCGCTGTTACTGCCACTCAAGGGCGCGCTGTTCTTCTTCCTCTTTCTGCTGTTCCGCCTGCGTGCGCGCAGCGCCTTTCTCAGTGCGTCGAGCTTGACCAACTACAGCGAATTCGGACTGATCGTTGCCAGCGTGGTGCTGCCGCAGTGGCTGACACCGCTGGCGATTACCGTGGCACTGTCCTTCGTCATCTCGGCGCAGCTCAACCGCATTTCCCATCCGCTTTATGATCGACTGGCCAAACGCCTGATTCCTCTCGAACGCGACACCCGACACCCCGACGAGCAACCTGTATCGCTGGGGGACGCGCAAATCCTGATCATGGGTATGGGCCGCACCGGTCGCGCCGCCTACGATCATTTGCAGGACAAGGGTTGGCGTCTGATCAGCCTCGACTCCGACCCCGTCACCGTCGAGAAAAGCAGCGAGAAGGGCCGCCACGTCCTGTTCGCCGACGCGGAAGATCAGATGTTCTGGGAGTGCCTGGAGATGAACAAAGTCGAGGCAGTGATCCTGGCGATGAACGATGCCGAGGCCAAGATCATCTCGACCCGTAAGCTGCGCGGTAAAGGCTTCGGCGGCCTGATCGTTTCCCATGCGATGTACGAAGACATCGCCCAGCAGATCGAAGACGCTGGCGCTGACCGCACCTACCTCACCATGACAGAAGCCGGTGCCGGACTCGCTGAAAACGTGGCCCGAGAGTTACTGGCCAAACGCTGACCAACCGCGGCTTCTTGCGCAATGCCACAACGGCGGCATCAGGCTGACTGTCCTTCGTCATAATTGTGCACAATATTTAAATTAATTGTTTAAAAGCATGTTCACAGGTTGTTATAGTCGGGCACATCCTGACCGCTCGAACAGGTTTTCGACGGTTAGTAAAAGAGGTCCGTGCAACCTCTAAAGCCCATGACCGAACAATAACTAATGGCAGGCTTGACCATGACCGCAACCGAATCCAGGAGCGGTGACGCTCCCAACCAGGACCTGATCTATCGACTCGAAGATCGTCCGGGTCCGCTTCCCGCCACCTTCGCCGCGATACAGCATGTGCTGGCCAGTTTCGTCGGCATCATTACTCCAACCCTGATAATCGGCAGCGTACTCGGCCTGGGTGATTACGTACCCTACCTGGTGAGCATGGCGTTATTCGTCTCCGGCCTTGGCACCTTTATCCAGGCCAAGCGGATCGGCCCGATCGGTGCCGGCATGCTTTGCCTGCAGGGCACCAGCTTCGGCTTTCTCAGCGCGATCCTGGCCGCCGGCTTCATCGTCAAGGGCCGCGGCGGCAGCCCGGAGGACATCCTTGCAACCCTGTTCGGGGTCGGTTTCTGTGCAGCTTTCGTCGAGATTGCCTTCAGTCGGTGCATTGACCGGCTGCGGAGAGTCATCACGCCGGTGGTCACTGGAACCATCATCTGTTTGATGGGCCTGTCGCTGATCAAGGTCTCGATGACTGATATCGCTGGCGGCTACGGGGTGGAAAATCCCGGCGCCCTACCCAACCTCGCACTGGCCGGCCTGGTGCTCGGCACAATCATCTTGCTCAACCGCTTTGGCATCCCGCTGCTGCGATTGTCGGCAGTCATCGTCGCGCTGATGGTCGGCTATTTCACCGCATGGGCCATGGGCATGGTGGACTTTTCCAGCCTCGCCACGCTGCCGGCGATCAGTGTGCCGCAGCCATTCAGGTTCGGCTTTGCCTTCGATTGGATGGCCTTCGTCCCGATCGCGGTGATTTTCCTGATCACTCCACTGGAAACCGCTGGCGACCTGACGGCCAACTCTATGATCTCGCGTCAGCCGGTCAAGGGCCCGCTGTACATGAAGCGGATCAAGGGCGGCATTCTCGGTGATGGCTGCAGCTCGCTGCTGGCCGCGACCTTCAACAGCCTGCCGATGACCACCTTCAGCCAGAACAACGGTGTGATCCAGCTGACCGGCGTCGCCAGCCGTCATGTGGGCCTGTATATCGCCGCGATCCTGATTCTACTGGCGCTGTTCCCGGTGGTCGGCGGCGTGCTGCAGCTGATGCCCAAGCCGGTCCTCGGCGGCGCCACGTTGATCATGTTCGGTACCGTCGCCATTGCAGGGATCAAAATCCTCGCTGAAGCGGGTCTGAACCGCCGCAACATGCTTATCGTCGCCATCTCGCTGGGGCTCGGACTGGGTGTGGCTGCAGTGCCGGATGTGTTGAGCAACCTGCCCGATGTGCTGAAGAACATCTTCGGCTCGCCGATCACCATCGGCGCCTTCAGCGCGATCCTGCTCAACCTGTTCCTGCCGCGCGAACCGGGCGAGCTGGACGATTACGATCCCGACAACCTGATCGAGGATTCGGTCGGCACCAACACGCTGGCGGTCAACATCCCGGACTATCTGAAGGTCCCGCCGAAGGCGACCAGCGATGACCCCTCAGCGCACCTGACACCGACGGGCTGATCGGCCCCTCTGCTCTTGGGCACAACCGTGCCCAGGCGCATCACCGCATTCATCACAACAACAAAACCAAAGGGTATCGACATGAAACTCAAGCTCGCTCCACTTTCGCTGGCGCTGGCCGGCAGTCTGCTCGCCGCGCCAGCCTTCGCCGACGGCATGCTGCAATGGCAGAACAATAGCCTGACCTATCTGTATGGTCAGAATTTCAAGGTCGACGATGGCGATATCCAGCAGACCGTTACCTTCGAGCACGCCAGCGGCTGGAGCTGGGGCGACATGTTCCTGTTCGTCGACAACAAGTGGTACAACGGCCTCTCCGGTAACGACGGACATACGTATTACGGTGAGTTCAGCCCACGCCTGTCGCTGGGCAAGCTCAGCGGCAACGACCTATCGTTCGGGCCGATCACGGACGTATTGCTTGCCGCGACGTACGAGCGCGGCGAAAGCACGAACGGGGTACCGAACCAGAACTACCTCCTCGGCCCGGCGGTCGACCTCGACGTACCCGGTTTCGACCGGTTCAACATCAACCTGTACTACCGCAAGCCCGACGGCACCACTGGCAAGCCGTCCGGCCAGTGGCAGATCACGCCTACCTGGGCCATGACCATTCCAGTCGGCAAGTCCGATATCCTTTTCGATGGTTTCATCGACTGGGTGGTGAACGACGCCGGCTCCGAAAGCCGCGGTGATTTCGTCTCGAAGAACCTGCACATCAACCCGCAGATCAAGTACGACCTGGGCAAGGCGCTCGACGGCGAACCGGGCAAGCTGTATGTGGGTATCGAGTACGATTACTGGTCCGATAAATACGGCATCGAGGATGGCGGGTTCGTCAGCGGCTTGGTGGGCGGGACCGACCAGAACACCGCAAGCCTGCTGGTGAAAGCGCACTTCTGATCGCGTAAGAGCGATACGTAGGATGCGGTGATGGGTTGTCACCCATCCTACAAACGCCCCAAGTCAAACCCGTAGATGGGTGCAACCCATCAACAACTCCAAGCCAAATCCGTTGCTCCGCCGCCCACTGCGCACTGACAGGCGTCACCCCATCTCCTACAGACGGCGCCGCAGGCCGGAGCCAGTCCATTCGGCACGACGCGAGGTTCGCCCTCGCGTCGTGTATCACTCAAAGTTTGAAGCTGCCCATCTGCCGGCTCAGGTCATCAGCCAGGCGGCTCAGCGCCTGACAATCCTCGCGACAACCTTGAACATCGCTGGCGGTGGCCTGTGCCAGATCGGCGATGCCTTGAACGTTGTGAGTGATTTCCTCGGTGACACTGCTCTGTTCTTCGGTCGCGGCAGCCACTTGGGCGTTCATGTCGCTGATCGCTTCGACCTGCTCGGTGATCGCGCCCAGCGACTGCCCGGTGCGCTGGCTGGCCTGGACGCCGGTGCCGGTCGCAGCCTGCCCCGCATGCATCGAACTGACTGCGTTTTCCGCGCCGCTCTTGAGGCCCTGGATCATCTGCTGGATCTCGTCGGTCGACGCCTGGGTACGGCTGGCCAGCGTCCTCACTTCATCGGCGACCACCGCGAAGCCCCTCCCCATCTCACCGGCACGTGCGGCCTCGATGGCTGCGTTGAGCGCAAGCAGGTTGGTCTGCTCGGAGATACTGCGGATCACGCCCAGCACCTTGTCGATGGACGCCACCTGCTGCGCAAGATCGGTGACCGACTCCGCCGCATGGCCGATCTCGCCTGACATCTTTTCGATGTGTGCAATGGAATCGCCCACTACCTTGCGAGCCCGCATCGCTTCGTCTTTCGCGCCCTGAGAGGCCTGCGCGGCACTGCTGGCGTTGCGCGCGATCTCCTGCACCGTCAATCCCATCTCATGAACAGCCGTTGCGACCATGTCGGTCATCTCGTTCTGACGGCCGGCACGATCTGCGGTGTTGTCGACCACTTCCGCCACTTGGCCCACTGCGGTGCGCAGTTGCTGGCTGGTATTCAGCACATCGCCAATCAGCCCTCGCAAGCTGCCAATGAAGCGGTTGAAGCCCCGCGCGAGATCGCCCAACTCGTCGCTCCGGCTCTCATCCAGACGACGAGTCAGATCACCGCCGCCACCGCCGATTTCCACCAGCGCAGTGGTCACCTGACGAATCGGTTTGACCAATCCGCGCGCCAGCAGCACCACAAGCCCCAGGAAGAACAGTGCAATACAGGCGCCAATCAGGCTGATGGTCCACAGAGTGCGCCGTGCCTCGCCGAAGATCTCGGCCTCAGGGACTTCGCTGACCAGAATCCAGTTCAGGCTTTCCAGCGGTTGCGCCAGCGCCAGGAAGGCTTCGCCATCGCGCTCGAACCTTACCGTCTCGCGCTCGCCCGCCAGCAGCCGGCGCGCGGCATCGTCACCGGTCAACGCACTCAGCTCGGTGCGGCCGTTATGCTCGGTACGCGGATGAACCTTGACATGGCCCTCGGCATCGATCAGATACACCTCGCCCCGCTCGCCGAACTTAAAGTTACTGATCAACTCGGACATGCTTTTCAAGCTGTAGCCCAGACCGGCAACGCCTAGCGTCTTGCCATCGGCACTGATGCGCTGGTTGATGAACAGCGTGGGCAGACGAGAAGCCTTGTCGATATCGATCTCGAAGCGACGCTCGATGCCGCCGTCGATCAGGCTGTAGAACCAGGCATCGCTCGGCGCACTGCGTTGCAGGGTACGTGAGAGTCCGTTTTCGGAATGATAGTTGCCACTTTCCAGCGCCACGACGGAGGTAGTCAGAGCATTCTGCTGCACCTTCACCCCGTCCAGGTAGCGCGCGATCGCAGCGGCTTGCCCTGCGCTTTCACCATCACGCAGCCACTCCTGCACCAGCGTATTGCCAGCGATCCCGGCAGTAGCGGTGATTGGTGCCATTAGGGTGCGCTCGATGTCGTTCCGAATCGAGGCAATGGTGGCCGGTAGAGCCTGGCCAAGCAGATAGCGCTCAGCCAACCCGTTGAGCGTCGATGAATAAATCAGGATGACGATCAGAAGGCTAGTGAGCAAAGCCGCTCCCATGCTGACGATCAATTGCCACTGGATACTGCGTTGCATGAAAGTCATAGTGACGATCTCTTGTTGGATTAATTCGTACACGGTTCTTGATGATTCTGTATACAAAATAGCAAATATTGGAATCCAACAGGCTATCGGCCATGCTAGTTATGTCTTTAGATACCGTCTGGCGGCTCAGCAGTAACCACCCTCGCTCATGCGGAGCATTTTGTCGGCATCCGAAGAGTGTCTTGGTCTGAGGTCAACGATGCATCGATCGAATTTGAAGCAAACCACTCTGTTGACGCTGCTTGCCCTGATCATCGGGCTGGGTTTTCTGATCGCCACGTTCGCGAGCTATTACGCTTCGCGCGAAACCATCCGCAACACCATCATCAGGACGGAACTCCCGCTGACCGCTGATGTGATTTCATCGGAGCTGCAGAAGGATCTGGTAAGGCTGGTACAAGTCGCCTCCGCCATGGCTGAAGATCCCTTGCTGCTCGATTGGGTCGATCAGGGCGAACGCAGCACACAGTTGATTACCCGGTATCTTCAAGCCATCAAGACGCGCTACGACACATCCAATGCCTTCTTCGCTTCCAGTCGATCGCAGATGTATTACACCGATGATGGCGCACAGCCCATGCAGCCCGATGAAGCAGCGCATCGCTGGTTCTATAACTTTGAAGTCGCGGGTACGCCATGGGAAATTGTCGTGGATGTACGGCGCCTGACCATGTTTCTCAACTACCGGATGAATGCGGCCGACGGGACATTTCTCGGCGTGGCGGGGGTCGGCCTGAGTCTGGATCGCATGCGTCGCCTGATGGATGACTATCAGCAGCGTTATCAGCGCACCATTTACTTCGTCGACAGCCAGCGGCGCATCGTCGTTGACGGCAGCGAGGCCAGCGCCGTAGCCATGCCGCGCGGTACTCATCTGGACGACATTCCAGCGCTGAACGACCTTACCCAGCAATTACCGGAGCTGCGTACTGGCTCGTTTCTTTACCAGAGCGAGGGCGAACAGCATTTCATCAATATCCGCTACATCCCCGAGTTGAACTGGTACTTGATGGTCGACAAGCGCGAGAGCGGTGTCATGGCGCCGGTGCGGCGCACCCTCTGGATCAACCTGCTGATCTGCTTCGGCGTCATGGCGATCGTCCTCGGCCTGGTGGGCTCGATCAGCCGCCGCTACCTACAGCGCATCGAAGCCATGGCTACTCATGATGCATTGACCGAGCTGCTCAATCGCCACGGTTTCAGCCTTGTCGCCGAGCAGGCCGTGCTCGAAGCAAAACGCCAGCGTAGCGACCTTTGCGTGCTGATTCTGGACCTCGATCACTTCAAGTCGTTTAACGATACCTATGGCCACCTCGGCGGCGATTTTCTGTTGCGTAGCTTCGCCAGGCTACTGGCCCGACAGATACGCCAGTCCGACCTGATATCGCGCTGGGGTGGCGAGGAGTTCGTCATTATGTTCAAGGACACCGATCTCGCTACCGCATTGGCGCTAGCGGAAAAAATCCGTGCTGCCACCGAAGCCGCAACGTTCGACTTCGACGGCGTGCCATTGCGCGCGACCGTCAGCATAGGCACGGCTCAACTGCCATCAGACGGTAACCTGGAGTCTCTGCTGGATGACGCAGACCGGGCGTTGTATCGGGCAAAAAATGGCGGACGCAACCGAGTCTGCAGCGCAGCGGGCGCACCAGCCAATTGATCATTCCTTAATGCAGAACGGAACGCCGGGCGCCTGGGGTTAGCTCCCCGCAGCGTCCTTGGCCTTCTGTCGCTGCAGAAACTCGATCTTCCACTGCTCCATGCCAACGTACTCAGAGAACAGGTTCGCCTCGACCTGATGCTTGGCTTTGAGCGCGGCGACGGCAGGCTGTTGGTTCTCGAGGTAGCGGTCGAAACGCTCGATCAGCTCGGGATGATTGAGGCTGGACAGGTTGAAGGTGCTACGGGTGTGCGGCAGGTCGGCATCGAACACCAGCGCTCCCGGTTTGGCGCGTACGTTGTTCAGGTAATGCGCCGCCACCACCACGTTGTAGTAGGCCCCATCGCTATCCTTGAGCAATGCCTGGCGCACCATGCGCGGCAGATTCTCACTGCTGACCAGCAAGATCTGGTTGGCGGCGATCCGGTCCTCGTAGCCCCAAGGGGTCCAGCCATCGACTACCGCCAGCCGCCTGAGCTCATCGATTCCGCGCCCTACGCGCCGCGGCGCCACCATTACGCCGTCGATATAATTTACCACCGCCTGGCTGTAATACAGCCGATACCCGGCCTTGGTTGGCTCGGACCAGTTGGGATTATCGGGATACTTGGCATCGACGCGCCCATCCAACAGCGCAGGCAACAGCTCATTCGCGGGCAGCACCTTGTAGACCAGACGCATACCACTATGCGCAGCGAAACTATCCAGTAGTTCGCGGGCGAAGCCTTGATAGTTGCCCTGCGCATCGCCGCTGTAATGCGGCATGAAAGCCGCCTGTTCGACGCCAATTACGTAGGTTTGCTCGGCAGTCACAGGCATTGAGAGCGCCAGCAAGGCGGCCGCAAGAAATATCTTCATGGGAACTCCTTGTATAGGTGAACGACCCGTTCGGCAGGCCTGGGATGGCCGGCAGGAAACGCGAAAAGCGATCCTGTTGGCCCGTTCACGCTGCATTGGTGGCAATACAGTAGCAGGGTCTTTTCTTAGTTGTGTACAAAACTTTACGTAGTTGTTCACAAATAAACAGATCGGAGCGCCCACCTTGAGGCGGTCCGGAGGCCGGTGCTAGCATGCCGCGGCGGGCCACCAGGCTGGTGGTCGTGAATTGAACAGGCCCTATGTCCAGTATCCGCGAGCGCAACAAAGAACTGATCCTGCGCGCTGCCAGCGAAGAGTTCGCCGAAAAAGGCTTCGCCGCCAGCAAGACCAGTGACATCGCCGACCGCGCCGGGCTGCCCAAGCCCAACGTTTATTACTACTTCAAGAGCAAGGAAAACCTCTACCGCGAGGTGCTCGACAGCATCGTCGAGCCGCTGTTGCAAGCGTCCGCGCCCTTCAACCAGCCCGGCGAACCAGCCGATGTGCTACGCGCCTATATCCGCACCAAGATCCGCATATCAAGAGAGCACGCCTGCGCATCCAAGGTTTTCGCCAGCGAGATCATGCATGGCGCTCCCCATCTGCCGGCCGAGCGGGCTGAACAGCTCAACGCCCAGGCCAGCCACAACGTTGCCTGCATTCAGCGCTGGATCGATCAAGGATTGATGGCGAAGGTCGACCCCAACCACCTGATGTTCAGCATCTGGGCCGCGACCCAGACCTACGCCGATTTCGATTGGCAAATCTCTACCGTTACGGGTAAAGCCAAACTTGACGATGCTGACTATGAAGCCGCCGCCGAAACGATTATTCGGATGGTCATCAAGGGCTGCGAGGTAAAGGAAGCGTCGGCCGCGATCTGAGATCGTCCGCGCCGAGGCATATTACGCGCGTTGCGAGCGTATGATTGACGGAAGGTTCTGCAGTCCAGTAGACGTTCTGATAACGTTTTGCCTTATCGGCGCGGCTCTACCTTTGACGTTTCAGCCATGACTACCAATACTTGCGCTGAGCACCGGCCTGGAAAAAGGAAAGTCTTTTGACCGAACTGCGCAACAGCCTGTCGCGACAACTGTTACGTATCGTCTTGTTGTCCGCGCTAGCCGTAGGACTGGTGCTGAGCTGCGCACAAATCGTTTTCGACGCCTACAAGACTCGCCAGCTGATCGACGCTGAAGCGCAGCGAATCCTGCGAATGACCCGCGACCCTTCCACCCAGGCGATCTACAGCCTGGACCGAGAGATGGGTGCACAGGTCATGGAAGGCCTGTTTCAACACGAATCGATTCGCAAGGCATCGATCGGTCATCCAAGCGATGAAGCCCTGGCCTACAAATCCCGACCGCTCATGCCGCTGCCTTCGCGCTGGCTGACGGACCCGATATTGGGCCGAGATCAGGCGTTTTCGATCCCGCTGATTGGTCGTCCTCCGTACAACGAATACTACGGCGATCTGCGTATCACGCTTGACACCGCTCCTTACGGAGCGGATTTCGTCAAGGACTCGGTGGTGATCTTCGTCATTGGCATTCTTCGTGCTCTGGCGCTGGGCCTGTTGCTTTATCTGATCTACGAATGGCTACTGACGAGGCCACTGACCAAACTCATCGAGCACCTTTCACACATCAATCCAGGCCGCCCCGGCGAGCACACATTGCCGATGCCAAAGGGCCACGAGAAAAACGAGCTAGGCCTCTGGGTCCATACCGCCAACGGCCTGCTCGCCTCTATCGAACACAACATGCAGTTGCGCCATGCCGCAGAAAGCAACTTGCAACGCATGACCCAGTACGATTTTCTCACCGGGCTGCCCAACCGCCAGCAGCTGCAGCAGCAGCTCGACAATATCCTCGGCGAGGCCGGACGGCTGCAACGCCGTGTCGCGGTACTCTGCCTCGGGCTGGACGACTTCAAGGGCGTCAACGAACAGTTCAGCTACCAGAACGGCGACCGCATGCTGATTGCGCTAGCCGATCGCCTACGCAGCCTGAGCGGACGTGTCGGAGCCTTAGCGCGTCTCGGTGGCGATCAATTCGTACTGGTGCTGTCCGGCTTCGAGGAACCTTACGAAGCTGCGGAGCTGGCGCAGAACGTCTTGGACGATCTGGAGCGGCCAATCGTCCTCGACCAACAAAGCATCCGTTTGCGCGCGACCATCGGCATCACGCTCTATCCAGAAGACGGCGATAGCACGGAAAAACTGCTGCAAAAAGCCGAACAGACCATGACGCTGGCGAAAAACCGCTCGCGCAACCGTTATCAGTTCTACGTGGCGAGCATCGACAGCGAAATGAGAGAGCGCCGTGAACTGCAGAAGGATCTGGCAGAAGCCGTTCAGCGCAGCGAGTTCCATCTCGTCTATCAACCGCAGATCGACTATCGGCTCAAATGCATCACCGGTGTAGAAGCATTGCTGCGCTGGACCCACCCGAGCGGCAAGATAGTTCCGCCGGATATATTCATCCCCCTCGCCGAGCAGAACGGCAGCATCATCGCGATTGGTGAGTGGGTATTGGATCAGGCCTGTCGACAGTTGAGCGAATGGCATCAGCAAGGCTTCGACGAGCTGCGCATGGCGGTCAATCTCTCCACGGTTCAGCTGCACCACGCCGAACTGCCCTTGATGATCAGCAACCTGCTCAGCATCCACCGGCTTCCGCCCGAGACGCTGGAACTCGAAGTGACCGAAACGGGGCTGATGGAAGATATCGCCGCTGCCACCCACAACCTGCACAGCCTGCGCCGCTCCGGGGCGCTGATCGCCATCGACGATTTCGGCACCGGCTATTCCTCGCTCAGCTACCTGAAAAGCCTGCCCCTGGACAAGATTAAAATCGATAAGAGCTTCGTCCGCGACATGGCGTTGGGCGACGGCGATACCACCATCGTTAGCGCCATCATCCAGCTGGGCAAGAGCCTCGGCATGCAGGTAATCGCCGAGGGTGTGGAAACCGCCGAGCAGGAACGCTATCTCATCGACGAAGGCTGCAACGAAGGCCAGGGCTACTACTACAGCAAACCCCTGCCCGCGCCTGAACTGGCCACGCTGCTACGCCAATCCCTGCGTTTCGAGCACAGATTCAACTCGGAGCCACTGTAACTACGAGCCCCCGCTGCGCAGCACTCGAAGCGCCGCGCGCCCTCCCGCTGCCCAGCCATGAGCGCCACGCATGAAGCGTTTTGTATTGATCGACACCGCCGAAATTCCTGACGACGGGGGTGCTCTCTGCCTGTTCGAGTATGGCGATGACTTCGTCATCAAGATCCAAGGAGGCAACGGCAATCAACTGATGAACACCCGGACACACGGCTCCGAGGATGCGCTGGCCGAAATACCCTGCCGTAAAATCGCGCAGCGCGCGCAGCCAAGAGTGCTGATCGGTGGGCTGGGAATGGGTTTCACCCTCGCCTCGGCGCTGAAGCATTTGGGTAGCGACGCCGAGGTCCAGGTCGCAGAGCTGGTGCCAGGCGTGATCGAATGGAATCGCGGCCCGCTAGGGGAAAAGGCCGGATTGCCGATCAATGATCCGCGTACCCGCGTGCTCAACGAGGATATCGCCGATGTCCTTCGGAACGCGCCTCAGGCCTTCGACGCGATCATGCTCGATGTGGACAACGGCCCAGAGGGCCTGACTCAACGGAGCAACAGCTGGCTCTACTCCATGGCCGGCCTCGCCGCCTGTGCTCAAGCCCTGCGCCCCAAAGGACTGCTAGCCGTATGGTCAGCCAGCGCCGATCAGAGGTTTTCGGCCAAGCTGGGCAAAGCGGGGTTCAGAGCAGAAGAAGTCCAGGTGTTCGCACATGGCAACCGCGGCACCCGTCACACCATCTGGATTGCCGAGAAGCGCGGCGGCTGATTCGTTTGCCAACCGTAAGTCCAGGTATCTGGCGAAGTAATCGGGTCACTCTCCGCACCATTGTGGTTGGCCTGGTGCGGGTCTTCTCAGCTCCATCTCGACGCTGTCGTCTGCTCGGTGCAGCGCTCCGGCTACCGAGCGGGTTCCACTACCTCAACTGTGACGCCAGCACGACGGCACCGAAGATGCACAGCATGGCGCCGCCAACGGCGTGCCAACGATAGCGACGCGCGAGCTCTTCTTCACCATGACTCGACAGGACAAACGGCAGACTTTCAGCCGGGCGTGCCAGTCGATGTTGCGCAGGGCGAGTACTGGCGAGACGGTGACGCTCTTCCGCCTCAAGCCCGGCAGCGAGCCGTACCCGGCCCCACTCAGCCTGGTCAAGCTGGCCATCACGATTATTGTCGAAACGCTGCAGTAGCCCGGCGTAGTTCTCCTTCCATTCCCGCACCACCTGGCCCTGAGCGGTCTGGAGGTCGAGGCCTTGCCGGCCGCCCCCGGCGGTGCGGAAATCGCCGATAGCATAAAGCGGCTCGTCGGCGTGCAGGCGCTCCTCGGTATAGCGATATCGGCGATTGCCATTGAGCCAGGCAAACAGTCCACTTCGTGGCTGGCCTCTGGGATGACGCAGATCGCCGGTCCAGCTTTCACGCCGAGCCGGCAGTACTTCGGCACCTCGCGGATCGACCAGGCAGTCTCCAGTCGCATCGCATAGGCGCAACGGTCTTTCGCTGCAGCCCTTTTCGACAATCCACCAACTGCTACGCTTGCCGCTGGAGCGGTATTCCTCGATGCGATAGCGCCACCAGAGACAAGGTTTGGCCGTCAGCGGCGCGAGTATCGCTGGCGCGTCGGGAAGATCGCGCAGCACCCCGGCAAGCTCGACGTAGCCTTGCGCCGCCGAGCGAATCCTCGATGTCGGCGTGTCCAATAAATGGCGCACCTTCGACCAGCGGCTGACCCACAGCCAGCCACCCGCCAGGCACATCACGACGCCCGCGCCGAAAAGCAGCACCGATCCGATACTCCTGCTCAGCCGAACAGCGGCTTGAGATCAACGTCGGCCTTCTCCGCCTCGCTGAATTGCAACAATGCGGCCCCGTGAAAGCCAAAGGCACGCGCCAGCAACACATCGGGAAACTGCTCGATGCGTACATTGTTCAGATTGACTGACTCGTTATACAGCTCGCGGCGATCGGCAATGCCGCTTTCCAGGCCGCTGATGCGTTGTTGCAGATGGCGGAAGCTCTCGTTGGCGCGCAGCTCCGGATAGTTCTCGGCGAGGGCGAACAGGCGACCCAGACCGGCGCGCAACCCGGTTTCGGCCTGCCCTACAGCGTTTACATCGCCCTGCTCGCGCGCAATGGATACGGCGTTGCGAGCATTGATAACCTGCTCCAGGGTGTTGCGCTCGTGTTGCATGTACTGCTTGCAGGTCTCGACCAGCTTTGGCAACTCTTCGTGCCGCTGGCGCAGCAGCACGTCGATATTCGACCATGCCTTGCTCACTCCATGCTTGAGGCGCACCAGACCGTTGTAGAGAACCACCGCGTAGGCAGCGACGAGAAACAGCACAACCAGTGCAACTACAGCGTTCAGGCTCATCAGGCGTGTCCATGAAGTCCGGATATCGGGATGGCATTCTAACGGCACCGCTGAAAGCGAAGCGCGACATGCCGCACGCAATTTCTTTGCACAAAATGCAAATCTTTCGCATTATTACCCGCATCGGATTGTCGCACCCCATCTGCCGGCGTCCCCAATACCACTCTGCAAGCAAAGGAACCCGCCATGCTACGCACTCCCGTCTGGGCCACCGCCAGCCTTCTGGCTGTTGCCATTTCACTCGCTGGTTGCGGCGAAGACAAAGCGCCAGCCGAACAGGCAGCCGCTCCGCAAGCAACCACCCAGAGCGAGCCGGCCGCGAGCGCGCCAGAGGCCGTGAACAGCGAGGCCGCGCAGGCCGTGGTCAAGCATTACGCCGATATCGCAAATGCCGTATTCAGCGATGCGCACAGCACCGCGTTGAAACTCCAGGAAGCCGTCGACGCCCTGCTCGCCAATCCGAGCGACGAAACCCTGCAAGCCGCGAAAGACGCCTGGCGGGCCGCGCGCGTTCCTTATATGCAGAGCGAAGTGTTCCGCTTCGGTAATCCGGTAGTCGACGATTGGGAGGGCCAGCTCAACGCCTGGCCGCTGGACGAAGGCATGATCGACTACGTCAAGGGCGACTATCAGCATGCCCTCGGCAACCCTGGCGCCACGGCCAACATCATCGCCAACAAGGAATTGCAGATTGGCGAAGATAAGATCGATGTCAGCGAAATCACTGGCGAGAAGCTTGCCAGCCTGAACGAACTGGCCGGATCCGAAGCCAACGTCGCCACCGGTTACCATGCGATCGAATTCCTCCTCTGGGGTCAGGACCTTAACGGCACCAACCCCGGCGCTGGCGAACGTCCCGTCAGCGACTTCGTCGAGGGTGAAGATTGCACCGGCGGCAACTGCGATCGCCGCCGCGCCTACCTGAAAGCCGCCACCGAATTGTTGATCAGCGACCTCGAAGAGATGGTTGGCGAGTGGAAGGTCGGCGTCGCCGATAACTACCGCGCCAGCCTAGAAAGCGAATCCGCCGAAAATGGCCTGCGCAAGATGTTCTTCGGCATGGGCAGCCTGTCGCTGGGCGAACTGGCCGGCGAGCGTATGAAAGTCGCGCTGGAAGCCAACTCGCCGGAAGACGAGCACGACTGCTTCAGCGACAACACGCATAACTCACACTTCTACAATGCCAAGGGTATCCGGAACGTTTACCTCGGCGAGTACAAGCGCGTCGACGGCAGCACTCTCAGCGGCCCGAGCTTGGCCTCGCTGGTCGAAGAAGCCGCCCCTGAGGTCAACACTGCAGTGAAGACCGACTTGGAAACTACCGAAGCCAAGCTGCAAGTGCTGGTTACCAGTGCCAACGAAGGCGAAGCGTTCGATCAGCTGATCGCGCCCAACAACAGCGAAGGACAGGAAAACGTGCGCGCCGCAATCGGTTCGTTGGTGCAGCAGACCGGCTCGATCGAGAAAGCCGCTGCCGCACTGGGTATCAGCGACCTGAACCCGGATACGGCCGATCACCAATTCTGATCCGCCGTCCTTATATAGGGAGCGGCGCGATGCCGCTCCCTATGAGCCCTTTCGACGAACGCGTCCTGTGCTCGCTCGACCAGCCCAGCCCTGTCAGCAAATGCAAATTGCTCTTATTCAGGCTCCATTAGCCTGCTAAGATTGCCGCCCTGTCACAGGCTCAGGTATCCCGATGCACCCGTTTTTCCGCGCTGCTACTGCCCTGCTGCTGGCCTGTGGCCTTGCCGCCTGCGGCGAGCAGGCGCCACGCTTCGAGCGGGCCGAGCCGGGCGAAGCGCTTTCCGCCGGCAGCGCAACCGTTATGCAGTTCGATCAGAATGCTTTCTCGATGCCTGCTGCCAACCTGGCCCCGATCCGGCGACTGGATTTCAGCGTCGGCAACAGTTTTTTCCGAAATCCCTGGGTCATCGCCCCCGCCTCTACCACAGCTCGCGACGGCCTCGGCCCGCTGATCAACACCAACGCCTGTCAGAGCTGCCATATCAAGGATGGTCGCGGTCGCCCGGCAGACACCGAGCGCGCCAATGCCGTATCCATGCTAGTGCGGCTTTCGATACCTGCTGGCACTGAGCATGCCGAGGTCGTCCGGCAGCGCGGCATCGCGCCGGAGCCCACCTACGGAGGCCAATTGCAGGATATGGCGATTCCCGGCGTGGTGCCCGAAGGCAAGGTCCGGCTCAGCTACGACACCCGGACCGAGCGATTCAGCGACGGCTTCGAGGTGGAGCTGCGCGAGCCGAAGCTGACGATCACCGAGCTCGGCTATGGCCCGATGCATCCGCAGACGCAATTTTCCGTCCGCGTGGCGCCGGCGATGATCGGCCTCGGGCTGCTGGAAGCGATTCCCGAATCTGCACTGCTGGCCAATGCCGATCCGGACGACAGCAACGACGACGGTATTTCGGGTCGCCCCAACCGGGTCTTCGACCAGACCACGCGCGAGACGGCGATGGGTCGCTTCGGCTGGAAAGCCGGACAGCCAAACCTTAACCAGCAAAATGCCGATGCGTTCTTCAATGACATGGGCCTCACTACCCGCTTGCTCACGGGCAGTAGCTGCACCGACCGGCAGCAGGATTGCCGGAAGATGCCCGATGGCGGTGAGCTTGAAGTCAGCGACAACATCCTCGCCCAGGTGCTGTTCTATACCCGCAACCTGGGCGTACCGGCGCGTCGCGATGTTGACGCACCCCAGGTACTCGCAGGCAAGACACTGTTCCACCGCGCCGGCTGCCAGAGCTGCCATGTTCCAACATTCACCACTGGCGATGCCGCCGAGCCGGAATTGGCCAATCAGCTCATCCGGCCTTATACCGATCTGCTGCTGCATGACATGGGCGACGGACTTGCCGACGGCCGCCCGGAATTCGAGGCCAGCGGCAGTGAGTGGCGCACGCCACCGCTATGGGGCATTGGCATGACCGAAACGGTCAGCGATCACACCCAGTTTCTCCATGACGGACGTGCACGCAACCTGCTCGAAGCCATACTCTGGCATGGCGGCGAAGCGGAAAAAGCCAAGCAGACCGTGCTCGGCTTCGACAGCGATGAACGCAGCGCCTTGCTGACCTTTCTCGAATCACTCTAGTGCCGGACCAACCATCGGAGTCCTGCCTTGCCGAGGAGCAACATGTACCCCAACCGTTATTTTTCAGCACTCACGGCCACCGCTTTGGGTCTGCTGCTGAGCGCTTGCGCGCCATCCGATCCCTTTGCCGAGACGAGCAAGGCCCTGGCCGATGAGGTCCTGCTTCCGGCATATACCCAGTGGGCCGAAACCAACCGACGCATGGCCGCGAGCAGTATCGCCTTCTGCGCTGGCAACGAAGAGCTGGAGGATGCGCGCAAAGCCTTCCTGCAAGCGCAGTTCGCCTGGGCGGGCCTGCAGCCGCTGCTGATCGGCCCGATGGGCGAAGGTAACCGAGCCTGGCAAGTGCAGTTCTGGCCCGACAAAAAGAATCTGGTCGGTCGTCAGGTCACCGCCCTGTTGAAGAACAAACCCGAGCTGACTCAGGCCGATCTGGAAGATGGCAGTGTCGTGTTGCAGGGCTTATCGGCGTATGAATATGTGCTCTATGACAAGGCAGTCGACCTGGACGCCAGCGATACCAAGGCACGCTACTGCCGGTTGCTGGAAGCAATTGGCGAACACCAGCAGAAGCTTGCCGCCAATATGCTGCAAGAGTGGGAGGCCGAAGACGGCATGGTTGCGCAACTCAGCGAGTTTCCCAACGAGCGCTACGCCGAATCGCAGGAGGCGATCGCCGACCTGTTGCGCGTACAGGTCACCGCGCTGGATGGTTTGAAAAAGAAACTCGGCGCCCCGCTGGGCCGTCAGAGCAAAGGTTTCCCGCAGCCCTTCCAGGCCGAAGCCTGGCGCAGTGACGCAACGCTCGGCAGCATTGATGCCGCCCTCGCTGGCGCCCAACGTCTATGGCAGGGCAGCGACGACAACGGTCTCAAGCAGTTGGTCCCCGCCGATCAGGCCGACCTGATCAAACGCATCGACGTTGCCTACGCGACAACCCGCAAGCACTTGGCAGACATCATGCTGCCGTTCAGCGAACTGATCGCCGATGAAGCCGGTCGCGAGCGCCTGGATGCGCTGTATCAGGAAATCGACGTGCTGCACCGCCTGCATCAGACCGAACTGGCCCGGGCACTCGGTGTACAGATCGGCTTCAACGCCCACGACGGAGACTGATCATGAAACGCCGTGCTTTTATCGGCCTGGGCAGTGCCCTGGCTGCAGCCTCCGCAGTCGGCGGCTGGACGCTCACACGACACACCGAGCAACCGCTGCTGCTCTCCGCGCGCGACGATGCCGATGGCCGTCACTACGCGGTCGGCTACCGGCTCGATGGCAGCCGTGTGTTCGCGACGCCGGTCAGCGAGCGCTGCCATGATGTCTATGCCCATCCACATTTGCCCCTGGCGGTGTTCGTCGGACGTCGACCGAGCCGCGAGAGCTATCTGATCGACAGCCGTGACGGCACCTTGCTGCAAGTGCTCGCCTCACCACCGGATCGTCACTTCTACGGCCATGGCGTATTCCACGCCAGCGGCGACTGGTTCTATACCACCGAAAACGACACGGCCGATGCCGGTCGTGGCGTGCTCGGTATCTACCGTGTAGAGGAACGCCGGCTGGTTCGCAGCGGCGAGCATTCGACCCACGGCATAGGGCCGCATCAGCTGCTGTGGATGCCCGATGGCGAGACGCTGGTGATTGCCAACGGCGGTATCCGCACCGAAGCCGACAGCCGCGAGATGATGAACCTCGACGCCATGGAGCCAAGCCTGGTGCTGCTGCATCGCGACGGCACGCTGATCAGCAAGGAACAGCTGCCCGAGCAGATGAACAGTGTGCGTCACCTCGCGGTTGCTGCGGACGGCACTGTGGTTTCCGGGCAGCAGTACGAAGGCGATCCCATGGATCAGGTGCCGCTACTGGCGATCAAGCGCCCGGGCGAAGCCTTCCAGACGTTCCCATTGGGTGAAGTGCAACGCCGGACAATGAACCAGTACACCGCCAGTCTGGCGATCAACGACCGCCTGCGCCTGCTGGCCGTGACGGCGCCTCGGGGCAACAAGGTATTCATCTGGGATTTGGACAGCGCAGCCCTGCGCGAGGAAATCCATCTGCCGGATTGCGCCGGTGTAGCAGCAGTCGAGCAAGGCTTCGTGGTGAGCTCCGGCCAGGGGCGCTGCAGGCTGGTTGACTGCAGCGGTGAGCGCTTCGTCAGCACCGCTCTGCTACTGCCGGCAGGGCTCTGGGACAACCATTTGCGCCTGGTCTGAAAGACCTCAAGTATCGAGGCGGCGTGCCGAGAAACAGAACGACCGAGCAGTCATTCACGTGACCGCTCGCTTCGTTCTTGCCAATAGCGCAAACGCACCCCACCCGATCGAGAACGCTCTGATGTTTCTAAAGAAATCCCTACGGGCTCAGTTATTGGGACTGATCGGCGCGAGCCTGCTGGTTATGCTTGCGATCGCCCTCACCAGCTTTTCCTTTTTATCCGACGGTGTCTCCGCGTACCAAAGGCTGCTGAAAGGACCGATCGAAGCGTCTCGATTGATCGATGAAGCCAACCTGGAATTCAAGATCCAGGTGCAGGAATGGAAGAATGTCCTACTGCGTGGCAAATCGCCTGAGGCCCTGAGCAAGTACTGGCAGAGTTTCGAGAATCAGGAGCGAAAGGTTCAAGATAGGCTCACCACGCTCGTGCAGCTGAGCAGCCACAAGCCGGACCTTGCGAACCAAATCGAGGGGCTGCTTGCGGAACATCGCAGTCTGGGTACGGCCTATCGATCAGGCCGTGATGCCTATATCGCCGCGGGCTACGACCCGGTGGCAGGCGACAAGGCCGTTCAGGGAATCGACCGTGCCACCGGCGAACAACTCAGCGCATTGGTCGAACAGCTGCGCAACTCTTCTCTGCGCAGCTCCGACGAAATCAGCCATGCCGCGGACCAGGCCATTATCACCGGATCGCTGATCATGCTCGCCGCTGGCGCGCTGGTTGCTTTGCTCAGCCTTTGGCTGGTCAATCGCAATGTGATCGACCCTATCCGCCATTTGATCGACCATATCGCCAAGCTAAGCCAGGGCAATTTCAGCGAGCGCGTCGATACGGGCCGTGCCGACGAACTGGGACGTTTGGCGGTGGCCGCTAACGTATTGCGCGACTTCCTCGCCGATACCTTCGCCCGCCTGCAACGCAGCACCTCGGATCTGGACAATGCCAGTGGCGAACTGAACGCCATCGCGGCGCTGATGGGCCAAGGCACTCGTGAACAATTTTCGCGTACCGATCAGGTCGCAACCGCCATGCAGGAAATGTCCGCAACGTCTCAGGAAGTGGCCCGCCATGCGGCCGAAGCAGCACGCGCTGCAGATACAGCCGATCACTCGGCGCAGCAGGGCGAAAGCATGATGCGTTCGACCATTCAGACGATCACTCACATGCGCGGCGAGATCAGCAACACCGCTGAGGTCATACGCCGTCTGGAAGCCGACAGCGGTCGCATCGGCAAGGTACTGGAAGTCATTCGTGGCATCGCCGACCAGACCAACTTGCTGGCATTGAACGCAGCCATCGAAGCAGCCCGCGCCGGTGATGCCGGTCGCGGCTTTGCTGTCGTTGCCGACGAGGTGCGCACATTGGCCAGGCGCACCGCCGATTCCACCGCCGAAATTCATCAGATTATCGATACCGTACAGACCGGCGCCGTGGATGCGGTGCGTGCAATCGAAAGCGGCCAAAGCCGCAGTGACGAGGGCGTCGAGCAGGTCACGGAAGCAGGCAGCATGCTTCAGCGCATCACCCTGGAAGTCGAAGCGATTCGCAGTATGAACCGGCAAATCGCCACCGCGGCCGAAGAGCAGACGTCAGTGGTGGAAGATATTTCGCGCAACCTAACCGAAATTACCGCCATCGCCACCACCAACCAGGACAATGTCGAGCGCACCGAAAAAGCCAGTCAGAACCTGCACGGCCTATCTGCCCAACTCAGCGAAGTGACCCAGCGCCTCGCAGGCTGACGCAACCCTGTCAACGCAATGAGCCCTCCACAGCAGAGGGCCGTTGCAAGCAAAGCGCCGACAGGCCTTGCCGCGTCCTATCTCGCTGATCCGTCCTGCCAAGCACATTGGATGCATGTCCCTTTACTTGCGTCTGGTTCGCGGCTAATTTCGCTGTCTCAGGCCATCTGGCCGAATAGTTACAAGCCGAGGCCGCCGCAAGGCCGGCAATTGGTCGTTTGTCATGCATCCAGAACGGCTGCCTCGTTTCATGGCAGTAGTCAGCCGGCTCATCTCTCCAAGGAATACGGAAAATGTTGCGCCGCATGCTGCTCATGCTGGGCGCGGTGATCGTCGTTGTATTGATCCTCGCCGCCCTTAAATTCAACGCCATCTATTCACAGATTCAACAGTTCAAGGCGCCGAAGCCGCCGATCAACGTCGAGGTTGCCGAATCGCGCCGACAGCCATGGCAGAACCGGCTCCCGGCGATCGGCACGCTCAGGGCTTCACAGGGCATCGATCTTTCCGTGGAGATCGCCGGGACCGTCAGCGATGTGCAGTTCCGCTCAGGCGAGAAAGTGAGCAAGGGCCAGCCGATCGTTCTGCTCGACAGCGCAATCGAACAGGCAAGCCTGGCAGCGGCTCAAGCCGATCTTCACCTGGCCAAGGTGGAATTCGAACGGGCACGCAGCTTGGTAGATAGCCAGGCCATCTCGCGCAGCGAGTTCGATCGGCTTAATGCCGAGTCGCAGAAAGCGGCAGCCACGGTTGCGCAGCTGAAGGCCAGCCTGGCGAAGAAACGCATCCTCGCGCCGTTCTCCGGGACCATTGGGATCCGTCAGGTAGACGTCGGTGACTTCGTAGCCGCCGGTACGCCCATCGCCACACTGCAGGACCTGTCCACCTTGTTCGTCGATTTTTACCTCGCCGAGCAGCAGGTTCCGTTGCTTGCCATCGGACAGCCTGTGCACCTTCAGGTGGCTGCGTTCCCCGGTGAGGCTTTCGAAGGCACGATCATCGCGCTGAACCCCAAGGTGGAAACCACCACCCGCAACGTCCGGGTCCGCGCGGAGCTGGCCAACCCCGACGAGCGCCTGCTCCCCGGCATGTTCGCCGACCTGCAGGTTCTACTGTCCGATGAACAGCCCCAGATCGTCGTGCCGGAGACCGCAATCACCTACACCCTGTATGGCAACTCGGTGCTGGTGGTGAAGGAAGGTCAGGCGCCTGAACCCGAGGAAGGCGTCGAGGCCGCCGAGCGCAGCGAACCCTATCTGATCGTGGAGCGGCGTTTCGTCAAGAGCGGTGAACGTCGTGACGGTCGCGCCATAATTCTCGAAGGGCTCGCGGATGGCGAACGGGTGGTGATTGCCGGCCAGCTCAAACTGGACACCGGTGCTCACGTTGCCATCGCCGAAAAACGCACGCTCGAGCTCGAGCCGAACAGCGGGTCCGATGCCCGCTGAGGCGTCGACTACAGGGACATAGATCGTCATGGCTTTTACCGATCCATTCATTCGCCGTCCGGTGCTGGCCAGCGTGATCAGCCTGTTGATCGTGCTGCTCGGCTTCCAGGCGTTCAACAGCCTGGTGATCCGCCAGTATCCACAAATGGAAAGCGCGCTGATCACGGTGACGACCGCCTATCCGGGCGCGAACGCGGAAACCATCCAGGGCTATATCACCCAGCCACTGCAGCAGAGTCTGGCCAGTGCCGAAGGCGTGGATTACATGACCTCGGTGAGCCAGCAGAACCTTTCGGTCATCTCGGTTTACGCACGCATCGGCGCCGACACCGACCGGCTCTACACCGAGCTGTTGAGCCAGGCCAACTCGGTGAAGAATCAGCTGCCGCAAAACGCCGAAGACCCCGTGCTGAACAAGCAGGCCGCCGACTCCACAGCGCTCATGTACATCAGTTTTTATAGTGAGCAGCTGAGCAACCCACAGATCACCGATTACCTGTCGCGAGTCATCCAGCCGAAGCTGGCCACCCTGCCCGGCATGGCCGAGGCGGAAATTCTCGGTAATCAGGTCTTTGCCATGCGCCTGTGGCTCGACCCGGTGAAGCTCGCCGCCTACGGTCTGTCTGCAGCTGATGTGAACGAGGCGGTGCGTAAGTACAACTTTCTCTCAGCAGCTGGCGAGGTGAAGGGGCAGTACGTCGTCACCAGCATCAATGCCGACACCGAACTGAAAACTCCCGAGGCATTCGCGGCCATTCCCTTGAAGACCCAAGGCGACAGTCGCGTGCTGCTCGGGGATGTTGCGCGGGTCGAGATGGGTGCCGAAAGCTACAACGCCATCAGCTCCTTTGACGGTATCCCTTCGGTGTATATCGGCATCAAGGGCACCCCGAGCGCCAACCCACTGGATGTCATCAGTGAAGTGCGTGCGGTGATGCCGGAGATCGAATCGCAGCTTCCACCAAGCCTGAAAGTCACCATTGCCTACGACGCCACGCGCTTCATCCAGGCCTCGATCGACGAAGTGGTGAAAACCCTCGCCGAGGCGGTAGTGATCGTCATCATCGTGGTCTTCCTGTTCCTCGGCTCGCTGCGCTCGGTGTTGATTCCAGTAGTGACGATCCCGCTGTCGATGATCGGTGTGATGTTTTTCATGCAGACCATGGGTTATTCGATCAACCTGCTGACGCTCCTGGCCATGGTCCTGGCGATCGGTTTGGTGGTCGATGACGCAATCGTCGTGGTCGAGAATATTCACCGCCATATCGAGAAAGGTAAAACGCCTATCCAGGCGGCCATCGACGGCGCGCGCGAAATCGCCATGCCGGTCGTCACGATGACCATCACCCTGGCTGCGGTGTATGCACCTATCGGCTTTCTACAAGGCCTGACCGGTGCGCTTTTTCAGGAGTTCGCGCTGACCCTGGCCGGCGCCGTGCTGATTTCCGGTGTGGTGGCACTGACGCTGTCACCCATGATGTGCTCGCAACTGCTGCGCCATGAAGAAAACCCTTCGGGCCTGGCACATCGGTTGGACCTGCTGTTCGACCGGCTCAAGCTGCGCTACCAGAACGCCCTACACGGCACGCTGAACACCCGTCCGGTGGTGCTGGTGTTCGCAGTGATCGTGCTCGGGCTGATTCCGGTGCTGCTCAAGTTCACCGAAAGCGAGCTGGCACCTGAAGAGGATCAAGGCATCATCTTCATGATGGCCAGCGCGCCGCAAACGGCCAACCTCGACTACCTGAACGCTTACACCGATCAGTTCCTGGAAATCTTCCAGTCCTTTCCCGAGTACTACTCCTGGTTCCAGATCAATGGATTCAATGGCGTGCAGAGCGGCATTGGCGGCTTTCTCATGACGCCTTGGGATGAGCGCGAGCGTACCCAAATGGACGTGTTGCCGGAGGTCCAAGCCAAGCTCGACAAGATTCCCGGCGTGCAGGTGTTCGGCTTCAACCTGCCGTCATTACCCGGCACAGGCGAGGGCCTGCCGTTCCAGTTCGTGATCAACACCGCGAACGATTACGAGTCGCTACTGCAGGTGACCGAACGCATCAAGGAGAAAGCCGAGGCATCCGGCAAATTCGCTTTTCTCGATGTCGATCTGGCTTTCGACAAGCCCGAGATCGCCGTCGATATCGACCGCGAAAAGGCTGCGCAAATGGGCGTGACGATGGAAGACCTTGGCGTGACGCTAGCCACCCTGCTTGGCGAAAGCGAGATCAATCGTTTCACCATCGAAGGCCGCAGCTACAAGGTAATCGCCCAGGTCGAACAGGCCTACCGGGACAATCCAGGCTGGCTGAGCAACTATTACGTGAAGAACGAGCAGGGCGAGATGCTGCCATTGTCGACGCTGATTGAGGTCCATGACCGTGCCCGACCGACCCAGCTGAAGCAATTTCAACAGCTTAATGCGGCGACGATTCAGGGCTTCCCTATCGTCAGCATGGGCGAGGCCATCGACACGTTGCGCAGCATCGCTCAGGAAGAAGCGCCGCAGGGCTTCACCTTCGATTATGCCGGTGCGTCGCGCCAGTACATTCAGGAAGGCAGCGCGCTATACGCGACCTTTGCATTGGCTTTGGCCGTCATTTTCCTGGTCCTGGCGGCGCAATTCGAAAGTTTCCGCGATCCGCTGGTGATATTGGTCACGGTGCCGCTGTCCATCTGTGGCGCCTTGGTGCCGCTGTTTCTGGGTCTGTCGAGCATGAATATCTACACCCAGGTCGGGTTGGTGACACTGATCGGATTGATCAGCAAGCACGGCATCATGATCGTCGAATTTGCCAATCAGTTGCGTCGAGACCAGGGCATGAGTCGCCGAGAGGCGGTGGAAGAGGCGGCAGCGATTCGGCTGCGTCCCGTGCTGATGACCACTGCGGCGACGGTTTTCGGAATGGTGCCGTTGATTATTGCCAGTGGCGCTGGCGCCGTCAGCCGTTTCGATATTGGCCTGGTGATCGCCACAGGCATGTCCGTTGGCACGCTTTTTACGCTGTTTGTCCTGCCTGCGGTTTACAGCCTGATAGCGCGAAGCGACAAGCTTGCCGAGCAAGATATCTAGTCAACGGTCCATGGCCTTGTCCCGCATTCAGTTCCTGATACCGAGGTGCTGAGTCAGGCTGTATAGAAACAACAGCAGCTCCTTTTCGGGCTTCTGCTCGACGAGGCTCGTCCGAATATCGGACGGCAGCGGGCAATGGCCAAGGCCGTTATTACATTGAATGACCGCCGCATCGGGCTCACTCCATGCGGCGGCGCAAAGTGATGCCACGCCTAGGGCGCCGACTAGAAAGACTCCTCGTGCAATTTCAAGCTTCATTGCGCAAGCCCTTGTTTTTATGGGGATAGGAAATTCACCATAGTTCAGCTTTTTACAATGCGCCTGGTTAAATGACCAATGGACGATCCATAACGAAAAATGCCCGTATCTTTCGATACGGGCATTTTCTTTATCTGCCGTTCAGGCCCGGTTTTTCACCGGGCCTGACGAGCATTTTGGCGCCAGGTTGGCTGGGTTACATCATGCCGCCCATGCCACCCATACCACCCATGCCGCCCATGTCCGGCATGCCGCCGCCAGCAGCCTTGTCGTCAGCCACTTCGGCGATCATCGCTTCGGTGGTGATCATCAAGCTGGCGATGGAAGCCGCGGCCTGCAGAGCAGAACGAGTGACCTTGGCCGGATCGAGAATACCCATTTCGATCATGTCGCCGTACTCGCCGGTAGCGGCGTTATAGCCGTAGTTACCGGTGCCCTGCTTGACCTTGTCGACAACCACGCTCGGCTCGTCACCGGAGTTGGCAACGATCTGGCGCAGCGGCGCTTCGACCGCACGACGCAGCAGCGTAATACCAACGTCCTGATCGGCATTGGCGCCCTTCAGCTCGGAGATAGCCTGCAGCGCACGCACCAGGGCAACACCGCCGCCAGGCACCACGCCTTCTTCAACGGCGGCACGGGTCGCGTGCAGCGCGTCTTCAACACGAGCCTTCTTCTCTTTCATCTCGACTTCGGTACCAGCGCCGACCTTGATGACCGCAACACCGCCGGCCAGCTTGGCCAGACGCTCTTGCAGCTTCTCTTTGTCATAGTCGGACGTGGTGTCTTCGACCTGCTTGCGGATCTGCGCAACGCGAGCTTCGATGTCGACCTGCTGGCCAGCACCGTCGATGATGGTGGTGTTTTCCTTGTTCAGCACAACGCGCTTGGCGTTACCCAGGTGTTCCAGGGTAGCGGTTTCCAGGCTCAGGCCGACTTCTTCAGAAATCACGGTACCGCCAGTCAGAATGGCGATGTCCTGCAGCATGGCCTTGCGGCGGTCACCGAAGCCAGGCGCCTTGACAGCGGCGACCTTGACGATGCCGCGCATGTTGTTGACCACCAGAGTAGCCAGCGCTTCGCCTTCGACGTCTTCGGCAACGATCAGCAGCGGACGGCCAGCCTTGGCAACAGCTTCCAGCACCGGCAGCATTTCACGGATGTTGGAGATCTTCTTGTCGACCAGCAGCAGCAGCGGGCTGTCCAGCTCGGCAACCATGGTGTCCGGCTTGTTGATGAAGTAAGGGGACAGGTAGCCACGGTCGAACTGCATGCCTTCAACGACGGACAGCTCGTTTTCCAGGCCCGAGCCTTCTTCAACAGTGATAACGCCTTCCTTGCCAACCTTTTCCATGGCTTCGGCAATGATGTCGCCGATGGAGTTGTCGGAGTTGGCGGAAATGGTGCCAACCTGGGCGATGGCCTTGAAGTCAGCGCATGGCTTGGACTGGCTCTTCAGTTCAGCAACGATGGCGATGGTCGCCTTGTCGATGCCGCGCTTCAGATCCATCGGGTTCATGCCGGCAGCAACGGCCTTGAGGCCTTCGTTGACGATCGACTGAGCCAGAACGGTAGCAGTGGTGGTGCCGTCGCCAGCATCATCGTTAGCACGGGAAGCAACGTCCTTGACCAGCTGGGCGCCCATGTTCTCGAAACGGTCCTTCAGCTCGATTTCCTTGGCAACGGAAACGCCATCCTTGGTGATGGTCGGAGCGCCAAAGCTCTTCTCGATAACGACGTTACGACCTTTCGGGCCGAGGGTCGCTTTTACCGCATCAGCCAGGACGTTGACGCCAACCAGCATTTTCTTGCGGGCGGAATCGCCGAATTTTACTTCTTTAGCAGCCATGTTGATTCTTCCTCAAATTCTGTTGATGGAACGCTGTTCGCTATGAGCGAGCGCTGGATCAGGCTTCGACGACGGCGAGGATTTCGTTCTCGCTCATCACCAGCAGGTCTTCACCGTCAACCTTGACGGTGTTGCTGCCGGAGTAAGGGCCGAATACGACCTGATCGCCAACCTTGACGGCCAGCGCGCGGACTTCGCCGTTGTCCAGAACGCGGCCAGTACCAACTGCGACGATTTCGCCACGGTTCGGCTTTTCTGCAGCGGAGCCTGGCAGCACGATGCCGCCTGCGGTCTTGGTTTCTTCTTCGCTGCGACGAATCACGACGCGGTCATGCAGAGGACGAAGCTTCATTGTCGATCTCTCCTAAGTACAGTGGTTTCCATGCCGATGCATTCTCATCGGCGGGTTGGCAAATCCGGCGGTGCCGGTTGCGGCCCGCAATGCGAGCCGCAGAAGACGGACTGTCAAAACACGACAGCGACCTTGCGGTGACCGCTACATGCGGGCGTGGAAAATGATTTCAAGGGCACAGCGGCGATTTTTTTGCATCTGCGAAGGGAAAGACATGCCTGTCAGGCCTCGTGTCCAAACGTAGCGAACAATGGTTGAGGCAGGGACGCCCAGCCAGGCAAAACAGGCGAAGGCGGAGTTTACGAACTGCAGATAAGCATTTTGTCTGGCCCGCAACCGAGCCTGCTTTTACGCTGCATAACCGAGTGCGGAGCCTTCACATAGCCTGCAGCGTATGCCTACCGTTGGATGAGCGAGCTTACTTATCGCGACGCTCCCACTCGCCCTCGATCACGTTGGGGCGCTGTGGCCCGGCGCTATGCTCCTGCTGTTGGCGCAGATCATCGGCAAACGCGCGACGGCGCTCTGCCTGGGCTTCGACGCGACGGCGGACGATGCCGAGAAACAGCTTACGCGATGGTGGAAACAGCACCAGCAACGCAATGATGTCGCTGAGAAAACCTGGCAGGAACAGCAAACCTCCCGCGACGGCCATCATCAGGCCCTGGAGCATTTCCCGCTCCGGCAGTTCGCCGCGTGCCAGTCGCTCGCGCGCGCGCCAGGCAGTGGCAAAACCTGCCAGACGCAGCAACAAAATGCCCGCCATGCCGCTGATCACTAGCAACAAGATGGTTGGCAACACACCGATCGAGCTGCCGACCTTGATCAGCAGCGCCAGCTCGGCCAGCGGAAACAGGAGAAACAGCAGTAAGAAAATGCGCATCGATAATCCTTGGCGGAAGAACGGCTTCCGATCTCGTGTAGATGACGGCAGTCTGCACCGAATTCAACCCGTTCGTGGAAGAGGCTGTAACCGGATTATTCGCCCCTGTGCTTACGTCAGGCTGAATCAGTCCCGGGCCATCGCCACCAACGCCTGGCGCACCGCGCCGGGGTTGAGGCAGGAGGCCGGGAACGCCAGCCAGTGAATTGCCTGGCCGATGCGTAGATGAAAGCCCTCGCTGTCGATACCGACCATGCAAGCCTCAGGACGCGGCGGCAGCCCTGCCCGCTCGACGTAGTGGGCGATCGCCGCAGCGTGGTCGCCGTTCATATGATCGAGCATTGCGCCTTCGCCGCCATCAGCTGGCGCGAACGGGTTGGCCAGGGCCACATCGTCCAGCCAGCGAATCGCACCAAATCCACCGATGTAGCGCCAGCGCACCGGTTGCAGTGTCCAGAAATCGAAATCGTGCACGCGGTGGTAGTCGCGCGACTCGGGGAAATACCGGTAGTAGCGCTCGGCCGCTGCCTCGACAGCCCGCGGCTCGTTGAGCGGTCGCGCCTCGGCCAACATGGTCAGGCGGCCGGTTGCCTGCACGTCTTCAGCGTCGCGCTCTGCGATTAGCAACGAGCAACGCGGATCGCCCTTCAGGTTTTTCGTGTGCTGGGCAATTCGGCTGATCAGGATCAGCGGCCAGCCGTCCTCGTTCAGGCAGTAGGGCACCGCCGATCCGAAGGGAAATCCGGGCATCGTCTGGGAGTGCGTAGAGAGCACACCACGGTATTCCTTGAGCAGGAGTTGTCGGGCATGCTTGACGGCTTCAGCGCTCACAGGGGCTCCTCGATAGGTTTGTTCGGTTCGACGGGGCGTTCAGCATAACGGTTTCATCTACGGGCGTCGTTTTCCGCGGCAAGCACCACAAGAAGAAGGAGATTCGCATGCAACTCAACGACAAGGTCATCATCATCACGGGCGGCGGCCAGGGCCTGGGACGCGCGATGGGTGAATACCTCGCCGGCAAGGGCGCGCGCCTGGCGCTGGTCGACCTCAACCAGGATCGACTGAACGAAGCGGTGGCGGCTTGCAAGAGCGCCGGCGGCGACGCGCGGGCCTATCTGTGCAATGTCGCCAACGAAGAACAGGTCAGCCATATGGTGAGCCAGGTCAGCGATGACTTCGGCGGCCTCGATGGCCTGGTCAACAATGCCGGCATCCTTCGCGATGGCCTGACTATCAAGGTCAAGGATGGCGAACTGTCGAAGATGAGCCTGGCGCAATGGCAGGCGGTAATCGATGTCAATCTGACCGGCGTGTTTCTCTGCACCCGTGAAGTGGCGGCGAAAATGATCGAACTGAAGCGCCAGGGCGCGATCGTCAACATCTCTTCAATTTCGCGCGCAGGCAATATGGGACAAGCGAATTACTCGGCGGCCAAGGCGGGCGTCGCTGCGGACACGGTGGTCTGGGCCAAGGAACTGGCACGCTACGGCATACGGGTGGCGGGCGTTGCGCCCGGCTTCATCGAGACAGAGATGGTCGCCAGCATGAAACCCGAAGCACTCGATAAGATGACGTCAGGCATTCCGCTCAAGCGGCTCGGCAAACCGATTGAAATCGCCCACTCGGTCGCTTATATCTTCGAGAACGATTACTACACTGGACGGATTCTGGAACTGGACGGGGGTTTGCGGCTGTAAACAGACGCTTCAGGCTTCAGGCTTCAGGCAAGAGCATATGGGTCGCGCCCATACGATTTGCCTTTGCCTGCAGCCTGCAGCCGCTTTTACCAGCCCACCCCGAAACCGATGCTGTAATGGGTTTCGTCGAGGTTGCTTTCCGCGCCGCTGACAATGTCTTTTTCAGCCTTCATGTTGAGCGATGCCCAGTCGGTAACCTTGTAACGCAGGCCGATTTCCGCATCGAACTCGTAATCCGCTACGTTTTCCAGCGGCTTACCGATTTCGCCATTGCTGAACAGCTCGAACGTCTTGCCCACCAGGTAGCGGTTGTAGTCCCACTTCATCGCCAGCGAATAGAAGTTTTCTTTATCACCGTTGGCAAACTCGTAATCGCTACGATTGATCAGCGACGCTAGGGAGAAGGCGCCCAGCTCGTTGTCCCAGAACTGATAACCCGGGCCGGTACCCAAGGTGCGTTGGCGGCGTACATCTTCGATCTTGTCGCGCTTGTACTCGAAGCGGCCCTGCCAGAACCAGTTCTCGTCGATAAAACGATCCAGTGCGTATTCGGCGTCCCAGTTGTCCGTCGCGGTTACGCCATTACTGTATTCACGGTTGTAATTGGCGGTGCCGTTGTGGCGCCATAGCCCATGACGCGCCGAGGTATCGAAGGATACGTCGTAATCGTCGGTATCGGTTTCGGCGCGCTTGTAGTCCATCGCCACATCCACGTTGCCCTTCCAAGTCAGATCCTGGATCAGCGGTTTCGGATGAATGATTTGCGAGATGCTGTCCAGCTCAACCGTGCGCGGCGCGCCGCCGTTGCTCAGGGTGACCTTCCCATCGTCAGCGGCCTGCAGCGATTTCGCCACTTCGCCTGTGACATCGTCCTGCTTGACGAGCAGTTGCTGGTTGCTTTCCAGCGTCGCGACCTGGCTCCATTTCACTGGAATCGAGCCGCCATAATCGGTCTCGATAAGCAATTTACCGCCATCGAGCACACTGATCTTGCCGGTTAGGCGATCACCGTTTTTCAGCCATACGGTATCGGCAAATGACGGCAGGGAGAACACGGACAGGGATATGCAAAAAAGAGTTTTGGAAAACATAAAGTGCTGAAATTCTGGGTAAGTGCGTTTAAAAGGCTGGCATTATCCCTATGCTTTTAATTACAGCAAGCACTGACCGCTGAATGGAGGTTGAGTTCATGCGCTGTTCTGACCGGCAAGCCAGACCGTACACAGGAAGCGTCCAGCATGATTGAGCAACCGCCTCTGTTACCGCCCGGTGTTGATGCCGAATCCCGTCGCGCGGCGGTTTATTTGGTCATGGCACAAATACCTGAAGGCAAGGTCGTGAGCTATGGCGAACTGGCCGCCATGGCAGGGCTCGGTCGTGCCGCACGCTGGGTCGGCAGATTGATGTCGCAACTACCCAATGACACCCGTCTGCCCTGGCACAGAGTGATCGCCGCCGGTGGTCGCCTAAGCCTGCCAGCCGGCAGCGCCGCCGGGCACGAACAGCGCATGCGGCTGCGCGGCGAGGGATTGACCATCCGTAACGACCGCGTGGACATACGTCGGCACGGCTGGCATTGGGCGGAGCACAGCGGGTAGAGTGCGCGCTTCATGTTTATCTCCGTCCTGTCATATGTCCCGTGAAACCTGGCGCACCGCCCTCGCCGCCTATGCCAGCCCCGCCTCGCTGACTTTGCTGGTGCTCGGCTTCGCGGCCGGCCTCCCCGCAATCCTGGTGTTTTCGACGCTCTCGGTATGGCTGCGCGAAGCAGGTGTATCACGCGAAACCATCGGTTTTGCCAGTTGGATCAGCCTGGCCTACGCATTCAAGTGGGTCTGGTCGCCGATGCTCGATCAATGGCGCCTGCCCTGGATCGGCGCGCTGGGTCGACGCCGCTCCTGGCTGGTGCTGTCACAGGCGGTGATTGCCATCGGTCTGGTCGGAATGGCGCTGTGCAACCCACAACACAACCTGACGATGCTGATCGCCCTGGCCGTCGCGGTCGCCTTCGCCTCGGCGACCCAGGACATCGCCATCGATGCCTACCGCCTGGAAATCGCCGAGGACAAGCTGCAAGCGACGTTGGCAGCGAGCTACATGACCGGTTATCGCATCGCCATGCTACTGGCTAGCGCCGGCGCGCTATTTCTCGCTGAATGGCTAGGCTCGACCAACCTCGAATACAGCCAGACCGCCTGGGCGACCACCTATATTGCCTTCGCTCTGCTGATTCTGCCGGGTCTGATCACCAGCCTGCTGATTCCGGAGCCCCAAGGCGCGGCTCCGTTGTCCAATGAGCCCTCGAAGTTCAGTTTCAACCACCAGATGGCAGCGGTTGGCCTGTTGCTGGTGTTGCTCATTTCCGTGCCGGCGATGATCAACGCCCTGATTGCCCAGGCTTGGCCGCGCGCAACCCTGTATCTACTGTTTATTATCGGTTCGCTGTCGCCTTGGGGCCGCTCTTTGCTGGTTCCGGTGCGGCAGATGCTGCATCAAGCCGGTCAGCGTCAGCGCCCGGCGCGCTTCGATTTCGTTCATCAGGCGGTATCGGTCATTGTGCTGATCATCCTGATGGTGTCGACCACCGGCATGTTCCAGTCCTACTGGGGCGGTTACTGGCCACGTGGCACCATGTACCTGCTGATCTGCTGGGGATGTCTGTCTGGGCCCGGTCGGGTGCTGATGGGACCGGTCCTGACACCGATCACCGACTTCATCCTGCGCTACCGCTGGCAGGCATTGCTGTTGCTGGGGTTGATTGCCACGTACCGGATGTCCGACACGGTGATGGGGGTCATGGCCAACGTCTTTTACATCGACCAAGGCTTTAGCAAGGATCAGATCGCCAGCGTCAGCAAGCTGTTCGGATTGATCATGACATTGCTCGGTGCGGCGTTCGGCGGTCTGTTGATCGTGCGTTTCAGCATCCTGCCGATCCTGTTCGTCGGCGGAGTTGCATCCGCGGCAACCAATCTCATGTTCATGCTGCTAGTGGAAATGGGCGCCAATCTGAACATGCTGATCGTGACCATCTCCTGCGACAACTTCAGCGGAGGCCTGGCCTCCACCGCCTTCGTCGCCTATCTGTCGAGCCTGACCAACCTGAAGTTCTCGGCCACCCAATACGCCTTGCTGAGTTCGTTGATGCTGCTATTGCCACGCCTACTCGGCGGCTACTCCGGTGTCATGGTGGAGCACCTCGGTTATAGCGATTTCTTTCTGGTTACCGCGTTGCTCGGCGTGCCAACCCTGGTACTTATCGTCTGGCAGTGGTCACGCAGCCGTCGGCAGCCAGATATGGCCGATCCGCTGGCCACCACCGAGCGAAGCTGACAAAAAAGCCGGCATTTCAGACCGTGTGAAAACGTAGCGAGCGAAGGTTAGGCAAGGCAAAAACAGGCGAGGAAGCGGACTGGGCTCGCACTCGAGTTTACGAGCTGTAAATGAGCATTCCGACTGGGCTCGCATCCGAGCCTGTTTTTAACGCGGCATAACCGAGCGCAGTAGTTCTCACACAGTCTGATTTGCCGGCTTCGTTGTTCTGGCTCGACTCAACTCTGGACCAGATGCACCACACGTTGCGGGAACGGAATGCCGATCCCCGACTCGTCGAAGCGTTCCTTCACCCGCTCGGTAAACTCGAAAGTCACTGGCCAGAAGTCACCGGTCGCCACCCACACCCGCAGCGACAAATTCACCGAGCTGTCGCCCAGCCCTGTCACGAAGACGACCGGCTCGGGATCGCGCAGCACGCGCCCATCATCAGCGATCTCCAACAGAATCTTGCGTGCCAGTTTGATGTCCGCGCTGTAATCGATGCCGATGTTGATATCGGCGCGACGACGCGGTTCGCGGGAATAATTGGTGATGTGGCCGTTGGACAGGCTGCCGTTGGGCACCACGATGGTCTTGTTGTCGCCGGACTTGAGGATCGTATGGAAGATCTGGATCGCATGCACGGTCCCGGCCACGCCCTGGGCCTCGATCCATTCACCGACGCGGATCGGGCGAAACAGCAGGATCAACACCCCGCCAGCAAAATTGGCCAGGCTGCCTTGCAGCGCTAGGCCAATGGCCAGACCGGCCGCACCGATTACAGCGATAAACGAGGTCGTCTCCACCCCGATCATCGATGCCACGCTGACCAGCAGCAGGATCTTCAGTACGATCCCTGACAGACTCTCGATGAAACCGTGCAGCGAAGGATCAACCTGGCGTCGCTGTAGCAGGCCGCCGATCTTGCTGACGAGCTTGTTGATCAGCCACCAGCCAATCAGGAAAGTCGCCAGCGCCAGCAATAACTGAGCACCGTATTGCAGAACGATCGGCAACCATGCTTCGGAAAGATCGGCCAGATAATCGACACTGAAATCCATCAGTAGGAATCTCCTTTGGGGCACCGAGCGATCCAGGCAGACCGCTCGGTTTAAAGCGGGAAGGGCACGCTAGCGTGCGTGAGAGTCAAATCAATCGCGGAAATTATTGAACTGCAGCGGCATGCCGAAATCCTTGGCTCGCAGGAGCGCGATGGCTTCTTGCAGATCGTCGCGCTTCTTGCCGGTCACTCGAACCTGTTCACCCTGGATAGCTGCTTGCACCTTGAGCTTGGCATCCTTGATATAGGCAACGATCTTCTTCGCCAGCTCCTTGTCGATACCCTCGCGCAGCATGACGTCCTGCTTGACCGATTTGCCGGAGGGGAAAGGATCCTTGAACTCCAGGCACTGGATATCGATCTTGCGCTTGACCAGGCTCAGTTTGAGGATTTCCAGCATCTGCTCAAGTTGGAAATCGGCATCCGCAGTCAGGTGGACCGTCAGTTCCTTGAACTCGAAACTGCCTTTACCGCGCAGATCGTAACGCCGATCCAGTTCCTTGACAGCGTTGTCGACGGCATTGGTGACTTCGTGCTTGTCCAGTTCGGACACCACGTCGAACGAGGGCATGGGCTTCCTCCAGATAGAAAACGGCGCGATGGTGTGATCCAGCGCGCTTAGCTTGACGGGTCAAATGCGCCATCATTATAACTGTTCAGGCCAACAACGCCCGACCGCCAATGCGTTACGGCAACTCCTTCTTTCACCGAGCTCATGAATTGCCCAATCCTCAACTCAGCATCCTGGTGGTCGACGACGCCAAGTTCTCCAGCGTGATGATCGGTCGCGCCCTGTCCAAGGCCGGCTATGAAGATGTCCGCTTCGCCAACAGTGCCAGCGCCGCGCTGGAGTTGATCGAGCAGCGACCTACCAATGTTTTGCTCGCCGACTGGCTGATGCCGGAAATGGACGGGCTGGAGCTGACCGGCCAGGTGCGCCAGCAGGACGAGATGTCCGATCACTACACCTACATCATTCTGCTTACCGGGCGGGACGGCCAGGACGTGCTGAGCAAGGCGTTCGATCACGGCGTGGATGATTTCATTGGCAAATCGGCGATGAACGACCAACTGGTGCCACGGGTTTACGCCGCTGACCGCATCTGTGGCTCTCTGCAGCGACTGATGCGGGAAAACCGTTTGCTGACCGAAAACATCGCCAGCCTGGAGCAGCGCAACTTGATCGACCCGGTCACGGGTCTCGGCAACACACGCTATCTCAAGCAAAAACTCGGCGACAGCCTGCGTCAGATCGAAAGCCGTGGCGGTGCGCTGTGCTACCTGGCGATCGGTCTTCCAGAAATCGCCAGCCAGCGACAGCGCTACGGCGAGCACTTCCATCATGAGCTGCTGCGCGGTATGGCGCGGCGCCTGCAGCAGCTGGTGCGGCCGTTGGATATTCTCACCCGCCTGGATGACAACCACTTCGGCCTGCTTGCCCTGGTCGACGATCTGCAGGGTTGCTCGCCAAGCAGCTTCAAACGTTTACATGAGGGGTTGAACCTCAAGGCCTTCAAGACCAGCGAAGGCTTCATCTCGGTCAGGGCCGGCATCGGTCTGGTCAGCCTCGACGCGGACGCTCTACCCGCCGACCCCCGACTGATAATCGAACGCGCCGAATCCTTGTTATCCGACGCATACATCACGGGGCGCATCGTTCCCCTGCGCTACAAACAACCTGCCTGATGTCCATGCTCTGGCACATTCTCGGCGTCGGCAGCCTCGGCGGGCTCTGGGCGACGCGCCTGTTTCGCGCCGGTGTGCCGGTGCAAATCATTCTGCGTAACCCGCAACGATTCGCCGAGTACGGCGCTGCTGGCGGCCTCGGCCTGATCGAAGATGGCGTGACCACTTCCTATCCAATGCCAGCGGAGCTGCCGAATGCCACGACACCGATACGGCGGCTGCTGGTCGCTTGCAAAGCCTACGATGCCGAAGCCGCCATCGCAGAGGTGGCGCCGCGGCTAGTCAATGGATCGGAAATCCTTCTATTGCAGAACGGCCTGGGCAGTCAGCTGGCCATCGCGGCACGCTGGCCAGAAAGTCGCTGCGTCTTCGTTTCCAGTACTGAAGGCGCCTATCGTCAGGAGGATTTCCAGATCGTTCACGCTGGCCGAGGGCAGAACTGGCTTGGCGAACCCAACCATCGAAGCCCACCGTCATGGCTGGACGACCTGGCCGCCGCGGGCATTCCGTACGACTGGACAGCCGATATCATGGGCAAGCTGTGGCGCAAGCTCGCGCTCAATTGCGCGATCAATCCGCTGACCGTTCTGCATGACTGCCGCAACGGCGAATTGCAGGCTCATCGCGAACGGTTACACAGGCTCTGCAACGAGCTCAGCGACATACTCGAGGCCAGCGAACAGGATGACGCGGCCCATGGGCTTGAAGAAGAAGTGCTGCGCGTAATCGAGGCCACTGCCAATAATTACTCGTCGATGCATCAGGACGTCCGAAGCGGGCGCCGGACCGAAATCAGCTTTCTGCTCGGCCAGGCGTGCCAGGCGGCTCGGCAGCATGGTCTGGCGGCGGTCGAGCTGCACACGCTGCTGGAGCAGCTGCAAACTTTCCTGCACCGTCACGGATTGCCCGCGGACTGAGGCACCGCTACCCTGCTGAAACACCCCTCGCCCGTGCCTGCCATGACCCTGCGCCAGCGTCTCGAAAATCTCCCGGTCGGTCGCAAGTTGCTGATCGCCCTGCTCGTGCTGCTTGCTGCGGTACTGCTGGTTTCCAACTTGGCGTTCATCAGTGCCGCTTACTGGATCTCCCGTCAGAGCGTCGCGCCCCAGGCCATGCATACTCTCGGCGCGCTATTTGCGACACCCGAGCTGAGTAACCGTGCTCTCGAATCGGAAACGGCTGCCAACGAACTGCTGCAAAAACTGAACGACTATGCCCCGCTACGTGCAGCCATGATCTACGACAATGCGGGCCGAAGTCTGGCGCAACTGTATCGCGGTGACCCGCTGGACCTGCCGCAGCAGATACGTGACCTTCCGGCATGGCAGAAGACCGAGATGCGCGCGAACCTGCTGGTCGAGCTGCCACAACGGGAAGGACCTCCGGGTCATTTGTTGATCGTCGCCAGTAGCGAACTACCTGGCGCCTTTTACACCGGCACCTTGACCGCCAGCCTCGCAATTCTCGCGGCCAGCCTGCTGCTCTGGGTGCTGGTCGCCCGACAGATCCGGCGGTTGATCACCCGCCCGATTCGCGACCTCGAAGCGCTGTCGCGCCAGGTCACGCGTGAGGAAGATTATTCGTTGCGGGCGACGTCTCGAAACCAGGACGAGATCGGTCACCTTGCCGATGCGTTCAATACCATGCTGTCACGCATGGAGGCGCGCGAGCAGCAGCTCAAACGCGCCCGTGACGATGCCCAGGACGCCTTCGATCATGCCCAAGGGCTGGCGGAGGAAACCCGACACTCCAACCGCAAGCTGGAACTGGAAGTCCAGGTTCGCAGCAAGATCGAAAAAAAGCTCACCGGCTTCCAGAACTACCTGAACAGCATCATCGACTCGATGCCATCAGTGCTGATCGCACTGGACGAGCAACTCTACGTGACCCAGTGGAACCAGCAGGCCAGCGCCCTATCCGGCACCTCCATCGACGATGCGCTGAACCAGCCGGTATTCATTGCCTTCGAGCCGCTCAAGCCCTTTCTCACACAGATTCGCCGTACATCCGAACGGCACCAGGTGGAGAAGATCGAGCGCGTCACCTGGACGTTCAACGACCAACCCCGGCATTACGCCCTGACGCTCTATCCGCTCATGGGAGGCGGCGGTCGCGGTGTGGTGATCCGCATCGACGACATCACCGAGCGCATCAATATGGAAGAGATCATGGTGCAGTCGGAAAAAATGCTCTCGGTGGGCAGCCTGGCCGCCGGCATGGCGCACGAAATCAACAACCCCCTCGGCGCAATCCTGCATAACGCGCAGAACATCCGCCGACGCCTGTCTCCGGATCTGGAGCGAAACCGCGAGGCCGCCGATGAAACCGGCGTATTGCTGGAAGCGGTCAACCAATATCTGCAGCGGCGAGAAATACCGCAGTTGCTCGACGGCATCCAACAAGCCGGCTCACGTGCGGCGAAGATCGTCAGCCACATGCTGAGTTTTAGTCGTCTGAGCAACCGGCAACTGGCTGAATGCCAACTGACCGTGCTGATCGACCAAGCGCTGGAGATTGCCGGCAACGACTTCGCCCTGATCGACAGCTTCGACTTTCGCTCCATCGAGATCGCCCGAGACTTCGATCCACAATTGGATCGCGTGCCCTGCATCGGCAACGAACTCGAACAGGTGTTACTGAACCTGCTGAAAAACGCTGCGCAGGCCATTCACCAGAAACCCGAACGGACGCGAGGGCAGATCATCCTGCGCACGCGGCTGAACCCGCCATGGGCCGAAATCCAGGTGGAAGACAACGGCGTCGGTATCCCCGAACATATTCGCAAGCGGATCTTCGAGCCTTTTTTTACTACCAAGGAAGTAGGTCAGGGAACCGGGCTGGGACTTTCCGTCTCGTATTTCATCATTACCAACAACCACAAAGGCCAGATGGAAGTGCAGTGCAGGCCGGACCAGGGCACCACCTTTACCCTGCGTCTGCCGCTGGTATCGCCATCCGAGGCTAACGGCAACTGACCCAAGGAACCGCAGATGGGCAATCGACTCTCGAAAATCTACACCCGCACCGGGGATACCGGCCAAACCGGACTGGCCGACGGTCGTCGCGTGCCCAAGGACCATCCGCGGATCGAAGCCATGGGCGAGATCGATACGCTCAATAGCCAGCTGGGCCTGCTACTCGCCGAGCTTGCCGAAGCCCAGGTGCAATGGCCGGAACTGGCTGAGCTGATCGAGGTATTGGCCCCCTGCCAGCACCGTCTGTTCGACCTCGGCGGTGAACTGGCGATGCCGGAATACCAGGCGTTGACGGAAGCCGAGGTGGCTCGCTTGGAGGCCGCGATAGATCATTGGAATGCCGAGCTCGGAGCGCTCGAAGATTTCATCATGCCCGGCGGCTCGCGGCTGATCGCCCTCGCCCATCTGTGCCGCAGCATGGCGCGCACCAGCGAGAGACGTTGCCAGCAGCTCAACGCCATCGAGCCGTTGCGTCCTGTCGGGCTGGCCTACCTCAATCGCCTATCGGATCTATTATTCGTCGCTGCTCGCCTGATCGCGCGCCGCCAGGGCTGTGCAGAAATTCTCTGGCACGCCGTCAGCGCGCCCGCCAAAGCCGATGCCTGAACGCGCCGCAGACCAACGCCGCTTCCTCGACGGGCTGCACGCCGCCTGGGAAACGCTCATCGTCCTGTTGGTCTGCATCAACCTGGGGCTGATCCTGTTCGACAGCCTGTTCATCGTGCAGCCGATAAACCAGATGCTCGGCAACTGGTTACCCGGGCTGCATCATCAGTACGAGACGGTCATCCACCGCAACTTCCAGCTGATCGATCTTGGCTTCGTCGCGGTATTCGTTCTCGATGTGATCCTCGGCTGGATCGTTGCGTTGTTCGAACGGCGCTATGCGCGCTGGTACTACTATCCCTTCGCACACTGGTATGACGTGCTCGGCTGCATTCCGCTAAGCGGGTTCCGCTGGTTACGCGTGCTGCGGGTTGGCAGTTTGTTGATCCGGCTTCAGCGGCTGGGCCTGATCGACATCCGCAGCTGGGCCGTCTACGGGCTGGTCAAGCGTTACTACCTGATGCTGCTGGAGGAGCTTGCGGACCGGGTTATGGTGCGTCTGTTCAGTCGCCTGCAGCAGGAGATTGGTGCCAGCGACGATCTATCTCGACGCTTGCTGCAGGAAGTCGTGCGGCCGCGCAAGGATCGCTTGCTGAATGACTTGTCACGGCGCCTGCAAGGGATGCTGGAGAGCGGCTATCGGGATCACCGTGGCGCCATCGAAGGCTATGTGGGCGGATTGATTCACCAGGCTCTGGCGAACAATCCCGAGGTTGTCAGCCTACGCCGCCTACCATTGGGCGGCCGAGTCGCCGACACCCTGGACGAGGCACTCGCCGATATCGCTGCTCGACTGCTGCAGGGTGCCGCCGACGGGCTGCAGAGTCCGCAATTCCAGCGGCTGGCACGCAGCCTGGCCGACGAGTTCTTCGAAGCCTGGGTCTATCAGGATGAGAACACTGACTTGGCCTTGGAAGAGCTGCTGGTGGACGTTATCGAGGTGCTCAAGCAGCAAGTGCTCGACCGACGCTGGAGCCGCTTCGTCGGTCCGATCCAGCCGCCCACCCCACCCGGTTAAGACGATCTGGCCGCAGCCGCGGCGCCTTGCTGCTGATCGATGCGGGCACCGACGACCATTTCAGTCGCCCAGCTGACTAGGATATCGGTATAGGCCTTCTGGCATCTCTCGTTGGTCAAGCCGTGATCGGCACCCAGAATGATGCGATGGGTCAGCGAATGCGTCTGCTGAAACGCCGCACGGTAATTCATGATTGTAGTGTGCGGGACCAGATGATCATGCTCCGACTCGACGATCAGGACGTCGCCGCGAAACTCGGCGCAGGCAGCCAGCGCACGGTTCTCCTCGGCGGTGACTCGCCGGCCGCGCAGTTGGTTGAGCAGATCGCGATCCAGCTGCCGCTTGGGCACCGCCCAGTCATCGTCCCGGTACAGCGCTGGCACCCGCATCGCCAGCCATTTGACCGGTCGCAGCGAGGTGAGCAGTGCTGCCAGATAACCACCATAGCTGGTGCCAACCACGGCAATCGCCGATGGATCGATGTTCGGGTGCTGTACTAGCAGGTCGTAGGCCGCCAGCAAATCATGCAGGTTCTGCTCGCGCGTAACGGTCTGCTGTTGCGCCAGCGTGAGGGCGTGGCCGCGCAGATCGAACGATAGACAGATGCAGCCGAGGCCAGCGATGCCTCTGGCGCGCGTCAGATCGCGTTCCTGACTACCGCCCCAGCCATGCACGAAGAGCACCCCCGGCAGCTTGGTCGGAGGCGACAGAAAGGTGCCGGCAATGTGCTCGTCATCCACCAGAATGTCTACGCTTTCGCTATGGGTTGCCATGATCCTCCACCATTGCGTACTTGGTTATGAAGCCAACCTCAGCGTCTTCGCCGCGAAACAGCACCGTCGCGCCCTCCGGCACCGTCGACTCCCCATAGAGCTCAACCGATGACGCCCGAACAACGGTGCCGGTCTTGCCTTGCGCGAATGCCTCCAGCGCTGCGATCTCCGCGCTGCCGGCACCGCCAATTCGCCAGGACTGCTCCAGCACGCCGGAGCAGGCGCGCCCTCGGCCATCGATGCCCTGAGCGATATCGTAATTGCGTCGGGAGGCGTAAAAATTGCGGAAACAGGCCGACGCGGCTGAGTCGTAGATTTGTGCCTGGGACACGGCAAGACGGGTCTTCTCTGGCAAGTCAAGACTCAACAAGGCCTCGAAATCGCCCTTGATGAGTACCAAATCCGAGCCGCCGTAAACAGTTTCGCCTGCATTGTCATGCGTTAGCCGCTGGGTACCGTAGTAGCTCAGCGTTTTTTCGGCCACGCGAATCTGTCCCACGCTAAAGGTGGTCACATGGTCTAGATGGACTTCGAGGACCAGACCGTACTGGGCCAGCTCGGTCTCCTCTATATTTTCCAACGCGTGATCGAGTGCTTGGACCGTGCTGACCCGCTCCTGTCCGCGACCACCGGTGGCACGTACCGGCTTGAGCCGCAGTGCTCCCTCGTTAAGCAAGCGCCGCCCAGCCTCACGCGCATCGTTCAGTGAAAACACGCTGTAGCCGGGCAGAACACTGCCTGTGACCCGCCTGCCGAAATCCCGCGACCAGCCGATGGGCGAGTCGGCCTCAGGCCGCACCAGCGGATGGGTGATCGCCTTGGTTTCGACGAATGCGTGCGGCACGACACCGCCGAACAAATCTCGCTCGCTTTCCAGTCGCAGCTCGCGCGTCAACTCTGCGCCAACGATGGTGCCCGAGGGCACGAAGTACAGTTGGCGCGGATAATCGGCGTTGCGGTCATACTCGCCGAGGAAAACGAGCCCTTGCAGTTCCGCCAGACGCCTGGCGAGCTGCTCATGCACGGCCTTTTCATGGTGGGGTTCGCTGGGTCGGTTAGCGAGGGTCACAACAGCCCCGCGGGGATTTTGCGTATCCGCGCTCGTCATAGGTGGACTCGCTCCATGGACTACTGGTACATGTGCGACGAAGCGGCTATCGCCACTTTCCTCGCTCGTTTCCACCCGAGCCAAAGCGGATCCGGTGTAATGGATAGACCTCGGAGCGTCGCTATCTATCCTTTGCAGCCGGCCAGACCGAACATCAATAAAACCGATGAAACGAAAAAGGGGAGCAGACCGAAATCTGCTCCCCCCTTTTCGTTTCCGTCAGACTCAGGCTTCGACGGAGCTGCGGATCAGATGGTCGAAGGCACTCAACGAGGCCTTGGCGCCTTCGCCAACCGCGATGACGATCTGCTTGTACGGCACGGTGGTGACGTCACCGGCGGCAAAGATGCCCGGCAGCGAAGTCTCGCCCCGTGCATCGACGATGATCTCGCCGCGCGAGGTCAGCTCCACCGTGCCTTTCAGCCAGTCGGTGTTGGGCAGGAGGCCGATCTGCACGAAGATCCCTTCCAGCTCCAGATTGTGGAACTCGCTGGAGTTGCGGTCCTTGTAGACCAGGCCGTTGACCTTTTGGCCGTCGCCCGTGACTTCACTGGTCAGCGCACTGGTAATCACGCTGACATTGGGCAGGCTGTGAAGCTTCTTCTGCAGCACGGCATCGGCGCGCAGCTGGCTGTCGAACTCGAGCAAGGTCACCTGGGCGACGATGCCGGCCAGATCGATGGCCGCTTCCACGCCGGAGTTACCGCCGCCGATCACCGCCACGCGCTTGCCCTTGAACAACGGCCCATCGCAGTGCGGGCAGTAAGCAACACCGCGACCGCGATAGTCCTGTTCGCCCGGCACGTTCATTTCGCGCCAACGGGCGCCGGTCGCAAGAATCAGCGTCTTGGCTTTGAGCGAACCGCCATTTTCCAGCTTGATCTCGTGCAGACCGCCCTCGGTCGAGGCCGGAATCAGGGCTGCCGCTCGCTGCAGGTTCATGATGTCGACGTCGTATTCGCGCACATGGTTTTCCAGCGCACGGGCCAGTTTCGGACCTTCGGTTTCATTAACCGAAATGAAGTTCTCGATGGCCATGGTGTCGAGCACCTGACCGCCGAAGCGCTCGGCGGCGACACCGGTGCGGATGCCCTTGCGCGCGGCGTAAATAGCCGCTGCCGCGCCGGCCGGGCCTCCGCCAACGACGAGCACGTCGAAGGCATCCTTGGCGCTGAGCTTTTCGGCGTCACGCGCCGAGGACCCGGTGTCGAGCTTGGCAAGGATTTCTGCTTCGCCCATGCGGCCCTGGCCGAACAGCTCGCCGTTGAGGTAGATGCTCGGCACCGACATGATCTGACGGCGCTCGACCTCGTCCTGGAACAGCGCGCCGTCGATGGCGACGTGGTGGATGTTCGGGTTGAGCACGGCCATCAGGTTCAGCGCCTGGACGACGTCCGGGCAGTTCTGGCAGGACAGCGAGAAGTAGGTTTCGAAGTGGTATTCGCCGTCGACATTCTTGATCTGTTCGATCACGTCCGCCGCGGTCTTCGATGGATGACCGCCGACCTGCAGCAGGGCGAGCACCAGCGAGGTGAATTCGTGGCCCATCGGGATGCCGGCAAAACGCAGGCTGATGTTGCCACCGATACGGTTGAGTGCGAACGACGGTCGACGAGCATCATCGCCATCGGTGCGCAGCGTGATCTTGTCGCACAGGCTGGTGATATCTTCCAGCAGAACGAGCATTTCCTGGGATTTCTCGCCGTCATCGAGGGACGCGACGATCTCGAACGGCTGAGTGACCTTTTCCAGATAGGTTTTCAACTGGGTTTTGAGATTGGTGTCCAACATGAGCAGCGGTACCCCATTAGTCAAAATCAAAATTTAGAAAATAAAACGCCTGGATAAATCTCATCCAGGCGTTGGGCGATAGAGGCCGGGTTACAGCCCCTACGCAGGCAAGGCGGGCTTAGATTTTGCCGACCAGATCCAGCGATGGAGCCAGGGTCTTCTCGCCTTCTTTCCACTTGGCTGGGCAAACTTCGCCCGGATGCGCGGCGGTGTACTGGGCAGCTTTCAGCTTGCGCAGGGTTTCGCTGACGTCGCGGGCGATTTCGTTGGAGTGGATTTCAACGGTCTTGATCACGCCTTCCGGGTTGATCAGGAACGTGCCGCGTAGCGCCAGACCTTCTTCAGCGATGTGTACGCCGAAGGCGTTGGTCAACTGGTGAGTCGGGTCACCGATCAGCGGGAACTGAGCCTTGCCCACAGCAGGGGAAGTCTCGTGCCAAACTTTGTGCGAGAAGTGAGTATCGGTGGTGACGATGTACACCTCGGTACCGGCCTTCTGGAATTCGGCATAGCTGTTGGCAGCGTCTTCGATCTCGGTCGGGCAGTTGAAGGTGAAGGCTGCTGGCATGAAGATAAGTACCGACCACTTGCCCTTCAGGGACTCTTCGGTGACTTCGATGAACTCACCATTGTGAAAAGCGTTGACCTTGAACGGCTGGACTTGGGTGTTGATCAGAGACATCTACTAACTCCTTTGGGATTCAAAATTTAACGGTGGCTACGATAACGCAGCTGGTCGCATATGGTTAATTGATTGAGAAAATAGCAGCGATATATTTTAGCTATCGCTGCAATATTTCTCGACTTGCAACGACATCGAATACGACAACGTCATCGACGGGCAATTCGGAGCAGGGCTCTCGTGCCGCAACGATGCCAAACGTCAATAAAGCCGAAACCGTCTCACTGCGGCCAGAACGCCCGGATGGCTGCGATGCCCTGACCACCCGCGCGCAAGGCCTTTTCGAGATCGGAGGGGCCAACACCACCCAACAGATAAGCAGGCTGGTTGAAGCCTAACAGCAATTCAGCGGCACGTGCCCACCCCAAGGGCGATGCCTCGGGATGAGTGGCGGTACGCAGCACCGGTGAGAGCGTAATGAAATCGACCCCCATTGTCATAGCCAAATCCAGCTCAGCGGCATTATGGCAGGAGGCTGCGAGCCACTGCCCGACCGGAACTGGTCTGCCTCGTCCGGCATGCTGTCGCAACTGCTCACCTGTCAGATGCCAACCGGCTGCCGGAAACTCGCCCACCCATTCCAACGGCCCCTTCAGCATCAGCTGGGCGCGTCCGGTACACAGCTCCATAACGTCAGCTGCCACGGATCGATAATCGGGGAGAGACAGGGATGGCGCTCGCAACTGAATCAGCTTAATGCCGGTATCCAGTGCCAAGGCCAATCCGCTCAACAGTTGCTGCGGGGAAAGGTCGTCAGGAGTAATCAAGTAGCGATCCGGCAAACGCGCTGCAGCGATGATCGGCCGGTTCGCCGCCGGAAAGCTGTAGCCCGACAACTCCGCAGGCTCCGCCCATACCAGCGGCTGACCCTCTGCGCCGTGCGGCTCGCCGGAGAACGCCAACACTTCCCAGACATCCAGCAAAACCTGCTTGTCCGGATAATCGTGGCGCACCTGAATCAGCGGGCGAGCTTCGGTGACCACAATACCCAACTCTTCCTGCAACTCACGCGTCAGGGCGGCTTCGACGGTTTCGCCGGCCTCGACCTTGCCTCCGGGAAATTCCCAGAGTCCGCCTTGGTGCTTGTCGAGCGGTCGCTTGGCAATTAGCACGAGGCCGTCGGTGGAACGGACCACCGCGGCGGCAACATGGATTCGGTTCATGATAAGAATTAAAAGCTGGAAGCTGGAAGCAAGTTTCCGGGGCAGCCTGCACGACCTGTCACTCTCTTCCTTCAAGCTTTCAGCTTAAGGCCTCAAGTTGTTTTTAGGTCCTATATTCAGCGTTGATGCGCACATACTCGTGTGACAGATCGGTCGTCCAGATGGTCTCGCTGCAGGTACCGCGCCCCAGCTCAATACGGATCTCGATCTCTTCCTCGGCCATTACCGCAGCCCCCTGCTCTTCCGTATAGCTCGGTGAGCGGCCACCTTTACTGGCGATACAGACCGAACCCAAATAGACATCGATCTTGCTGACATCCAGTTCGGGCACCCCGGCGCGGCCAACCGCTGCGAGAATGCGGCCCCAGTTCGGATCGGAGGCGAACAGTGCGGTCTTGATCAGCGGTGAATGCGCGACGGCGTAACCGACATCAAGGCATTCCTGATGATTCTTGCCGCCATTGACCATAACCGTGACGAACTTGGTCGCGCCCTCGCCATCACGCACGATGGATTGCGCGACCTCCATGCTTACCTCGAACACCGCCTGCTTGAGCTTGGAGAAAAGCTCGCCACGGGCTTCAGTGATCTCCGGCAAACCGGCCTGGCCGGTCGCAACCAGCATGCAGCAATCGTTGGTGGAAGTGTCGCCATCGATGGTGATGCGGTTGAAGGATTTATTCGCCGCATCGCGCATCAGGTCCTGCAGCACAGCCTGGGCGACTTTGGCGTCGGTCGCGATGTAACCAAGCATGGTCGCCATGTTCGGGCGGATCATACCGGCGCCTTTTGAGATACCGGTAACCGTGACGGTAACGCCCTGATGTTCGAATTGCCGGCTGGCGCCCTTTGGCAGGGTATCGGTAGTCATGATGCCGGTAGCCGCTTCGGCCCAATGGTTTTCGTCCAGATCAGCCAGGGCCGCCGGTAACGCCGCCTCGATTTTCTCCACCGGCAATGGCTCGCCGATCACGCCAGTGGAAAACGGCAGGATGGATTTTTCCTCGACGCCTGCCAGCTTGGCCAGGCTGGCACAGCTGCGAATCGCTGCCTGCATGCCCGGCTCGCCAGTACCGGCGTTGGCATTGCCGGTATTGGTCAGCAAATAGCGGACGGTTCCCTGCGCGCGCTGCTTGGCAAGAATGACCGGCGCAGCGCAGAAAGCGTTGAGCGTGAACACGCCAGCGATCGTCGAACCTTCCGCACAGCGCATCACGACGACGTCCTTGCGCCCCGGCCGCTTGATGCCGGCCGAAGCGATGCCGAGTTCGAAACCGGGTACCGGGTGCAGTGTAGGTAAAGGACCAAGACCGACAGCCATTGATGCACTCCTATGAAAGGGTTGGATGGCCTTCGGCCATGGAAATCAGGGAGCAAAACGCCGCGAGCGGCTATGCCGGTCGCGGCGCGAGTCAGTACAGGCGGCTTCGGTTATTGAACCTGCCCATGACAATGTTTGTATTTCTTGCCAGAGCCACAGGGGCAAGGCTCGTTGCGCCCGATCTTCTGCTCGGTACGCACGGGCGCCGCGGCGGCGGCCACGCCACCCTCGGCCTCGGCCTCGGGCTCATCTTCCGACTGGTCCAGCGGCGAAACCTCGGCATGTTGGAACTGCATACGCTGAGCCAGTGCCTCGGCTTCGCGGCGCAGGCGCTGTTCTTCTTCTACAGGATCCTCGCGGCGCACCTGGACATGGGAAAGCACACGAATCGCGTCGCGCTTGATGGATTCGAGCAAATCCTGGAACAGCGTGAAGGACTCGCGTTTGTACTCCTGCTTCGGATTTTTCTGGGCGTAACCGCGTAGATGGATACCATGCCGTAAATGGTCCATGGTCGACAGATGGTCCTTCCACAGATCGTCGAGCACGCGCAGCACGATTTGCTTTTCGAAGGTGCGCAGCGCCTCGGCGCCGGCCATCTCTTCCTTTTCTCCGTAGGCATCGATCAAGGATTGCAGAATGCGTTCGCGCAGGGTTTCCTCGTAGAGCTTTTCGTCTTCGTCGAGCCACTGCTGAACTGGCAGACGGGTACCGAAGTCGCTGTAGAGCACCGCTTCGAGCCCGGCGATGTCCCACTGTTCCGGCAGCGATTGCGGCGGAATATGTTGGCTGATGGCGTAGTCGAGCGCTTCACGGCGGAACTCGGCAATGGTCTCGCCGATTTCATCGGCAGCCAACAGACTGTTACGCATGTGATAGATGACCTTGCGCTGCTCGTTGGCGACATCGTCGTATTCGAGCAGTTGCTTGCGCATATCGAAGTTGCGGCCCTCGACCTTGCGCTGAGCCTTTTCAATGGCATTGGTGACCATGCGATGCTCGATGGCCTCGCCGGACTCCATGCCCAGCGCCTTCATGAAGTTCTTCACCCGGTCCGAGGCGAAGATACGCATCAGGCTGTCTTCCAAAGACAGATAGAAACGGCTCGAGCCGGCATCGCCCTGACGACCGGCGCGACCACGCAGCTGATTGTCGATGCGACGCGATTCGTGACGTTCGGAAGCGATTACATGCAGCCCGCCCGCTTCGAGTACGGCCTGGTGGCGCTTTTGCCAATCGGCCTTGATCTGCGCAACCTGCTCGTCTGATGAATTTTCGAGCGCCGCGACTTCGACTTCCCAGTTGCCGCCCAGCAGGATGTCGGTACCGCGACCGGCCATATTGGTGGCGATGGTGACCGCGCCAGGACGACCGGCCTGGGCGATGATCTCGGCTTCCTTATCGTGGTGCTTGGCGTTGAGCACCTTGTGCTCGATGCCTTCTTTTTCCAGCAGGCGCGACACGTATTCAGAGCTCTCGATGGTCGCAGTACCCACCAGAACCGGACGGCCATTGTTCTGGCAATCCTTGATGTCGCCAATGATCGCCGAGAACTTTTCTTCCTGGGTCAGATAAACCAGGTCGTTGTAGTCCTTACGCGCCAGCGGCTTGTTGGTCGGGATGACCATCACCGGCAGGTTGTAGATCTGCATGAACTCGAAGGCTTCGGTATCGGCGGTGCCAGTCATCCCCGAAAGCTTGTTGTACAGGCGGAAATAGTTCTGGAAGGTGGTCGACGCCAGGGTCTGGCTTTCAGGCTGGATCGGCAGCCCTTCCTTCGCCTCGATGGCCTGGTGCAGCCCTTCGGAAAGACGGCGGCCCGGCATGGTCCGACCGGTGTGCTCGTCGATCAGCAACACCTGGTTGTTCTGCACGATGTACTCGACGTTGCGATGGAACAGCTTGTGCGCACGCAGGCTGGAATAGACGTGCGTCAGCAGCCCAAGATTATGCGCCGAATAAAGGCTTTCGCCTTCGGCCAATAGCGTGGCGCGGGTCAGCATTTCCTCGACGAACTGGTGGCCCTGCTCGTTCAATTCGACCTGCCGGGTCTTTTCGTCGATGCTGAAATGACCTTCCTGGGTGACGACGCCTTCTTCTTCCTCGATGTGCTGCTTGAGCATCGGAATCAGCTGATTGATCTGCTGATACAGCTTGGAGCTGTCTTCGGCCTGACCGGAGATGATCAGCGGGGTCCGCGCTTCGTCGATGAGGATCGAGTCCACTTCGTCGATCACCGCGAAATTGAGTTCCCGCTGGTTCTTTTCCTCGAGACTGAACGCCATGTTGTCGCGCAGATAATCGAAACCGAACTCGTTGTTAGTTCCATAGGTGATGTCCGCGGCATAAGCGGCACGCTTCTCTTCCGGCGGCTGGAACGGCGTGACGATGCCCAACGTCAGTCCGAGAAACTCATACAACGGACGCATCCAGTTGGCGTCGCGACGCGCCAGGTAGTCGTTCACCGTCACCACGTGAACGCCCTTGCCAGCGAGTGCGTTGAGATAAACCGCAAGCGTCGCTACCAGGGTCTTGCCTTCACCAGTACGCATCTCGGCGATCTTGCCTTCGTGCAGGGTCATGCCCCCGATCAGCTGCACATCGAAGTGACGCATACCCATCACGCGCTTGCCGGCTTCGCGGCAAACCGCGAAGGCTTCGGGAAGAATCTGGTCGAGGGTCTCGCCTTGGCCGAGGCGGGCCTTGAACTCTTCGGTCTTGCTTCGCAGTTGCTCATCGGAGAGCGACACCATCTGCTCTTCGAGCGCATTGACGGACTGAACCGCCTTGAGCATGCGCTTGACTTCACGCTCATTCTTACTACCAAAGAGCTTCTTCATTAAAGGCGCAAACATATCGACAAAGACTTCCATGCTGGGGATGGAGGCACGGCCGCAGGGCCACCACGGCTGCGTGCAAAGGGGGCATTCTACTCGGAAACGCCTGAGAGGAAAGGTGCCTGCTGCGCAGCTACGGCAACCAGCGCCACTGCAAACCTGCCGACCCGGCAGTCACACGCCAAGACCAATATGGGCGATCTGCCAGCATCTTCAATTCAGCTTCGAACGTGGTGCGACAAGACCTCTTGCCTGTCGTACATCCAACGAGCGCGAGCGCAGAGTCTTCAGATGCTTCTGCTAACATAACGGCTCACCATTTATACCGAGTCGTCACTATGTCGTTGCGCCCATTGCCAGCCCGAGCGCCCGCTGCGCTGCTGCGCGAGGCAAAGCCGCTGAAAGCCCTGTTCGGCGAAGCGAGACGGCTCGATCGCCTGCAGCAATTGGTCGAGAGCCAGCTGCAACCCGCGGCGCGTGAGCATTGCCATGTCGCGTCCTGGCGCGAAGGCAGCCTGCTGCTCATCGTGACTGATGGCCATTGGGCGACGCGCTTGCGCTATCAGCAACGTCGACTGCAACGCCAGTTGCAGAACATGGAAGAATTCACCGGCCTAAGCCGAATCCTGTTCAAGGTTCAGCCTCCCGAGGCACCCCGACACAAGCCTGGACCTTCACCGGAACTCTCCATGCGCGCGGCGGACAACATCCAGGAAACCGCGCGAGGCATTACGGACCCCAAACTCAAGGCCGCGCTTGAGCGGCTCGCCAGCCACGCCAAGCCAGCCGCAGAAGATTGACCGGGACCACCCGGCTTGCGATTGATATTCGCGCAGTCGCAACCCGTCTATGCCAGCGTTAGGATGTTCGCTGAGCTCATCGAGATCGAGGTATCGATGCATATGAGAGGCAACCCGACATGCTGATCGGCGCCCTGCTGATCGCCACCTGGATAATCCTGCTGATCCGCTATCCCATTCGCGCGGTTCCGATTTCGCTGGGCGCGCTACTCGGCCTGGGGCTGGTCGCTGCGTGGGTAATCTGGCAGGAACAGCGCGAAGAACATCTACTTGCCCAACTCGAGTTGCGGCTGACCTACGCACCTGGCGACTGCCCAGCCGCGCAGCCGCTGCACATCACGCTCGACAATCATAGTTCACACGCCTTGCGAAGCCTGCGCTGGGAAGTCGCCGCCTACTCACCCGGCTCCAGCCTGAACCTGGTGGGTTCGAGCTACGATGCACCGCACTACCGTGGACCGGGCGACCTGCAACCCGGCGAGCGCTGGGAGTCTTGCGCGCCCGTACCGCCATTACGCTCCGGATACCGCAGCAGCAGCCTTGAATTTCAGGCAGAACGACTTCAAGGCCACTTCGCCAACTGAGAGCAATATTCGAGACGACACAGCGCTTTCCATTCCCAGCCAAGCAGCTTAAGCTGTATAAAAAACCAGTAGTATTAATTCAATTGAGCCGAGGTGGTAGATGGCCGTCGAAGTGGTGTACCGCAGCAGCCGGGACCTGGAGCGTTTGTTCATGGATAAAGCCGAAGCCGATCGTCACGACAAAATGCTCGAACTGGCCGAAGCCTTGGCCGCAGCATTGCAGAAGGCTTCGCCGTCGCTGAGCGAACAGCAGGCCGACGATATCGGCATCTTCATGGCTAGACATCGGGATCTGTTCGCCAAAGCGTTCAAGAGCAATCCCGAGGCGTTGGCGGAGCTACCGGGCTCGACCGAGGCGTCCTGATTGGAGAACATTGCAGCGCCGATATCCGCTCGGCACTGCTTCCTTCCCACCACAGCTAAAGGCCCAGCGGGCGAAACTAGTTATTCCTCATTCGGTCCATTGGTAGCAGTCTTCCAATCAGGTAACCGGCATGGAAAGTCCATTCAAAAAGATCAGCGATGTATTTCAACCAGGCTACAGCGTCAACTTCAGTATCGAGAAGCCTGACGGCAGTATTCTGCTGACCCTGACCGACTCTGCTGGCGTGGCGGTCAAGCGTTTCATCAGCGCCAATCAATGGCGGGATCAGCAACAACTCGAACGACTGATCACCAGCCTGCAGTTCAGCCTCGCGATCGAACGCGGCGGACAACCCAGCTCCCATCTGCTGACCAAGCATTCGCATCCGACCGTTCAGTAACGTCCGGCCTGATTGCATGCCGGCCACGGCAACCCCGAGCGAGGCCATTCGGTAACTGACTGCCAATCATTATCTTCGCGGGCGACGGTGTTGCTCTGCGCACAGCTTTCTTTTGCGTCTCATCCTTTCCGATCTCGGCAGGTTGCCAGCCATCTGCACTCAGAGCCAGGCCAGGGCCTTGGCGCGGGCCACCGCCTGGGTACGTCTAGCCACTCCCAGTTTGGTATTGATGCGCCGCGCATGGGTCTTGACCGTGTGCAGCGAAATAAAGAGCTGCTCGGCGATTTCCTGATTCGAGCAGCCCTGCGCGATGAGACGCAACACCGTAAGCTCACGATTGCTCAGAATCACCTCATCGCCTGGAGCAAGTGGCTCTTCGGGCTCGCGCTCGAACTGCAGGAGCCGATCACGCAGACTTTCACCTTTGCCGGCAGGCAGCATCCTGGCGAGCCATTGCGGCTGGCGATGCTGAAGTTCGTACAGCGGCTTGACCAGGTGCTGCCTGGCAGCCTCGCCCAGAGCCTTGCGTAACTCCAGCTCTGCCTCGTCATGTCGGCCTTCCAGTTGAAGCGCCTCTGCAAGCGTAAATCGACACTCACAAGCCAAGCCCAGACGCTGCGCACGAAGATTCTGCTCGATCAGTTCGCGTAACGTCTCGATGGCCAATGAGCAACGCCCAGAAAGAGAATCGATCACCGCAAGGTAGCGCTGAACACGTGGCAGCAACTCGTAAAAGCCGGAGGGAGCCAGATACGCTTGCCCCTCGTATAGCTCCACCATTTGAATGAAAACGGCTCGGGCTTTTTTCAGCTGCCCCTGATGCAGCCAAGTCAGGGCGGTAATAAGCGGGAGAATGCCGCGGAAACGCGCCTCCGGGACGTGCCGCCACTGGGTCAGCCGCTCAGCCTCACGCAACCAATGATAGGCCGTTGGGAATTCCTGGTTGCGCGCCGCCAGTTCCGCCAATCCGGCGTAGCCAAAAAACACATAGGAATCGCCGCAGGTTTCGGTCTCGATTCGCCCCTGCTGATAAGCCTCACGGGCCGGCTCGTCGAGGCCTTGATACGCCAGTAAGTGACCTTGCAGCAGCTTCAACCGGCCGATGATCGGGCTATGTTTGACGCTATCGCGTAACACCATGAGCGATTCTTCGAGAACGCCCACGGCTCGCTCGAACTCTCCGGTGAGCTCGAGCAACTGGATTCGGTCGACGTTGAGCATCGCTTCGTAGAGCACGCTGCCCTTGAGCCGAGCCAGTTTCATTCCTTCGCTGTTGTATTGCTGAGCCAGTTCGAGTTGGCTTTCGGCCATGGCCTGTTGAGACAGGGCCTGATAGCAGAGCACGCGCTGCGCCCAGGCGTGATCCGACAAAACTTCCAGCGCCTGGAGACAATAGTTTCTGGCCTCCGGCTCGCCACGCAGTCGCGCAAGGAATCCGCGCAATGCCTGCCACTGGGCCAGCAACTGCGCCTGACGCCGGGCGTCGGGCTGGGGAAAAAATTTCGCAAGATCTGCAAGACAATCGTCTACTTCATCGAGCCGGGCGGAAATAATCAGCGCCCAACCATGCAGGACAATCAGCCGAGTCGTGCTATTGAACAGATCCTGCGGCAGCTCGCTACGCCACTTCATGAAATGCGAGACATTATCGCCGATGAGCAATTGTTCCTGCCCGTAGCGTTGCAGGAAATTGGCTGCGACCTCTGGTTGCCCCGCCCATAGAGCATGCTCCACCGCCTCGCGCATCTCGCCGCGATTGGCGAACCATTGACATGCGCGCAAATGGGTCTGGGTCGGCGATACCGCTTCCGGCATGCGCTGCAACATCAGGGTTAGCGGACGCCACAGGCGAAACCATTCACCGCAGTTGTCGATCTGGCGGATGAACAGTTGGAAGGTTTTCAGGACATCAAGGATGTCGCTGCCGATCCCGTCGAGCACGTGCTCACAAAGCTGCGGTGAAAAACGTGGCATGCGCGCCAGCGCGAACAGGGCTCGGCGAACATCTTCACCCTGCCCTTCAAGCACCTCACGCTGAACGTAATCCTTGAGCAATGGGGTCCCCGCCACCAACCGCTCGCGCACAGCCTGTTCATCCGCGTTGAGTAGCAACAAGCTGACGCCGGCCAGCCACCCCTCGCTACCCGCCAATAATTGCTTGAAGGTATCGTCAGCAAGGTCCAGACGATGCGCCTTGAGTATCTGTCTAAGCTCACCGGCGGTCAGTGCCAGCGCCTCTGCTTCTAATTCAAAAAGATCGCCTTGCAGCAAAAGTCTGGGTAATTTCCATGCGGGTTGCCGTCGGCTGCTGACCCACCAGCTGAGGGATTCGGGACCTTGTTCGAGAAGCATGTCGAGACAGGCATCGAGCTCGGTAGTTGCGTCTCGCGGGTAATCGTCCAACATGATCCACAGCGGTCGCTGAAAACCATTCAATAGGTTAATGAGGTCTTGCTGTACGTCTCCGATCGGTGGGGACGAACCCGTCAGGAATCGACTCAGCTGGAAATAAAGCGCTTCGGCGGAGAAAGGTCGGCCGCCCAGATCGAGCCAGACGAGATAGGTATCGGCAGGCACCAGTCGGGCGCACTCGTTCATCAGCACGCTCTTGCCAAAACCAGCCGGGGCGCAGATTAAACGCAGTCGGCAACGAGCCTCGAGTAAAGCATCGACCAGCCGCGGCCTGGGAACATGCACTGGAGGAAGACGGGGAATAGTCGCAACCTGAACCTGCGCGGCGGCTTCTGTGCTGATCACACCAGGGTTGAAGCGTACGGACATAGCGAGGTTTCTCTTATTCGTGTCAGTCCATTGAGGAGCGCAATGCGCAGCCGCTAAGGCCCCACCGGGATCCGGCTTGCCTGAGTCGTATCGGTGCGCTTATGCGTGACCACGCTGCACGATTCGGCAACTTTTGTCGACTCGCAGAAACAGACAAAGACTGTTCGACCCGATACCCGGCCTAACTGATGGCTAAAAAGTATCATCCCTCGCTTCGCAATAAAAAAAAAGGCGGCCAACTGGCCGCCTTATTCATCACATGGATACTAAATGATCAGCGCACCCCGGCGTTGCGCAGAGCGGCAGGCGTGAAATCCCGAGCCGATGTTTTGTAGCCAAACTCATGGGCTTCTTCTTCGTTGCTCAAGCCAATCGCAATGTAGCGACCGGAAATCACGTCGTAGAGCGCTTCGAACGCATAGGCCGGAACCTTATGCTGGTAGTACTGCAGCATGTGCGCCTCACCTACGCGCCACAGCTGGCCGCGACCGTCATAGAGCTCGGATTGCACGATGGTCCAAGTATCTTCGTCAACGAAGAAACGGCGCTTGGCGTAAATATTACGCTCGCCATCCTTGAGATTGGCTTCGATTTCCCATACCCGGTGCAGCTCATAACGAGCCAGATCCTGGTTAACGTGACCCGCCTTGAGGATGTCGCTGTACTTCACATCGCTGGAGTTGATATCGAAGCTGTTATAGGGGATGTATAGCTCTTTTTTGCCGACCAGTTTCCAGTCGTAACGATCCGGAGCACCGCTGAACATGTCGAAGTTATCGGTAGTCCGCATACCATCGGCTGCGGTACCCGGGCCGTCATAGGCAACCTGCGGAGCACGACGCACACGACGTTGACCAGCGTTATAGATCCAGGCCTGGCGTGGCTCTTTCACCTGGTCCAGCGAGTCATGTACCAGCAGCACGTTACCGGCGAGGCGCGACGGCGCTGTTACTCGCTGCTTGAAGAACAGCAGCGCGTTCTGGGCGCGCTCTGGATCGAGATCCGTCATGTCGCTCGGGAACGCCACTTCATCCTCGAAATGCACCAGGGTGTAGCTGCCATTGGTCTGCGGTGTGGCCTGTACGATATTGCGGCGTACGTTGCCCCCCCGATAGCGGGTGATGTGGTTCCAGACGACTTCCAGACCGTTTTTAGGAATCGGGAAGGCGTAGTAGCGACTGTCAGCAAAGTTGGCGAGACCGTTACCACCACCGACCAGCTCGGTATTCAGCGCGCTTTTCTTGGCTGCCTCGTAAATTCGATCCGGCACCGCTGCGCTGCGATGCGTCGGGAATACACGAATCTTGTAGGTTTCCGGATAACGCTTGAACATCGCCTGCTGGCCTGCGGTCAGCTTGTCTTTGTACTGATCGACGTTCTGCGCCGTGATGACAAACTTAGGCTGCTCATCCTTGAAGGGATTGGTGAGATGTCCATCTTTCAGCGGTGCGGCATCGGTAGCCAGACCACCAGTCCACTCCGGAATGGTTCCGTCGGCGTTGCCCGCCTTCTCGGCACCGAGCGGCGTCAGCGAGTTGCCGAGTTTTGCGGCTTCCTCTGGAGATACGGCGGCCATCACGCTGCTGGCGAGCAGCGAGAGAGCCAAGACACTGAATAGTTTTCTTGTTGTTTTCATACGATTCCAGTTCCTCTTGATCTTGTTTGGCCGGAGGCCTTGCATAGAGCTTGTAGCGCGACGGAGACCGACAAGGGCTCCGTCGCATCGCCAATTGAAGCAGCCTCCTTAAAAGTTCACGCCCATGCTCAGCGCGAGGAAGTCACGATCGACCAGCGTGTTGTAGTCGCCACCGAAGAAGTCGGTGTATGACAGGCTGGCGGTGTAAGTGTTTTGGTATTCAGCATCGACGCCAACGCTGACGGCCTTGGAGCCTTCGTTGAACACAGGTCCGTAGCCATCAACATCGTGGGAAAACGAGACGTTAGGCGTCAGGTTTATACCCGCAAAGGCATTGTTATAGTTCGCCAGCGCCCGCAGGCGATAGCCCCAGGAATCAGCCGTAACAAAGCCATCGTTTCCGTATAGCGTATTGTCCAGACCGTAGATCGAATCACGCCCGTAGCGGAGCTCGCTTTTGCTTTCGAGCCCACCGACATGGGTGTAGCCAAGCTCTCCCACCACGGTCACACGGCCGGCGCCTAGCACTTGATCAAAAAAATGCGTAAAGGTTGTTTGCAGCTGGGTAACTTCCTTGCGGTTGTAGCCGCGACTTTCAACGCCTGCTTGAGCAAGCCCTGCCGCAGCAGCCCCGGCTGCCCCACCGGTAGCCCCGCCGATGGCGGCGGCAGTCGCAACGGTACGCGCTAGCCGGCCAGTTATGTCCGTACTATTGATTTGAATGGGGAGGTTAGGCCGGTAGCTAACCTCACCGGACCATGCTGTACCAGTAGGCAGAGTGGTGGAGAAGCTCGCGCCATATAGACGAATATCTTCCGGATATTCGAGGAAATATTCGCCGTTGCTCAGCAAAATCGGGCTAGCAAGTGCTGGCGTAGCGAGTGCTGCACCGATCGCTGCAGCGTTTGCATTGCGCACATTCAAATTCGGCGTACGGCTGTGGTAGTTCATGAAATATGCGCCGTATTCAGCGGAGTCAGCCAGCCAACGAAACGCAACGCCATATTGACCAGAATCCCGAGCATCACGATCACCGCCGCGGCGAACCAAAAGACCTTCCTGTTCGACATTTATTCCAAGCGCAGCGCGTGTTGCAGCGGGCAAAGCAAGCAGACTGTTAACGGTAGCTGCATCAAGAATGTTGTAATTTGTATCGCAACCATCGGCGACCACATCCGCTCCTGCGAAGAATGTCCCGCAATTGTCAACAATCGTCTGATCCCACTCAAGCTGGTAGAAAGTCTCCATGCTCAGCTGATCGGTCAGGCTCTGCGACACATAAAGCATATTGACAGGTATCAGACCCTCTTTGATTTCAGCGCCAGGACGGCGAAACGCTGCGGCATCGAGTGGGTTGATCGAGTTGATCGAATTACCGATAAACGTGCTCTCCCCCCAGCTAACAACCTGCTTGCCGAGTCGGACCGTGCCCGGCAGGTCGCCTACGTAATAGTTATGGTAGAGAAACGCATCAAGAATCTGGGCACCAGAGGATTGCGCGGCCTCCTTGCGATTGCTGTCACTGATATCTTTGAACAGACGATCTTCATCTTTTAGTTCGAAGTCATACCAGTACTTACCACGAATGAATGCGCCGCTGTCGCCATAGCGCAGTTCAAGATCATGAATACCTTTGAAAATCTTCGAAAAGGTTTCTCCCTTCTTGAAGTTCAGGCGGCCATCGTCACCTGTCTGGGTGAAACCAGTTCCTCCATTGGCAGAACCCACCAAATCCATATCCCGATCCGTCGTCGACCAGCTCGCCCCGATGGACATCGACGAGTCGAATTGACCTTCAATCTCCCCAATATTGAAAGTGACGGCATAAGCCGGTGCGGCGGTGCCCAACGCGACCGCGAGGGCCAGTGTCTTGGGCTGGAAGATTCCTTGCCTTGTTGTTTTTGTCATGAGGCGCTCCTGGTTGGTTCGAAGTACGCTCACCCTAACCACACGGCCGCAGGGGGTTAAGCGCACTAAGGTTTGATTTGTTTTGTAATCCTTAAGTATTAACGACCTTCCCGCTATTGGGCTTCAGGGGTGTGTCGGCTTAATTGAAACGCACCCCCAAGCGAAGCTATTCGAGAGCTTAGCCGCGAACGAAATTGGCGCAACCCCCGAACTAGAGCAGTTGCAAGCTTGTTGGCGGGAAAGTCAGCGAAATCGCGACGGACCGGCTGCTGGCTGCCCGAACCAGAACGCCTGGCACGGTGCCGGACTCACCGACAACGAACGAGAAAGAAGAGCCGCAACGCACCAGAGCGTTACCGAAGCGCAGCGCCTGGGGTGAAACGAAACAGTCGAAGGGGGAATTTGAGGAACAGCTCCGAGCTGTGGCGCATTCGAAGCAAAGGAAAGGGCACTTGCCCAGACTATAGCCAGACAAGAGCGGGGCCGCTTTTAACCGAGGCTATAGCAGCACAACCACATAGCTTGTCGATTTAGGACCGAACTCACTCGGTCCTTTACAAGGTCAATATCAGCAGATGTCGACTTACATACCTTTAACGGCATAGATACCCGGAGCGTTCCGCCAATATCCTTTGTAATCCATGCCGTAACCGAACACGTAGCGATCGACGCAGCTCAGACCGACGTAATCCGCCTTCAGATCCGGACGGGCCTTGCGCTGATGGTCTTTGTCGACCAGTACCGCCGTATGCACGGCAGCTGCGCCGGCATGACGGCAGAAATCGATTATCGCCCCAAGCGTATGCCCTTCATCGAGAATGTCGTCGACGATCAACACGTCGCGGTCGATGAAAGAGATTTCCGGCTTGGCCTTCCAGAACAGCTCGCCACCGCTCGTCTCGTTGCGATAACGCGTGGCGTGAAGATAGGACAGCTCCAGCGGAAAGTTCAGCTTCGGGACCAGCTTACCCGAGAAAATCAGCCCGCCGTTCATCACACAGAACACCACAGGGTTACGGTCGGCCAGTTCACCGTTGATTTTTGCCGCGACCGCATTTATGGCTGCGTCAACCTCGGCTTCGGCGTACAGACAATCGGCTTCAGCCATGACTTGGCGAATGTGTGCGAGATCGACGGACATGGCGATGCTCCAGAAAGAAGGGTTAGCCGGCTGTTAAAAGCGCAGGCGAGGCAGGAAGGACAAGGAAAACAGCCGAAAAGCGGAGTTTACTTGCTGTAAACGAGCATTTTAAGAGCTGCTTTTAACGCAGTGTTGCCAACGCAGGTAGCTTTCAACAGTCTGTGGAAGCAGCCTGGACAGCTGCGTTATTCAAGGAGCGCGACGATACCGATGCAGTTGCGGACAGGGCAAGTGCTGTTTGACCACATCAATAGCCGCTAACACCTCGATGCATTAATCTACGCCGGTTTATTCGACCGCCGGAGTCAGCCATGACCATTCGAGAGATTCGCCACCCGCTTATTCGCCACAAACTTGGGCTGATGCGCCGAGCCGATATCAGCACCAAGAACTTCCGCGAACTGGCGCAGGAGGTCGGATCGATTCTGACGTACGAAGCGACCCGTGACCTGCCGCTGGAGAACTACAGCATCAATGGCTGGTGCGGTCCGGTGCAGGTCGAGAAGATTTCCGGCAAGAAGATCACAGTCGTGCCGATTTTGCGGGCGGGCATCGGCATGCTCGACGGCGTGCTCAGCCTGATTCCCGGCGCCAAGGTCAGCGCGGTGGGTATCGCTCGCAACGAAGAAACGCTGCAGGCGCATACGTACCTCGAACGACTGGTTGACGACCTAGACCAGCGCCTGGCGATGATCATCGATCCGATGCTGGCCACTGGCGGCTCCATGGTCGCGGCGATCGATATGCTGAAAAAAGCGGGCTGCAAGGAAATCCGCGCCCTGGTGCTGGTCGCTGCGCCGGAAGGAATCGATGCGGTAGAGAAGGCCCATCCGGACGTAATTATTTACACCGCTTCCATTGATGAACGCCTGGATAAGAACGGCTATATCGTGCCCGGCCTGGGCGACGCAGGAGACAAGATCTTCGGCACGAAGCAGAAGGACATCTGAGCATGTCGCAACAGATGGAAGAGTCGCTCGGACGCCAAGTGCTGGCCGGCGCGCAAATGCTGTTCGTGGCCTTTGGCGCGCTGGTTCTGATGCCGCTGATTACTGGTATGGATCCCAACGTTGCGCTGTTCACCGCAGGTATCGGCACCCTGTTGTTCCAACTGGTCACCAAGCGTCAGGTGCCGGTTTTTCTTGCCTCAAGCTTCGCTTTTATCGCGCCGATCATCGCCGCCAAGGGTGACTTCGGCCTGCCGGCGGTACTCGGTGGCGTAGTCGCTGCGGGCATCGTCTACATGATTCTGGGCTTTGCGGTTCGCCTCAAAGGCCCCGGATTCATCGACCGTTTGCTGCCACCCGTTGTGATCGCTCCGGTGATCATTTCCATCGGTTTGGCCCTGTCGCCTGTAGCGGTGAACATGGCCATGGGCAAGGCCGGCGACGGCAGCGCTCAACTAATCCCCTACGAAACGGCCATGATGATCTCGATGCCGGCCCTGCTGACTACGCTGCTTGTGGCCGTACTCGGCAAAGGGCTGTTCCGTCTGGTGCCGATCCTGGCAGGTGTCGCGGTGGGTTACGGTCTGTCGTTCGTTTTTGGGGTCGTGGATACCAACGGCATCGCCTCCGCACCCTGGCTGGCGGTGCCAAACTTCGTCACGCCGGAATTTCACTGGGGCGCAATCCTGTTCATGGTCCCCGTGGCGCTAGCGCCGGCCATCGAGCACATCGGTGGTGTTATCGCCATCGGCGGCGTCACTGGCAATAACTTCATCAAGAAGCCTGGCCTGCATCGCACGCTGCTAGGCGATGGTCTGGCAACCTCGGCCGCCGGCTTGTTCGGAGGCCCGCCAAACACCACTTATGCGGAAGTCACCGGTGCGGTGATGCTGACCAAGAACTACAACCCGAAGATAATGACCTGGGCCGCGATTTTCGCGATTGTTCTGGCATTCATCGGTAAGTTCGGAGCTGGCCTGCTGAGTATTCCGGTGCCGGTAATGGGCGGCATCCTCTGCTTGCTGTTCGGCTCGATCGCCGTGGTCGGCCTGAGCACACTGATCCGCCACCAGGTAGACCTGTCCGAAGCGCGCAACCTCATTATCGTTTCGGTGACGCTGGTGTTCGGCATCGGCGGCATGGCGATCGGTTATGGAGAGTTCAGCCTGTCGGGCATTTCGTTGTGCGCGATCGTCGCGCTGATTCTCAACCTGGTCCTCCCCGGCGGCGAAGGCTGGAAGAACAAGCAGCTCGAAGAAAACAGCTGAAACGTGGTATCTGGCCAGCCGCGTTTCGCGAGCTGGCCTTGTTGGTCACCCCGCATCGTGCGCCTCGATCGCACTGCTTGCAGCTATCGCTGAGCAGGATGGGTAGACTGCCGCGATGAGCAACTCATACATCCCCCACCGACAACTGAGCGAAGCGGCCGTTAGCTGCTCTACTTGCGCCGCCTGTTGCTGCCGGCTCGAGGTACTTCTCATCACCGATACCGGAGCGCTTTATCGATGAGGACGCCTGGGGCGGTCAGGTCATGCACCGTCTCGATGACGGCTGGTGCGCGGCGCTCGACCGCGACAGCATGCGCTGCACAATCTATGAAAAACGTCCGTTGATTTGCAGGGAGTTCGAACTCGGCTCGGATGATTGCCTGGAAGAGCGAAAGGGATCCGAGTCGGCGTATCGGTAAAGGCTGGAGGCTGGAGGCTGGAGGCTGGAGGCTGGAGGCTGGAGGCTGGAGGCTGGA
>NZ_CEXBBO010000007.1:0-154527 GCF_982611455.1 Stutzerimonas sp.
TTCATGGCTCCATCCTCTCAAGAGTTGGAGCCTCCGGGGAAGCCGGGGCGGTTCAATTCAATGCACCCCACAACCAGCGCCACCCCAGCGTCGCAGCGCAATGTCCTACGCGGCGCGATTTTCATCATGGCGACATCCTCGATCGGCCCCGCCTTTCTCACCCAGACCTCGCTGTTCACCGAGAAGTATCTGGCGAGTTTCGCCTTCATCACCGTCGCCAATCTGCGCGGGCAGGACGTGGCGAATCGGGTCATCCCCGGTGTCGGTCACCTCATTTCGGCGTTCATCGTGCTCGGCGGTATCGCCTTCAACATTGGTAACATCGGCGGTGCCGGCCTGGCGTTGAACGTGATCTTCGGCATTCCGCCAGTGATGGGGTCGTTAATCGCCGCAGTATTGATCATCGGCATTTTTATGCTGCGCAACGCCAAGGGCGTGATGGACTCGGTGATGCAGGTGCTCGGGTTGGTGATGCTGTGCATGATCGGCTACGCCGTGCTGCAATCCAACCCACCGGTGATGGAAGCGCTCAGCCGCAGCTTCAATCCGGACGACCCGCTGATCCTGCTATTGCCGATCGTGACACTGGTCGGTGGCACCGTCGGCGGCTACATCTCGTTCTCTGGCGGGCATCGCCTGGTGGAGGCCGGTATCACTGGCGTGCAGAATGTCGGCGTGGTAACCCGCGCCGCAGTGACCGGCATCGCTACCACCGGCGTGGTGCGTATCTGCCTGTTCCTTGCCGCGCTTGGCGTCGTCAGCCAAGGACTGAGTCTGGATCCAGGCAACCCAGCCGCCTCGGTGTTCTCGCACGCCATGGGCACGGTGGGCTACAAGATTTTCGGTGTGGTTCTGCTGGCCGCTTCGGTGTCATCGGTGATCGGCGCCGCCTACACCAGCGTGACGTTCATGTATTCGCTACATGAGAGTATCCAGCGCAACAACCAGCGCGTAGTGATCGCCTTCATCGCGTGCTCTACCCTGATCTACAGTCTGGTGGGCCAGCCCGTTAAAGTACTGGTAGTGGCCGGCTCACTGAATGCACTGGTATTGCCGCTAGCGCTGGGCTGCATCCTCTGGGCTGCGAAGAAGCCGGGAATTGTCGGCACTGAGTATCGCCATCCGACCTGGATGTTGCTGTTCGGTCTGCTGGCAATGGTCGCGACAGCGGTCGGCGTGGTGCTGTCGTTCAGCGCGCTGCTGCAGTTCTGGCAATCCTGAGCTAGCGGCGGGGGCAGCGATGCCCCCGAGTCGAGTGGCGACGTGCTCAGCCGCGTTCGCCGATCAGCCATTCCAGCGGCACTTCGTGCTGGCCTCGTTCGTCAGTGATGAACAGCGCGCCCTCGCTGATCATGACACTCCAGCTGATCGCACGTGGCAGATCCAGCGCCACGGTTTCCAGCGCCTCCTGCCCAACCGCCACTACATTTATTTTTTTCAGGCTGCGTACGCTGTCGAGCACTTTGGTCTGCCATACCCGTAAATTGCCGTAGGCGACCAAGCTGAAACGCTCGGTACGACGCGAGCACCAGGTGATGCGCTCAGCATCCGGCTGGCCCACCTCGATCCAGTGCAGCACGCGGTCATCCAGGCTCTTTTCCCAGAGGGCCGGCTCATCCACGTCCGATAGCCCCCGGCCGAACGCCAGCTGTTCGTCATACCAGAGCACGTAAGCAATAAGGCGCGCGGCCAATCGCTCCTCGGTTTCCGACGGATGTCGGGCAACCGTGAAACGCAGATCCTGATAAACGTGGCGATCCAGATCAGTGAGATTGATCTCGACTTTATAGGGTGTTGCTTGCAGGGCCATGACGGCTCCAGGCGCGGAAAAGGGGGTCGCAGTTTAGCGCATAGCGATCCGGATCTTGCATTCGCAAGCAACGCTAGAACCTGCGGATCGTCTGTCAGCTCAACAATCTACGCACCGTCTCCTCAAGCGGGAAAGGCGCAGCAATTTCCCGACGAATGTTCTTTGACAATCATTCTCATTATATTTAGCATCTCAACCATCGCAGACCCAACGGGTAGTTCATATGTACGTGTGTCTTTGCCAGGGCGTTACCGACGGCCAGATCCGTGAAGCCATCTATGAAGGTTGCTGCAGCTATCGAGAAGTGCGTGATGCCACAGGTGTCGCTACCCAGTGCGGTAAATGCGCCTGTGTGGCGAAGCAGGTTGTCCGGGAGACGCTGAGCAATGTGCAGGGCGCCCAAGCGGCCCTCGCCTACCCAGCTGGTTTCTCTCCTGCCTAGATAAAAAGATTTCCCATAGCCGGGCTTATGCCCGGCTTTTTTCTGCCTGAAAAATCAAGGTGTTGCTTTCCAGTCGCGGAACAGACGTATTCTTATTCGGTTTTACCCTTTTCCATTCAATGACTTAGGTTTGACAGCCTGATTATTCGTGGCCAGACTGCTTGCATTAACGCACCCGTTTCGAAGCAGGGCATCGACATGAAAGGCGACAAGCTAGTCATTCAGCATCTCAACAAAATCCTTGGCAACGAACTGGTCGCCATCAATCAGTATTTCCTGCACGCACGGATGTATGAGGATTGGGGACTCGGCAAGCTCGGCAAGCATGAGTACGACGAATCCATCGACGAGATGAAGCATGCCGATAAGCTGATCAAGCGCATCCTCTTTCTCGAAGGTCTCCCTAATCTGCAAGATCTTGGCAAGCTGCTGATCGGTGAAAACACGCGCGAAATGCTCGACTGCGACCTCAAGCTCGAGCAAGGCGGTATTCAGGACCTCAAGGTTGCGATCGCCTATTGCGAGAGCGTGGGCGATTACGGTACTCGCGAACTTCTGGAAGACATCCTCGAGTCCGAAGAAGAGCACATCGACTGGCTGGAAACCCAACTGAGTCTCATCGACAAGGTCGGCATGGAGAACTACCTGCAGTCACAGATGGACGAGTGATCCATTCGCCTGCTGAAAAAACGGGAGCCATCGGCTCCCGTTCTTCGTTCAGGACAAGCTCACCGTTGGGCTTTTGCGATCGCAGATACAGCGAAAGTTCCACGACTCAAATCGCAGCCACAAAAAACCCGCCGTTCGGCGGGTTTTGGCAACGCGTCGAGATCAGGCGCCGGCTTTCTGCACGGCTTCCTTGATCAAGGGCTGCAGCTCACCTTTCTCGAACATTTCCAGAATGATGTCGCTACCGCCGACTAACTCACCGTCGACCCACAGCTGCGGGAAGGTCGGCCAATTGGCGTACTTCGGCAGATTGGTGCGGATTTCGGGATTTTGCAGAATGTCGACGTAGGCGAACTTCTCGCCGCAGCCCATCACCGCCTGGGTCGCGCGGGCGGAGAAGCCGCACTGGGGCGCGTTGGGCGAGCCTTTCATGTACAGCAGCACCGGGTTCTTTTCGATCTGCTCTTTGATGGTTTCGATGATATCCATGGGGCACCTCGGCTAGTCACGGTTGGCGCGCATTGTACAGGAACGGCGCCATAAAAGCCGAGTCGCGGGCTCGGCTTTTATCGACCGAAGCGAGCGAGTGGCCACCCGTGGGACACGTCGTTGGCGCGCTGAGCCGATTTGCGCCTGCAAAGGCTTTCTGGATAAGATCGCGCCTTTCCCGTTTCGTCGCTTCTCGTGCGACCCCCTGCCGCAGGCCCTCCTTTTCCCTTAGAAAACCTCCGGCCTCGACTGTGGTAACAAAGGTAGTTGATATGAGCGCAAGGCATTTTCTCTCACTGATGGATTGCACGCCCCAGGAGCTCATCGGCCTGGTTCGTCGCGGCATCGAGCTGAAGGATCTGCGCGAGCGCGGCATTCTGTTCGAGCCGCTGAAGAACCGCGTTCTGGGGATGATTTTCGAGAAAGCGTCGACGCGCACCCGACTGTCCTTCGAGGCGGGGATGATTCAGCTCGGCGGCCAAGCAATCTTCCTCTCGCCTCGCGACACTCAGCTGGGCCGTGGCGAGCCAATCAGCGATTCGGCCATCGTCATGTCGCGGATGCTCGACGCGATTATGATCCGCACCTTTGCCCATGCCACGCTTACCGAATTCGCAGCTCACTCATCGGTGCCGGTCATCAACGGCCTATCCGATGACCTGCATCCCTGCCAACTGATGGCCGACATGCAGACCTTCCACGAGCACCGCGGCAGCATCGCCGGCAAGACGGTGGCCTGGGTCGGTGATGGCAACAACATGTGCAACTCCTATATGGAAGCGGCCATTCAGTTCGATTTCCAACTACGTATCGCCTGCCCGGAGGGCTACGAGCCCAAGGCCGAACTGCTGGCACAGGCCGGTGACCGCGTAAAAATATTCCGTGCCCCACGTGAAGCGGCGGCCGGAGCTCATCTAATCAGTACCGACGTTTGGGCCTCAATGGGCCAGGAAGATGAAGTAGCCGCACGTATCGCCACGTTCCGCCCCTATCAAGTCGACCGCGCTTTGCTTGATGTGGCGGCCGAAGACGTACTCTTCATGCATTGCCTGCCGGCTCACCGCGGCGAAGAAATCAGCGACGACCTGCTCGATGACCCGCGCTCGGTAGCCTGGGATCAAGCCGAGAACCGCCTGCACGTTCAGAAGGCATTGCTTGAATTCCTGGTCGAGCCTGCCTACCACCACGCATGAGCCATCAATCACTCCTGCATCTGCGCAATCTGGATTGCGGCTACGGCGGCCAGAGCGTCGTCCAGAACCTCAATTTACATCTGAATCGCGGTGACATCGGTTGCCTGCTGGGGCCCTCCGGCTGTGGCAAGACCACCACGCTGCGCGCCATCGCCGGCTTCGAGCACGTCAACGAGGGCGAGATTCAGCTAGGCGACGCCGTGCTTTCGCGACGCGGTTTTACCCTTGCGCCGGAAAAGCGCCGGATCGGCATGGTGTTTCAGGACTACGCCCTGTTTCCGCACCTGACGGTGGCGGACAACATCGCCTTCGGCATCCGCAAGCATCCGCACTGCCAACGCATCGTCGGTGAGATGCTTGAATTGGTGCATCTCTCGTCCTTGAGCAAACGCTACCCTCACGAGCTGTCAGGCGGGCAGCAGCAGCGCGTCGCCCTCGCCCGCGCGCTTGCTCCCGAGCCGGAACTGCTGCTGCTCGACGAGCCCTTTTCCAATCTAGATGGCGACCTGCGCCGCCGCTTGAGTCATGAGGTGCGAGAAATCCTCAAGGCACGCGGCACCAGCGCGATCCTAGTGACTCATGACCAGGAAGAGGCCTTCGCTGTCAGCGATCAAGTTGGGGTGTTCAAGGATGGTCGCCTCGAACAATGGGACACGCCTTACAATCTCTACCATGAGCCGTTCACGCCTTTCGTGGCGAGCTTTATTGGACAGGGTTATTTCATCCGCGGCCAACTGATCGACCCAGAAACGGTCCAGACCGAGCTTGGCGTCATCCGCGGGAACCGCGCCTACACAATGCCGCCCGGCAGCTCGGTGGATGTTCTGCTGCGCCCGGACGACATCGTCTATGCGCCGCAGAGCTCGCTCAAGGCGCTTATTGTCGGCAAGACTTTCCTCGGCGCCTCGACGCTATACCGCCTGCAATTGCCGACTGGCAATCAGCTCGAAGGCATCTTCCCCAGCCACGCCGACTACCCGACCGGGCAGGAAGTCGGCATTGCCATCGCCGCTGATCATCTGGTGGTTTTCCCCGCCCAAGGCAGTGTCGCCGCCCATGAAAAACTGCCGGAAGCCGGTGTGCGCCGCTACAGCAGCAACGTCTAACCTACAGCGCTCAGCCGCTCGCTGGGCTCTGTATGGCATCTTCGCCGCGGGACTTGAGGCGGCGCATACGAAAGAACTCGCTCAGTGCCGCACTGCACGCATCCATCATCACTCCGCCCTCGATCAGCACTCGGTGATTGAGGAATTCTTGCGAAAAGAATTGACCGCGACTGATCGCAACGCCGGCCTTGGGCTCCGTAGCGCCGTAAACCACGCGCTGAATACGTGAGTGCACGATCAACCCGGCGCACATGCTGCAGGGCTCCAGCGTCACGTACAGCGTGCTACCAGGCAGCCGGTAGTTCTCCACGGCCAGTGCGGCATCACGGATGGCGACCATCTCGGCGTGGGCACTGGGGTCGTGGCGAGAAATCGGACAATTGAAGCCACGCCCGATGATCTGCCCGTCCTGCACCAGCACAGCTCCCACCGGCACCTCGCCCAGAGCCGCGCCCTGTGCTGCCAGTACCAACGCCTCGCGCATGAAGCGCTCGTCCTGACTGCGATCGATTATTTCGGGTTTTTTCATGATTTCAGAAACTGGAGGCTGGAGGCTGGAGGCTGGAGCAAGCTTCGAGCTTCAAGCTTCAAGCTGAACTCTTGCAGTGCTTCTACTTGTAGCTTGCAGCTGCTTCCATCGTCCAGCCTCCAGCCTCCAGCGCGTTTATCGTCTTTTCGTCTTTCCGGCTTTATATCACTTCGATCGCCGCCATCAGGCCGGTTTCCATATGGTCGATGACGTGGCAATGGAACATCCATACGCCGGGATTATCCGCCACCAGAGCAATCCTGGCAGTCTCGTTCTTACCCAACAGATAGGTATCCGTGAACCAAGGCTCGATCTTTTTACGATTGGACGAGATGACCTTGAAGGTCATGCCGTGCAGATGGATCGGGTGTTGGTACTGACTGAGATTACGCAGCTCGAATATGTAGTGGCCGTTTTTCCTCAACGTCGCGATTGGCCGATCCGCACAGGTTTTGTCATTGATGTCCCAAGCCTGACCGTTGATCTGCCAGAAGGTGAAGGCGTCGCCCGGTCCAGAGTCGCTGGACAAGGCGCCGGCCCACTCGAAGTTGAAGCGCAGGGTTTCGGCCTGCCGCAGATCCGGCTCGATGATCGGATTGGGTGGCAGCGGCGCCGGCCATGCTTCCTCAGGCTCGTTGGTGTCCACCGATGCGAGAGTCGCCAGCCGTAGCGGCCCGTTGCGCAGGGATAATTGCTGCCCCGCAGGCGGTACCTTCAGTGCCAGGTCGATACGCATGCCTGGGCCCAGCCAGTAGTTCTTGCCAAATGGCCGCGGCGTGACCGGATTGCCATCGAGCGCATAGATGCGTGCCTCGCCGTCCGAGAGGTTGAGCCGATAGGTCAGCGTGTTATCGAGATTCATGACGCGCAAGCGCACCACCTGACCGGCTGGCAATTCCAACGTCGGCGCATGCACACCATTGACTGTCGAGAGCACGCCCGGCGTGCCGCCTCGCGCGGCCTCGCGCGGTACGCTGAAGTCGGTAAAGGCGCCTTGTTTGTCGACGTGCCAACTCTTCAGGCTCAGCGTTCGTTCATGGCGAAAACCACTCGGCTCGCGCTCTTCGACAATCAAAGGCCCAACCAGACCACGCCCCAATTGCTCAGCGCTGGACGTATGCGGGTGATACCAGAAGCTACCCGCATCGGGTACTTGAAATAGATAGTCAAAGAACTCGCCTGGCAGCACCGGTAATTGCGACACGTAGGGCACGCCGTCCATGTTCAGCGGCAAGCGGATGCCATGCCAATGAATGGTGGTCGGTTCCGGCAGATGATTGATGAAGCGCACCCGCAGCCAATCTCCCTGACGTACGCGCAGCTCCTGTCCAGGCGCCTGCCCGCCGTAACACCAGGCGGGCGTCTGCTGCCCCGCGATCAATTCCAGATCCTGTGGCGCGGCGATCAGCTCATAGTCATGCGTGACCGAATCGGAGGGTCGCCCCAGCCAGTAGCGTGCGCCACCGCCAGCGATCCCCAAAACTGCCAACCCGGCCAGTCCCGTCAACAGCTTTCGTCGTGTAAACCTCATTCTTCCTTCCATAAAACAGTCGCGAGCTTTACCGATCCTCCGCGGCCGGAAAGGGAATAGCTCGCATTTGCGTCATGCTACAGCTTCCGGACCGTACTCACACCCGCCCCAGACGAAACCATGGACAACTTCCCGCGAACCCTAGCCGCCAATTGCACCTCTACTGAAAGAGACCTTTATCGCAATATCGACCGGAGGGGCCATGCACATCACTGCCACCCATGCCAAAGGCGAAGTCACTCGAGGCATCGTCTGGCTCGCTCGCAGCGGCTACGCTGCACGAGGCGTCGTCTATCTGATCATCGGCGTATTCGCATTCATGGCCGGCATCGGCAGCGGGGACACCGTCGGGACCAAAGGCGCGATACAGCAACTGTTGGGGCAGCCCTTCGGTGAAAGCTTGCTCTGGATCATGGTCGTTGGCCTTGTGGCCTACGTAGCGTGGCGCCTGACCCAGGCAATAACCGATCCGGAGGGGCACGGTACCGATGCCAAGGGGCTTATGATACGAGCGGGACTGATTGGCAGCGCCATCGCCTATACCCTGCTTGCACTCTTCACCCTTGGCCTGCTCGGCAGCTCCATTGGCGAATCCACCGGTAGCGGCGGCTCTGGCAGCGGCGATTTCCTCTCCGGCCTGCTCGGATGGAAATACTCGAATTATCTGGTCTATGTCGTCGCGCTGATTCCGCTTGGCGTGGGTATCGCCCATATCGTCAAAGGCTGGAAAGCCAAGTTCGAAAAGTATTTCTACGCCTCCGAACACGTCATGCGCTGGGTTCGGCCGATCTCGCGTATTGGTCTGATCGCCCGCGGCGTTGCCTTTCTGATCGTTGCCGGGATGCTGTTCAGCGGCGGCACCCGCTACGAGCCGACCAAACCTCCAGGACTCGAAGATGCCTTGAAAGCACTGCAAAACCTGCCATTCGGTACGCTCTGGCTTTCGCTGGTAGGGCTCGGACTAGTGGCCTTCGCCGTGTACAGTTTTTCCGAAGCGATCTGGCGCCGTATCGATATGCCAGCGGTCATGCACTAACCGCCCAACAAGACGAAGCCCCGATATTGCCGGGGCTTCTTTTTTCAGCCGATCGACTAGCCGATCACTCCCACTCAATCATCAATAGGTCACCTAAACCCGCATGGTTAAAAAGATGAAATTAATCGAGATAGGTTTTACCGTCATATTTACCGTCATTCCGCTAGGAACTTATATTGCGGGGGGACGGAGCCATTCGAAGAGTGAAGACTTTGGCGCTATATAATCGATGGCTGGCAAGTTTAGCCACCTTTAACATCCTTCACCAATTCCTTCGGGCCTGGAATCAGGGCGGCTTTATATTGAATTCGTTGATGTATGATGATCCGCTTGCAAGGATGACATCGCCGCCCTTGGCATAGGGATTAGAAGGCTTGTTCACGGAACGTTGCAGTTCACTACCGATTACCCACTACAATTTGTATCGTAGTATTGAGGAGCTGCATCATCCCGCCTCGTGAACCAGACGCTCCATATCTTCAGCGGATTGAGGCTGGCACATGTGAAAGCCCTGTACCGCCGCGCAATCTGCTTCTTCCAACCACTCGAGCTGCGCACAAGTCTCAACCCCCTCGGCAGTCACCGTGAGTTCCAAGGCCTGGGCGAGCCCAACGATCGCTCTAATGATCGAACGGTCATTGGCGGAACTTGGAACGTTGCCGATGAAACTGCGGTCAATCTTCAACCCGTCGAATGGATAACTTCGAAGATAATTGAGCGAAGAATAGCCCGTACCGAAGTGATCCATTGTCAGGCGTACACCTAACTCCTTGAGCTCATTGAGTGTTTTTAGCGCACCCGCTGACTCATCCAGCAAGATGCTTTCGGCCACCTCCAGCTCAAGCCGTGAGGCTGCTAGATTGGCTTCCTTCAGTGCCCGCTGAATATCAAGTCGAAGGTCACTCTGACGGAACTGGACAACGGATAGGTTGACCGACACGCAAATATGCTCCGGCCAGCGCGCCGCTTCCTTGCAGGCCTCACTCAACACCCATCGTCCCAGCGGGACGACGAGCCCGGTTTCCTCCGCCAGCTCAATAAAGTGCGCCGGTCCGAGCAGGCCCTTTCGCGGATGCAACCAGCGCACCAATGCCTCCGCTCCGATGATGTGCATACCGTTGGTTCGATAGCGCGGCTGATACTGAAGCGTCATTTCCCCCCTAGACATAGCTTGCCGCAGATCCATCTCAAGCTGTCGTCTCTGTAGCAACCGCTGGTTCATTTCGCTGGCATAGAACCGCCAGGTGGCACGTCCGTCTTCCTTGGCCTGATAGAGCGCGATGTCCGCACAGCGCAACAGCTCATTCGCCTCGGTTGCGTCCTGCGGCGCAAGCGCAATACCGATGCTTCCGCCGACGAAGACGTCCTGCCCTTCGTATACGATCGGTTGCTTCATCTGATCGATAAGGCGTGCACAAAGCGTCTCAATGCTTTCCTGGGAGCTTATGCCATCAAGCACCATGATGAATTCGTCGCCGCCAAGCCGAGCGACGAGGTCTTCATTGCGCGTACAGTTAAGCAAACGGAGCGACATTTCCTGGAGTACCAGATCGCCGGCAGCATGCCCAAGGGTGTCGTTGACCGGTTTGAAGCGATCCAGGTCCAGACTGATCATTGCCAACGGCCTATTGGCTCCCAGCTTGCCGGCCAGAAAACCGTGCAAGTTGTTGCGGTTGGGCAGGCCAGTCAAAGCGTCGTGCATGGATAGATGCTCCACCTGCGTCTGCGCTTTGACCTCCTCGGTGATGTCGCTGGCGGTACCTCTGTAACCGACACATTTCCCGTCCGCCATGATCGGCCGCGACGCCACCCGACAGATCCGAACGTCGCCGTTCCGGTCCGAGTACTTGCAACGCAGGGGTTTGCCGCTCTGTTTCTGTAACCACAGCCCGATGCCCTGCGTATCGGCCTGAAGCAGCTCATCTAGCGGACGTCCCAGCCATTGGCTGGCTTTAAATTCGGTGACGCGTTCAAATCGTTCGGAGAGATATATCAACTTCAAGCACTCATCGGTTTCCCACAACCAGTCCGATGCAGCCTCGGCGATATCACGAAAGCGCTTCTCACTACTAGCAAGGCTTGCCTGGCTGAGCGTAAGCGCCGAGTGACTGTCTTCAAGGCGTCGCGACGCCTTCACCGCATCGAGGGCAATCAACCCTATGAGAACAAGCATTAATAGCGCGGAGAAGCCGACAATCGGTAGCAACCCTTCAAGCATCTCATGACCGAACTCTGGAGCCGACCAGCCGAAGACTACCGAGGAGCCAGCCAAGTCGGTGAGCGCTAGGCTGCCATCTTCTGATACCGCACCACCCTCACCTTCGCCAATTAAATGTAAATCGATCAGTCCGTATTGGAAGCCGAGCCGCAGCAGTTCGTCCGGATCCAGTAAATCAATCAGAACCAAGGTGGTGCCGGATGCCCGCCTCAGGGTGACCTGACCGTCAGGCATGGCAGTTGCCGCAGCAGCGAGAACCAGCGTGTCATCGAGCCGCAGAATTCCACTACTGAACACCTCGGGGCCGCCCCGCCGGACCTGCTCTAACAGCCCCTCCAACCCAACGCCGAGCCGCTGACGCAGATCGCTGTCCCGCATGGCCTCGGAAGTGAGCGCCCGAGTTGTTTCATCGCCGGGGCTAAACACCAGAAGGGCATCGAAATCGAGGCTGTAGAAGAGCGCGTCCGGAGACGCCATCTCCGCTCGCGATTGCGGATCGGTTGACGTGCTATTGAGCGCGAGGAGCGCGGCCACTCCCTGCTGAAGCATGACCTGTCTGTGACTCAACGCTTTTTTGACCAAGAACTGGCTGTGTTCGATCACGTTACGGTCAAGCGTATCGGTCATTCGCTTAACGGAATAAGAGATAACAGACGATACAACCAGGAGCACGGCGAGCAACAAAGGAAGCGAGCGGCGAAGGATTATCTGGCTAACACCCATGAAATACCTGTTGTTTTTGTTACGTGCTGGCGGAGCGGAGCGCCCCGGATTACCACAGCGAAACGGCAGAGGGGGTATTCGGTACACCGATGCATTGAGGATTCGACCTCAGGCAAGCATGACTAGTTTGGTGCAGAGATCATCGAGAAGGTTTGTGATAAGCAGCCTTCTAAATTCTACAATTTTCTATTTTCTGTTCAAGTTAAGCCAACTTAAGTCGATACGTATGACGGCGGTCGATGATCAACGGTCGCGCCCAACATCATCTAGCCATCACTCAGTGTGCAATCCGATGCGTTCTGCCTAGAGCCAAAATTATGCTTAAAAATCTACCGCTGACTCTAAAACTGTCCCTCGCCCCTGCCGTTGCGATACTTGGCCTTGTCTTGTACGTGGGCTACACGTCGTTTCAGCTCTCGGCGACCGATTCGCGGCTGCAAGCATTGGAAACCCGCCGCTATCCAGTATTGGAACGGGCCGATGCAGCCATTTTCCAGTTCTCCCGTATCCCCGGACTGCTCAATAGCGCTGTTGCGGCTGGCGAACAGAACCTGCTCACCGAAGCTGGCGAAGTTCTGCAGGCTATCAACACACACCAGCAGGAGCTGGAGAAGCTCGTACAGGTACCCAATCGCCGTGAGCAACTCAACGACTGGCGTCTCGCCGTGGATCGTTACGCTGAAAATGCGATCTCCGCGTCCGGTAAGCTCGTCACCGGCAGCGCGTCCTTTGGTGACTTGCGTCCGAGTCTCGATCGCATGGCCAATGACCTGGCTCAGGCCCAAAAACTTGCCGCGGAATTCCGCAGTGCCGCTTACGAGGACTTCGAGCAAACGCTTGCCGAAACCCGTGAGGTCAACGCAACCACCACTCGCCTGGGGATCATCCTCAGCCTGGCGCTGCTGATCCTGGTCACCTTATGTGCCTGGGCCGTCACGCGCAGCATCATGGCCAACGTCCGTGGCGTGATCGACTCATTACAAGGCATTGCCAAGGGCGACGGCGACCTGACCCGTCGCGTCAACGTCCAGTCCAACGACGAAATCGGCGCGATGATCCGTCTGTTCAACGGCTTCCTCGACAAATTGCAAACCACTATCCGACAAATCATCGAAGCCGCCAGTCCCATCGGCGATTGCTCGAAAGAGCTGTACCGCCTGACCCAAGGCTCCGAGGAAAACGCCAAGTCCCAACAACATCACACGGATTCGATCAGCCGTGACATCCATACCATGACCAGCAGCATCCATGAGGTTGCGCAGCGTTCGCGCCAAGCCTCCGATGAGGCCGGCTCCGCTTCGCGCCAGGCCGTCACGGCCCGCAAGAACATCGGCAACCTTTCAAGCAGTATCAGTGATTTGGGCGACAGCGTGATGGGTGCCGTTCGTGCAATGCAACAGCTCGAAGAAGAAACCCAGGAAGTCGGCTCGGTGTTGACGGTGATCCGCAGTATCGCCGAACAAACCAATCTGCTCGCATTGAACGCTGCCATCGAGGCCGCCCGAGCCGGCGAGCAGGGACGTGGCTTTGCGGTGGTCGCCGACGAAGTACGCAACCTAGCGCAAAAAACCGCCGCCTCGACCGCGGAGATCCAGCAAATCATCCAGCGGTTACAGAACAGCGCCAATACCGTGCTTAACGTTATGACAGTCAACGGTAATAAATCCCGCGAAAGCATTGAGCATTCGATCGAGGCGACTCAGCTACTCGAAACCATCGCGCAGACGGTCAGCAAGATCGACGAGCTCAACGCAGGCATTGCTCGCCATACACAAGAGCAGATCGGTCTGTCCGAATCGATTCAAAAAGAAACAGAAGTGTTGCAGCAGGATGCACAAGCAACCGCAAACGGGGCCGAAGCCACGGCTCGTCTCGGCGAACAACTGGTAGGTACTGGAGATCACCTACGCCAGGCAACCGCCCAATTCCGCGTTTAAATTTATAATCCTGGAGCAGTACGAACAATGAATAAACTCAATATCCTCGGCGTGGCCATCTGCCTGGCCAGTACCTCAGCGTTCGCCTTGGATCAAGGTGAATACCGATTCAACGGCTTTGGCACTGCAGCCATCAGCCGCATCGGTGGGGCAGACGATGCGAAGGGCTATGGCGTTTCCGGCCAGACCACCGACTCCTGGCGCGGCGACCAACTGTCAAAGCTCGGCGGACAATTTTCCTACGGCCTAACCGACCAGCTGAGCGCTACTATTCAGACCGTCGCCAAGCCTGAGCAGGACGACTGGCGTCTACAGCTGGAATGGGCGTATCTGGCGTACGCGGTCAACGATCAATTCACCGTTCGTGCTGGCCGCTTGCGCCCGGGCGCGTTCATGTTCTCCGAGACGCTAGACGTCGGTTACACCTACCCATGGCTGCGCCTGCCGGACGAAGTCTACAGCCAGATGCCGATTACAAATTACGAAGGCGCCGATGCCCTATACGCCCTGCCGCTTTCCTTCGGTACGCTGAATTTTCAAGCCAGTTACGGCCAGGCAGTAAACCGCAATATATTCATTCACGGTCTCGATACCCGTCTCGACGTGGATTACAAAAAGCTGCTGACTGGCAGCGTGAGCCTGGCGACCAACGACATCGGCACGTTCCGCTACAGCTACACCGAGTCCACTCTGAGCGTGGACCAAAGCGACGAGTTCAAGGGTAAATTCATGTCCTTTGGCCATCAGTACGATAACGGCAGCTGGGTCACTAACGCTGAAGTCATCAACCGCCGCAGCCCGCTGGGCGAGCATGATGCGTTCTACATCATGGCCGGGCACCGCTTCGGTGATTTTTTGCCTCACGTTACCTATGCGCAGCATGACGAAAGCGACGCTGGCCGCGACTCGTCATGGGCGTTTGGCCTGAACTACAGCCTGAACGCCAACGTTACGCTGAAAAGCGAATACAAGCGCGTCGAATCCACCCGCAACTACAACGGCAGCTTTGTGCCGGCTTATAACGCCGCCGAGCCAACGTTCGACGGCGACATCTTCAGCATCGGCGCTGACTTCGTATTCTAAGGGGAGCCAACATGAATCGTTTCACTCAAAAGACTCTGGCCGCTGCCCTGTCATGCCTGGCTTGCACGGTATCGCAGGCCGAAGTGGCGGTTATCGTCAGTCCGGGCGCAGCCAAAGCCCCTTCGCAAGCAGAGGTGGCAAATATATTTCTTGGAAAGGACAAGTCCTTGAAAGGCATAGACCAAAAAGACTGGAATCCCACCAAAGAAAAATTTTACGCCGACATCATCAGCAAGAACGAAGCTCAGCTGAAGTCGTACTGGTCAGGTCTGGTGTTCACAGGCAAGGGCCAGCCACTGCCTGCCGAAGCCGGCGACTCCGCGGTTGTAGCCAAAGTCGCCGCCGAAGCCGACGCCATCGGCTACGTCGACAGCGCCGCAGTCAATGATTCCGTCAAGGTACTGTTCATCCTGCCCTAATTCAGCTTGGCTTTTTAGCAGGTTTGCGTTTTGAGAGGCTCTGGCAATATATAGACCGGAACAGGCTACAACTTTCCCGCCGTCGTACGCCTTACAACGCCCGGTGCACCACATCGGGCGTTTTTGTATTCATAACGGAGTGAGGCCGCTCGTGGTTGTAGATGCCACGGTCCCTCGCACCATCTGAGGCGCCTCATGCATGACTCATCGTAAACTAGTGTGAAAGCGGAAGGGCGCGATAGCATCACTACGCTATGCCACGCCACGCCACGCCACTACCGACGCTAGGAACGTATTTGCTCGACGTGTTCAAGCAAACCGGCTATAGCGCTTCCAATGTCGCAGAGCAATTGGGAGTAATAGTGAATTCGTTTCGCTCTGTGTGAATACGTGGCCATCCTAAGCCGAACCCGATCGTCTGTGAGACCGATAGGCTTAGGATGGACATTGCGCCATAGCGCAGCAAATGCGGGCTACTAAAAAACAGACCTGAAAGGGACACTACTGGTGGTAGTGCATAAAAGCATGGGTGCCCGTTCGAACATTCAACACCCGCCGTTATTTCGACGGAAGTATGCGCTTGCTGGCCTACCTGAGACGAAGTGACAAAAAAGCAGAAAGTGCTAAATATCGCAATACGCAACATTTTCATGGCTCATGCCCCTTTTATTCTGTGCGAGGGTGAATGTCCAAGTCTCAAGATAGGCTTTAGCTGGCCCTAGCGCCACTACCACTCGGAGCTTTTTAGGCGTTATCAACAAAAACGTATAACTAAATGCCGTTGCTCTAGCGGGTCACGGCTAAGCGGGGCCAGCGATAACGATCACTAAGCCCACAATCAGGATCGTCGACTAATCATCCAGTCAGCCAGCGTCGCGCCGAGCAATTCAGGGTCAGTTACAAACGGTTCATGTGGCGTATCGATTTCGATGAGGTGCTCACAGCCTAATCTTTCAGCGAACCGGCGCTGCCATTCAGGCGGCAAAATGCCATCCCTGGACGTTAGGATGTAAACCGAAGGTATGGCATTTGCGTAGCCTTTTCGGGTTGCTGGCTGGGTGGCTACTGCAGGAGGCGTAACGTCATCGGCTGCTTCTCCCAGTAACCAAACAAGCTGAGCGTCGCTCATATCAGCACCAAACATTGCTTTCAGCATGTCAGCTGGCGGGGTAGTAAGAGGATTCAGCGGCCAACCAACCTCATCCGAATTCTGGCCATGCAAGGATGAACCGAGCAGTTGCATTATCGATTGGCCTTCGGCCGGTATCGCAGTTGCAAGGTACACAAGCCGCGAGTAGAGCGACCGATCTTCGATGACCATCATTGGCAGCAAAACACCTGCAATCGAGTGGCCGAGCAGCACCGCGTCGCGAACGTTCGCAGCTCTCAACTCGTCGTTGAGTTCTTTGACAATGTCGCCGAGGGTCAGCGTCGTTACATCCCGCCCACGCTTCGTGCCGCAACCAGGCATATCAAGGCAGATGACCCGCTCGAACAAGGCCTCGCGCTGCTTGACCGCATCGACAAAAAACTTCCAGCACCAAGACCCGTGTTGCCCGCCATGAAGCAATACCAGATCGGTCATCGGTCCACCCTCCCTTTAACATCCTGTCCCACGCCGGCCGGCTTTCAATCCAGTTTCATTGATTTTTCATACGAACCGACCGCGACGGCATAACCATCGACCTTTTTTAAAAGGGTCTTCTTGTACTCGGTTTGGCCGGTTACAGGGTTGCGCCATATATATGAGACTTGCCCGGTATCGCCCTGCGCCATAGCGCGCAGCATCTGCTTACCTATCGGCTGGCCGTCGGCAGAGCGTAACGCCTGAAAATCGGTGCCTACCAGGCGGCGTATGAAGCCATGAGCAATAAACTTCTGAGTGTTCAAATCAACGACGAATGCGTACAGGTCATCCTGGCTCAGCGCCTTGTCGTGCCTGTTGATTCGGTCGAAAGTCGTCTTCGGATCGGCTTTTACTTCGCTGGCGACTTTCTCCAGCAACTCTTCTGCCGCTTCACTGCTGGAGCGAGGCATGTAGTAGCCGACTGAGATGATGCGGTCGCCAACTCGCTGATAGAACACCTGCTTGCGTTCGACCTTGCCATGCTGCCAGTTCCACCAGCGGTAATCCGCGCTGCGTACCGTACCGTCTTCAGGCGCTTTCAATGCGGCTTCGAACGCAGCCTTCAGGTCCTCGTCCAGAACATTGGTGACCTGCTTGCCGATCAGCGTCGCTGAAGGGCCACCACTGGCGAGCATCACCCCGGAGGTATCGACAACATAGATGTAGAGTTCACCATCGATGTAATCGCCTTGTCGGCTGAACTTGGCCAACGCCTTGTCGCCTTCCGCCTGGTAAGCCGTCACGGCTTTGCCCAACAGCGTCTTGGCGCGCTCGGCCTCGGCGCTATAGTCGTCCGCCTGACTGACGGGCTGGGCAACGCTCAGCAACGAAACCGCACTCAGGCACAAAGCCAGAAAGACTCGATAGAAGCCCATGGGTGTCATTCTCCTAGGTCCCGCTGGCTAACATTTGGAAATGTCACAAAGCGCGGCCAATAATTTCTTTCATGATTTCCGAGGTGCCGCCATATATACGCGCCACTCGGGCATCGACCCAGGCACGGCTAATTTTGTATTCGCTCATGAATCCATAGCCGCCATGAAGCTGAAGGAACTCATCGAGCAATTTGCCCTGCATTTCGGAGCCCAGCAGTTTCGCCATGGCTGCGACGTCAGGTGCAAGCTCGCCACGCATGACCTTTTCCAGGCAATCATCAACGAAGACACGCAGCATGGTCGCCTGCGCCTTGGCCTCCGCCAGCTTGAAGCGAGTGTTCTGGAAATCCAGCACCGGCTTGCCGAACACTTTGCGCTCGCGCGTGTAATCAATGGTCTCCTGCAGCAGCGTATCGATTGACTGCGCCGCGCGGATCGCGATGATCAGCCGCTCCCACGAGAGCTGATGGGTCAGGTACTTGAAGCCCATGCCTTCTTCGCCCAAGCGATTAGCGGCCGGCACGCGCACTTCATCGAAAAACAGCTCGGCGGTGTCCTGCCCTTTGAGGCCGATCTTTTCCAGCCGCCGTCCTTTGGAAAACCCCTCACGCTCTTCTTCGATACAGATCAGCGTCAGCTCTTTAGCGGCTGGATCGAGCTTGGTTGCCGTAACGATCAACCCGGCATTGCTGCCGTTGGTAATGAAGGTTTTTTGTCCGGAAACGATGTAGTCATCGCCATCACGCCGGGCCAGTGTGCGCATCGAACGCAGATCGCTGCCGATGCCCGGCTCGCTCATGGCGATGACGCCAATCAGCTCACCGCTGACCATGCGGGGAAGCCACTTCTGTTTCTGCTCTTCACTGCCATAAGCAACGATATATGGCGCAACGATTTCCGAATGAGTAGTGAACCCGACGGCGGTCGCATTGGCCCGCGCAAGCTCCTCGATCATGACGGCGGAGTGGCCGAAGTCGCCACCGGAGCCACCGTACTCTTCAGGAACGGTCGAACAGAGCAGCCCCAATTCGCCGGCCTTGAGCCAGGCCTCCTTGGGCACGATGCCGTTCTTTTCCCACTCATGCAGGTTCGGCACGATTTCGCGATCGACGAAACGCCGGGCCATTTCGCGGAACATATTGTGATCTTCGCGGAAAACGCCACGCATCATTACTACTCCTAATTCTTCGTTGCTTCTGCAAACGGCGCTGATCAGCGATCCAGGTAGTCAGGGTTACGCTTCTCGACGAAGGCAGCCACCGCTTCCTGATGATCTTCGGTGTGATGCGCCAAAGACTGGTACGCCGCGGACAGCTCCAGCAATGAGTCGAGTCGCATATGTTGGCCTTCGCGCAACAGGCGCTTGCACAGCCTTAGCGCATGCCCAGGATTGGCGGCGATCCGCTGAGCCAACGCCTGCGCTTCCGCCTGCAGCGTTTCATGTGTGCAGACTTGCTCCACCAAACCCCACTCCAATGCTTTCGCAGCATTGATGGTGTCGCCGGTGAACGCCATCAGGCTGGCCTTGGGGATTCCGATGATTCGCGGCAGCAACCAGGCGCCGCCATCTCCCGGAACGATGCCAAGGCGCACGAAGCTCTCAGCAAACAGCGCCGAGCTCGCAGCCAGACGGATGTCGCACATACAGGCCAAATCGAGGCCCGCACCGATCGCCGGGCCGTTGACCGCAGCGATTATGGGAATGTCCAGCTCATACAACGCGAGCGGGATCCTTTGAATACCGTCACGATAGGTGTTGCGCAGCTCATACGGCGAACCGGCGAAGATACCCGCGCGGTCGCGCATGTCCTTCACGTTGCCACCGGCGCAAAATGCACTGCCATTACCGGTCAACACCATTACCCGCGCCGTGCGGTCGCTGCGCAACTGGGCACAGAGATCGACGAACTCCTGAATCTGCTCGGGGGAAGTCAATGCATTGCGGGTTTCGGGATGGTTCATGCGAACGGTGACGATGCCGCCATCACGCTCGATTTGCAGGAATGTACTCATAGCGGTTTCTCCGCAGGGGTTGATAGCGACTGGCTGGCATGGCCAGTGATCAGCGGCCAATAGCCTCCACCACCTGATGAGCAGACCAACTGGCCGATGCGCTGGCTCCAGACGCTGGCCGAGCCGAACTCGCTGCGCCAGGCCCACAGCCGGCGGGAAAACAGATGCAGCGAATATTCCTGGGTAAAGCCGATGGCACCGTGCACCGAATGGGCAATGCCTGCGCCAGCGCTGGCCGCCTCGGCACAGGTGACCTTCGCAGCCGCAATGGTCAGCCCCGCAAGTGCGGCATCCGACTCAGCAAAGGCTGCCTCGGCAGCGACGTTCGCGGCTGCCGTCTGTTCGGCGAACACCGCAAGCTGCTGTTGAATGGCCTGGAATGCGCCGATTGGCCGCCCGAACTGTGAGCGCTCAGTGGCGTAGCCCGATGTCATGTCCAGCAGCGTATGCAAGGCACCTGCGATCTGCGCCGAGCGCAGCATGGCGCCACCCAAAAACAGCACATCGGCGGACAGCTCGCCAGGCAACGGAGCGCAAGCCAGTACCTGGGCCTTGTTAAAATGCAGGGAGTCACGAGGCTCGCCCGCGACGTTCAGGCTCAGCGTCTGACCGGCCGCGCTGGCTACCGACAGCAATACGACGCTGGGCGTCTCGCTACCCGCGTCGGCTATAGCGACCAGCGTCTCGACATGACGGCCCCACGGCACGTCTCGCACGGTGCCGTGTACCACCCCGCCATTCAGGCTCAGCTGCGCATTGGCTGAAAAACTGACGGCCGCGGTCCTCGGCTCAAGCCCGGCCTTACCCAGCAACCAGTTGGCCAATAGCGCTTCGCCCAGCGGCACAGGCGCGGCGTACCGTCCAGCAGCGCGCGCCAAGACATACACATCACCCCATCCCGCTTGTGCTCCGCCAAGGGATTCTGGAACAGCAGCCAGCGCAAACCCGGACTCTTCCACCGCAGCCCAAAGCTGCGCAGGCCACTCGCCGCCTTCGCAGCCTTGTACGTATTCAGGTGTCGCCAGATCAGCGAGCAGGCGCTCGATAGTCGATTCGAATAGTTCTCGCATGATTATCGCAACCCCAATCCGCGCGCGATGATCCCGCGCAGGATTTCGCGGGTGCCTCCGCGCAGTGAGAAAGACGGTGCCATTTGAGTCAGGTAGGCAAGAACCTGCGCGTGTTCGCTACCGCCGTTCTGACGAGGCTCAGCTTCGAGCAGCAATTGGGCGATCTCGGGTATTTCCTGTTCGAACTGGTTACCCAGGTCTTTCACGCATGACGCAGCCCAGGCTGGATGTGCGCCGGCAGCCAATTGTGCGGTCACTGCCAGCGACATGTTGCGCAACGTCAGCAGCTTGGCGGTCAGTCGCCCAATTTCGCGGCTTTGCAAAGCGTCCGGCGCTGTGCCCATCCCGGCGATCAACGTCTTGAGCAGCTCTATACAGCTGAGAAAACGCTCCGGGCCGCTGCGCTCGAAAGCCAATTCGGCCGTTACCTGATCCCAGCCTTTGCCCTCGGTCCCAATCAGCGCGTCTGCATCGAGTTGCACATTGTCGAAGAACACCTCATTGAAATGCTCGCCGCCAGCAAGATCGCGGATTGGCCGAATGGTGATGCCCGGCAACTTAAGATCGACGATAAACTGCGACATGCCTTCGTGACGCGCCGCTTGTTTTTCACCGGTGCGCACCAAGGCGATCATGTAGTGCGAGTGCTGCGCGTTGGTCGTCCAGACCTTCTGCCCATTGAGCAGCCAGCCGGCGTCATTACGCACAGCTGAAGTCTTGATCGAGGCAAGATCGGAGCCGGAGTTCGGTTCGCTCATGCCGATGCAGAAATAACTCTCACCACGGCAAATCGGCGGCAAATAGCGCTCTCTCTGCGCCTCGGTGCCGAATCGGTTGATCAGCGGTCCGCTCTGCCGGTCAGCAATCCAATGCGCCGAAACCGGCGCGCCGGCTGCGAGCAACTCTTCGATGATCACGTAACGCGCAAACGGACCTGCCGCGGCGCCGCCGTACTGCTCGGGCAACGCCATGCCAACCCAGCCCTGGGCGCCTAGCTTGCGACTGAAGGCAGCATCGAAACCCATCCAGGACTGCGCTCTGGCTGTCGCCGGACAGTCGGCAAGATTGCTTTTTAGAAACTCCCGCACCTCCGCCCGAAGAGACTCGGCCTCGGCGGGAATTCTGCTGTAACTGAACTGAGTGATAGACATGTGCACGCTCATCAACTGGGCGCAAGGCTCTAGAACTAGCCCCAGGGCAGGCGCACTCGCGAGGCGTTAATACCTATCGCAAATGAACCTGCCCCAACGGGGAATTGCCTCGCCTTGCCGCTACTTTTTACGGCCTGTTAGAGAGCAGTTCCGGCATCAGCCTTCTCGAACATCGCGTTGATGTCCCCCGACGTGACCGGCTTGCCGTCATTGCGACCGTGGTCGGCGCCGCCGAGCCCCAATGCGGGCTCGATCTTGACGTGCGTCGCTTTCTTGCGAAGCTCGCCTACGGTGCAGTTCTCGCGTCCATGAATGGAGAATGGATCGAAGGAGAACTCACGCATGGCATTGAGATGGGTGACCTTGTCGATGGTTTCCTTGGACAGGTGCTGCAGCCCTTCCCATGCGGACTCCGGCGAGTTCGGCCAGGTGCAATCCGAGTGCGGGTAGTCGCTTTCCCAGGTAACCATGTCTTCGTTCATGAATTTCAGGTTCTGCAGACCGAAGTTATCCTCGATGAAGCAGGTGATGAAATGCTTGTGGAAGATGTCGCTGGGCATCTGCCCGCCGAAGTTCGAGTTGGTCCACGCGTTGTGGTGACGGTGGGTGAAATCGGCGCGCTCAAGCAGATACGGAATCCAGCCGATGCTGCCTTCAGACAGCGCCATGCGCAGGTTGGGGAATTTCTTCCACATCGGTGCCCAGATCCAATCGGCCGCAGAGTTGGCGATGGAAATAGGCATGGACGTGATCCAGGCATCGATTGGCGAAAGGTCGGAGGCATGGTTGGCCTTTACACCAGTACCGATGTGGCAGCAGATCACGACGTTATTGTCCGAGCAGGCCTGCCAGAGCGGATCCCAGTAATCGCTGTGGATCGATGGGTAGCCGTGGATCGCCGGATTGTCCGAGAGTGACAGCGCATGCACACCCTGTTTCGCCAGGCGTGTAACCTCGGCGGCGGCGGCCTGCATGTCCCACCATGGCACCAGCATCAGCGGGATGAAGCGGCCCGGCGCAGCGTTGCACCAGTCGTGCAGATGCCAGTCGTTGTAGGCCTGGATCGCGGCCAGGGACACGGCGCGATCCGGATGATTCTGGAAACGCTGACCGGCAAAACCTGGGAACGTCGGGAAGCACAGCGAGCCGAGCACGCCGTTGGCGTTCATGTCGTCGACACGATCAGCCACGCTCCAGGTACCGCGACGCATCTGGTCATAACCCAACGGCTCCATGCCGTACTCTTCCTTCGGTCGGCCAACTACCGAGTTCAGGCCCATGTAGCCGGTGGCCTGCTCTTCGAAAACCCATACATCACGGTCGCCGCGCTTGACGACATGAGGCTCGCGCCCTTTGAAGCGCTCAGGCATGTGGCGAGCAAAGGCGTTTGGTGGCTCGATGGCATGGTCATCAACGCTGACGAGAATGAGATCTTCAACCTTCATTGTTCTTCCCCTTCGCAAATGGGTTTGTTGTTGTGTTCAAAGCATAGAACACGTTGTGATCAAATTAAACACATATTTAGATTGTGTTCAAATCTAATCTTGAGAGCGAACACATTCTTTTACCGCTACCAGGCACCACGGGATTCAACGAGGGGAAAACAACAAGGCAGGCGCCCTTCCCTGCGGAGCAGGAAAGGGCTGGACGTGGCGTGAGGGCAGTAAGCCCGTGCCTCAATCCCAGAGGACGTGGAGGTAGTGAGGTCCGCGCAACTGGGCGCCGATAATCTCTGGTGCAGGCTTGGAAGGATCCAGGCGGATATTCGGCATAAGGTCGAGGATCGCGTTCAGTGCGCAGTTGAGTTCCGTCTTCGCGACGAATTGCCCGATGCACATATGCGGCCCAAAACCAAAGCCGAACGAGGGTTTTGGTCGTCTGTCGATGTCGAATACGTCGCCGTGCTCGAAGGCATCCTCATCACGGTTCGCCGAGGTGACGATGCACTGCACCATAGCCCCCTTGGGAATCTGCACACCGCGGATTTCCATGTCCTTGGCTGCCTGACGCACCTTGAAGGTGGCGACGGGCTCCAGCCGCACCGCTTCATCGATGGCCTTGGAAACCAGGCTGCGATCGTTGCGCACCCGCTCCAGTACGTCAGGGTTCTCGAGCAACAACGTCATCAGCGTACCGAACGTACGCGTAGTGGTTTCGCTGGCCGCCGGCAGCAACGAACGCACAAAGGTCGCGATTTCATGATCATCAAGCGAACGGCCTTCATACTCGGCTCGGATCAACCGACTGATCAGGTCATCCCCTTCGGCACCGGTTGCGCGGCGCTCGGCTACGACAACCTTTACGACGTCATAGAGCGCTTTGGCAGCTTCCATCGCGGCACCACGCGCGGCGGCGGCTTTTTCCGGATCCACTTGCGGGCCGGCAAGGATTGCCAGCGCCCAGGCAGCATATTGTTCGATCTCGTCCGGACGATCCTCAGGAAAGCCGATCAGGGAATAGATAACCCGGATCGGGAAATACAGGGCAAAGTCCATCAGATCGCCGCCCTTGCTCGGCACCAGCGGCTTGATGTACTCCTCGCGGATAACGCGATCGATCTTGGTTTCTTTCCAGCGGTTGACAGTTTCAGGCATGAACACCGGCTGCAGCAGGTTGCGAATGTTCTTGTGCGCGTCTCCATCCATCGCCGTGAGGATCAGCCCGTCAAAAAACGCGCCCAGGCCTTCAGCGATAAAACCACTGGTGAAGTTGCTGGCATCGCGCATCACTGCCATGACATCGTTGTATTTGAACAAGGTGAACGTAGGACGGTTGGCGTCCAGCCCGGCGATGCTCGGCACCCCCAGACGCGCCATGAAGTTCTCTTCAAGAACCGGCGAATTCATGCGCATCTCGCGGTATACCGCATGAAGGTCCACATCGCTTCCACGATAGTTGCTGGCGACGTCTGCGAACGCCTTGCCCAGATTGTCCCGCGCCTGTGTAGACATTGCTCTTCTCCTTGTTATTGTTCAGGCATAAGCCGTTGCGTCTAAAAGCAGCCTGCATGGGCGAGATACTAGGCTCAACTGACTACTTATTGAACGGCTTTTTACATTTCGATCAAATTTACCGGACGGTCTGCTCCACATCCATGCCAGGGCGTCGACCCGCTCAATACGCCTGCTGCACATAGGTCATCCGACCGCCCGCCAGCATCAGCGCGCAGTACATGTTCAGTTCGACTACTTGAGCCTCGGAGAAGAACTCGGCCAGACGCGCATAGTGTTCGTCGCTGATGGCCATGTAATCGCTGGCGAACAATTCAGCGAAGATCAAAGCAGCTCTTTCAGACGGATCGAAACGATCGCTATCTGAAGAAAGACAGGCGATGTCATCTTCCGTCACTTGGTCGGATTTACGAGCGAGTTGGCACGCTTGGCAGGTGGTGATGCTGGCGATTTTCAGGCGCACCAATTCACGCAGGCGCTCATCGAGCAGGCTGTCCTGATGCAGGCTTTCCAGCAAACCAAGCCAGGCCAATGCTGCGCTGGGCCGATGTGCCCAGACCTGAACAGGTCTGGGCGAACTCAGCATCCGACTTTGCTGGCCGCGCGCAACGGCGCTACGCAACTCTTTCGGCATTTCATCCAGCGGAACGAAAGACACGCGCGCCATAGCCGCTACCTCACTGTCGGAAGATCAGTCGAGCCGCTCGATGATCGTTGCAGTACCCAGGCCGCCAGCGCAACAGATCGCCTGCAGGCCATAGCGGGCGCCCCGCCGCTCAAGTTCATTGAGCAGCGTAGTCATTAGCCGCGCGCCACTGGCACCCAGAGGGTGACCCAACGCAATGGCTCCGCCGTTGACGTTGAGCTTGTCATGCGGCACACCGGTTTCCTGCATCCAGGCAAGCGGTACCGACGCGAAGGCTTCGTTGACCTCGAAAAGGTCGATGTCATCGATGGACAAACCAGCCTTGTCCAGCACCTTTTTGGTCGCCTCGATAGGGCCGGTCAACATCAGCGTTGGGTCTGCACCTACGGTCGCGAAGGCGCGGATGCGCGCGCGAGCCTTGAGGCCCAGCTGCTTGGCGGTGTCCGCGGACATCAACAGCAGCGCAGCGGCACCATCGGATATCTGCGATGAATTACCTGCAGTGATCCGTCCATTCTCCGGGCGGAAACTGGTTTTTAGCGTCGAGAGCTTTTCCCTCGAGGTATCGCGACGGATGGTTTCGTCCGCCGCCAGATCAGCTGCTGGTTCGGTCAGCGCGTGCTCACGCAACAACTCGACCGGTACCGGAACGATCTGGCTATCGAAATAACCCGCATCAGCTGCCTTCGCGGCACGCTGATGACTTTCGAAAGCGTAGTCGTCCAACGCTTCACGACTGAGTGACCATTTGTCAGCCATCCGCTCGGAGGCCTCGCCCTGGCTTGTCAGCTCGTAACGCTCTGCCGCCATCCAACCAAAGGCTTCGCCGTGGATTTCACGATTGCTGCCCATGGGCACGCGGCTCATGTTTTCCGCGCCACCTGCAACGATGACATCAGCCATACCAGACGCAATAGCGCCTGCCGCAGCATGCACCGCAGCCTCGCCCGAGCCACACTTGCGGTCTAGCGTCAGCCCCGGAATCGTCACCGGCCAGCCAGCGCCGAGAAGCGCAGTGCGTGCGATGTTTGCTGACTGCTCACCGATTTGCGTAACACAGCCAAAAATCACGTCGTCGACCTGAGATGGCGACAGGTCGACACGCTCAAGCAGCTTGCCGATGACCAGCGAACCCAGGTGGTCGGCTCGTACGCCGGCGAGACTTCCACGGAAACGGCCGACCGGCGTCCGCACCGCATCAACAATTACGATGTCTTTCATAGCGCGCTCGCCTTGAGGCCGGAGCCCGGCACTCGGTTTCCGTCCTCGTAACGATAGACGCCATGCCCTGTCTTACGACCCAGACGCCCAGCGGCAACCATCTTGATGATCAGCGGACAGGGCCGGAATTTCTCTCCCAGCGTCTGGTGCAGGTAACGCAGCACCGACAGACGAGTATCCCAACCCGTCAGATCGCCGAGTTCCAGCGGTCCCATCGGGTGGTTGAAACCCATGCGCAGCGCAGTGTCGATATCTTCGGCCGTCGCCGTGCCTTCCTGCAGCATGTACATGGCCTCGTTACCAAGTAAGGCGGACATACGGCTGGTAGTAAGACCGGGCGACTCGTTGACGGTGATCGAAGTCTTGCCGATCGCATCGCACAGGGCCTTGGTACGCACGACGACCTCGTCAGTGGTGGCCAGGCCGCGCACCAGTTCGACCAACTTCATCTTGTGCACTGGATTGAAGAAATGCATGCCAACGACCCGGTCGGCAAAGTCGGGTACCGATGCGGCAATCTCGGTGACGCTCAGCGCTGAAGTATTGGTCGCAATGATCGCGTTCGGAGCCAGCAGAGGCGCAGCCTGACCGAGGACGGCTTTCTTCACGGCCAGCTGTTCGGAAACGGTTTCCACCAGCCAGTTGGCGCCAAGCGCCGCCTCGCTCAAATCACCACAGGTAATCAAATTCGCCAGCGAAGATTGGGCGACCTCATCGGTAATCTTTCCCAGCTTCACGCCGGTGCTGAGGATATTTTCGATGTTGCCTTTGGCACGAGTGAGCGACTCGGCGTTGGTGTCCACCAACAAAGTGGCAAATCCTGAACTGGCGAATGCATGCGCAATGCCGGTACCCATCAAGCCGGCACCAACCACTACAATTTTGTCTTCTTTATTAGTCATTTAATTCGCTCTCGATTTAGACGCTGGGCTTTTCGCCAACTACGTTACGTAGCGTACCTATGCCTTCCACGGTCGCCTCGACCACATCGCCAGGGTTTAAATACACGCCAGTTCCCATCCCGACTCCTGCCGGCGACCCCGTGAACAACACGTCACCGCAAGCAAAGCTGGAGCGCTGCTGGACGAAGCTGATCAACTCACCAACATTCCAGGTCATTTCGCTGGTAGAGCTGTCCTGACGGGTTTCGCCATTTACTTTCAAAGTCAACCTGAGAGCTGGAGACCCCGCCGGGAACTCATCCTTGGTGACGATCCATGGACCCAGTCCGGTGGTCTTGTCCTGGCTTTTGGCGGCGAACAGATCCATTCCGATCCCCGGCGGACCGCTGAGCTGCAGGTCGCGGGCGCTTACATCATTGCCAACGGTATATCCCAGGACGCAACCCAAGGGATCAGCCAGGTCGATTTCGCTGCCGCCAATGACTGCCACCAGCTCGACCTCGTGATCGAGCTTTTCGGTCAGCGGCGGAAAGCGAATCGGATCGTGGGCTCCAATGAGTGCACCGTAGGCCTTGAGGAAGGCCACAGGCTGTGCCGGCGCGCTGAGGCCAAAATCCTCGGCGAGGTGCTTGGTGTAATTCGCCCCAGCGACAACCACTCGATTAACGGGCTCGATTGGCGGTAACAGGCGAACCTGGGAAAGCGGCACTGGCCGCCCCAGGAAACGCAACGCACTGATTCCCTTGCCCTGGGCGATGGCAGGAGCCCACTCGGAAAACGGGCCGACAATGGGAGTGACTTCGTCCTGTTGGATATCGACTACCGCCCAGAAGGGTTCTCCATCATTGTGGGAACAACGCGCCAGCTTCATCAGACACCAACCTTCCCGACTTTAGCGGGATCGAGGCGCAGCAATTCGCACGCGTTCTTCCAGCGGATTTTCTGCAGGTCTTCGTCCGATAGGCGAAGCCCCTCGGTCAGGTCGTGGCGGACTGCGTCGCTGCCACCGAAGTTCGATCCATAAAGCACCCGATCTGCGCCGATCACATCGACCATGGCCTGACGCATGGGAAGCTCGTGAAGCTCCACGTCGAAATAGAAATTCGGCAGATAGTCGAGGAAGGGTTTTTTGTTGTGGAAAACGTCGAGGTTCGGGTTGGTCTGGGCAAGCCGACCCAGCTGATAAGGAACGAATCCGCCACCGTGGGTGATGTAGATCTTCAGATTTGGGAAGCGATCGAGCACTCCGCCGTTAATGAGATACCACAGGCATTTGGTTTCGTCGTAGTTCATGCCGAGGATCGAGGTCGTTTCATACCGATCGGTATTAGCGTCCTTGCCCCAAGTCACGGACTGGTTGTAGCCGTGAACGAAAATCGGCAAGTCAACTTCGCACAACGCTTCCCAAACCGGGTCCAGCTCTGGCGAGTCATATTCCAGTCCGCCGAAGTTTGAGCCACCAGCGCTGAGGCCTTTCGCTCCCAGCTCGTTGCAGGCGCGGCGGATTTCCTTGGCTGCTTCGAGGGGTACGTTCAGCGGTGCGTGCGCCCAGAACATCAGCCGATTGGGCGCTGCCGAGCAATACTCAGCCATCACATCGTTGACCTTGCGAGCGAACGGGACCGCGAATTCGGCCTCGGTCCAATACATGTAGCAATGGCTTGGAACGGACAGAACCTGAGCATCCTGCCCCGCCGCATCCATGGCCGCGAGGCGGTTGCTCGGGTCGCGCCATTTGGCCATGTATTCTTCGACGTTCAAGGTCTCGCCGCGGGCATGGGCCTCGCGCAAGGCTTTCTTACGCTCTGGTGCGCCTAGAGAAAGAATCCACTCACCGACACGCAATTTGATATCGCCATCGGGCTGCGACTCAAAAGCCGGACCCCAATGGGGATGCTGGTCGTAGTAATCAGGGTGTGGCGCATGGGCGTGAAGATCGATAAGCATGTCCGGTTACCTCAGAAATTGTCACTTTTTAAAATTATGTATAGCGCAGTGCAGCTGCGCCGTATAACCGGGGTCGACTGCCCCTGAACGGCAGTCTGCAAGCCCCATTGACAGAGCATAAAATTAATCTGTTCATAAATCAAAAAACTGTTCAATTTATTTTTACGATAACGCCGAAAGCGCTGTTCTAGAGCGTCTCTTTACAGAAGCCATCACCACACAAAAACGTAAATTCGCCCGAATCGCGGCTCTATTCGCATGCTGGCTGCAAAAATGGCGCGCAAAAAAAAGCAGAGCTCTCGGAAGGAGAGCTCTGCTTTAGGTGTATCGGGATTAAGGGGCTAGCGGCGCGAGCGCGAAGTCGATCCGACTGTCAGCGCCGCGATCAGCTTCTTCACACGAACGGGAAGCATGCGACGGTTCGCCGACTCGGACACCAGCGTCTCGCTCATCACATAGCGGATGATCAATTCGCTGATCAGTTCGCGATCGAGCCTGACGCCAAGGCGCTCGTCCCACTGATCGAAAACGATGTCGAGCACATCCTGAAAACGAACAATGGAGTCATGGAAAATTCGGCGGAAGAACCCCAGCGCATATTCAGGCGCGACCGTCAGCAGGCGCTGCGCGCGACTTTGCTCGAGGTAATTGTCCAAATAGACGATAAGCGCGTTGAGCCGCGCATCCGGATCGGCGATATCTCCCAACGCCTGGGTCAGCGATGTATGGAAACTGTCGCGCTTGTGTCTGGAGAAGGTATCGAGCAGGTCGTCTTGCGACGAGAAGTATCGATAGAACGTCCCACGGGAAACACCGGCGACCTGGCACACGTCAAGGATCGAAATGCGATCAGCACCTGATCGCAGCACTACTTCTTCGGTGGCCGCGAGGATATTGGAAATGGTCTCTTCCGACCGGCGGTTGGGTTTTACCTTGGCACCAGAAGATGAAACGCCAATGCCCTGACGAACGGTTTTCTTGACAGTACTCACAGGTTTCACACGGGGTGCGGCCTTTTTTTTCGGCGGAGGTGACGCTGCTTCAGCAAGCTGATTTGCGCGCTTTGGCATGGGGGCACGGGCTCATAACAAGAAAGATACGCAACACTAGCATATGAAATAGGCAACATAATCTAGATTTGTTCAACTTTTGCCTAAAGACATTCTGTGAATTTGTATTTAGAATCGAATTCTCCCTTCAAAATAACATCAGGCGATCCAGCGACTGGCGGCGCCCCACAAGGAGAAGAGCCATGAGCGGCACGGGAAATTCAGACACCTGGGCAGTAGGCGAAAGAGACACTGTTATCGCAGCGCTTGAGCGCGCTGTGGCGCGGCATCCAGACAAGGTTCTGCTTGATTTTAGTGGTGAGTTATACACATACAGAGAAACTGATCTACTTTCCACCAAAATGGCTCATTCGCTGGCTTCGCTGGGTGTGCAGGCAGGCGAAACGGTACTGACGATGCTGAACAACAACATCGACGCCGTCGTGACATGGCTCGCGATCAACAAGCTTCGCGCCGTTAGCGTGCCGATCAATACCGCCTTGAAGGGCGAGTTTTTGCGCCACCAGATAGCCGACACCAATACCAAGGTGGTGATCTGCGAGGCGGCCTATCTGGATCGTATAGTGCCGCTTGCATCGAAATTGTCTGAGGTGCAGAGCATTCTTTACCGTGGCCAGCTGGATTCGCTTCCTGAAAGCGCCATTTCGGTCGCTTCGCTGGATGAGTTCCGCGGCCATGACGAAACGCCTTTCGAGACCAAGCCCCAGCCATCCGATCTCTCCTGCCTCATCTACACCTCGGGAACCACGGGACCATCGAAAGGCTGCATGATCAGCTACAACTTCATGTGCAACTTGGCGCGCCTGCAATTACGGGCCGGACCTGCGAACGAGAACGACGTAACCATCACGCCGCTGCCGCTTTTTCATATGAATGCCCTGTGCGTGTCGATTATCGCCAGCATTCTGGTGGGCGCGCGGGCAGCGATACTGCCGCGCTTCTCCGTTTCCAACTTTTGGCAGGAAGTCGAACGCTCCGGCGCCACCATTGCTTCGATTCTCGGTGGCATGGGCGGACTGCTGGCAAAGGCGCCTGAAAACGACGCGATGAAGCGGTGTTATGGCCAGATCCATACGGCTCGCGGCAATCCATATACCGAGGAGACCAAGAAAATATGGCGTGAGCGCTTTGGCACCAAGCTGGTAGGCGGTAATGGCTACGGTCTCACCGAGGCCTGCGTGATTACTTCGCTTGCAGGTGGCGAATATGCGGCGCCTGGCTCGTCAGGCAAGCGCATCCCGGACTTCGATGTACGCATTGTCGATGATGAAGATCGCGAAGTGCCGGCGAACACGTCCGGTGAGATTGTGGTGCGCCCGCTGCGCCCGGACATCATGTTCCAAGGCTATTGGCAGCGCCCGGAGGACACCCTGAAGCTGATGCGCAACATGTGGTTCCACACGGGCGACATCGGCAAGTTCGATGACGACGGCTTCTTCTATTTCGTCGACCGGAAAAAAGATTATCTGCGCAGGCGTGGCGAGAACATTTCCAGCTTCGAGATGGAGGCCGCTTTCGCCGTGCACCCGGACATTTCCGAAGTTGCGGTACACGCCGTTCCGTCGGACAAGGGTGAAGATGACGTAAAGGTCACTGCGGTATTGCACGCTGACGCGAAGCTCCAGCCAGAAGAGCTATTCAGGTGGGCCACCGACTCGGTGCCTTACTACGCGCTGCCACGGTACATCGAATTCCGCGAGACGCTGCCGAAAAATCCCCAGGGGCGAGTGTTGAAATACCTCCTTCGGGACGAAGGTAAAACAACCTCGACCTGGGACTGGGAAGATACGGACATCAAGGTCGATAAGCGCTAAGATTGCTGCGAGGGGCTGGGCACAGCCCCTTTCCCGCCTCGCAAAACAACCGGGGCGGCCAAGGAATGGGAATGGCATGTGGGCGCAGCGAGAGCTGCGCCCACAATTGTTTCAGTACTCTCGAACTGGAACGTCTTTAGGGCGTGAGTCGTAGCCCGGCAAATGCAGGCCGCCATCCACGTGAATGGTCTCGCCAGTAATGAAACGCGACATCTCCGAGGCCAGGAATACCACTACCGGGCCAATGTCCTCCTCCGGATCGCCACAGCGCCCCAATGGCCGCATCGAGGCCGACATTTCAGCGAACCCCGGGTTTTCAGCAGCCAGCTTATGAAAGGTAGCGCCCATGGCTGTGGGCGCTACGGCATTAACGCAAATGTTGAACCTCCCCCACTCCGACGCAGCGCTGCGGGTCAGGCCGACAATGGCTGATTTAGCGGTGTTGTAATCGCCATGCAGCCACGCACCGATCTCGGTGTCGATGGAGTAGAAGTTGACTATCTTTCCACCGCCGCGTGCCTTCATATGAGGCAGCGCAGCCTTCATCGCCCACCAGGCCGCCCATACCGTGGAGTTAAGCGTTTGGGCCAGCATCTCATCGGTCTTATCTTCAAGCAGGACGTTGGGCGTAGGCGCGAAGGCGTTGTTCACCAGGACATCGAGCCCACCGAATTCATCCACGGCAGCCTGAATGGCCGCCTCGATGTCTTCCTTGCTGGAAACATCGGTCTTCACAAAGAGCGCCCTGGCGCCCAACGCTTTCAGCTCTTGCGCAACGGCTGCGCCGCTTTGTTCGTCCAGCTCCGCAACTACCACCGCAGCGCCCGCCTTGGCGAAGCTCAACGCCACACCTCGACCTATACCGCCGCCCGCGCCAGTGATAAGCGCCACACGCTCTCGTAACAGTTTCATAGCCCCTCCTTTCTTGTTGTTAGATAGACAATTTTTACTATAGTGTTCAAATATACTCTTGTCCGCATCATCGGGCATTATTCGGTAATAAAAGGATAACTAGATGAGTACGTTTCGCCGCCGAGTGGACATAGTGACCAGCGAAGAACACGGCGAAGGTGAAGTTCGCGCGGCTCTCGAAGATGACTTTCATCACTTTCGCGTATGGGCGAAATACCAAGCCGGCGCACTGATTGCTGTCGGTGGTAAAGCGATACGGTACCCCTACACCGCTTGCCTGCAGGCAACCGAGCCCCTTGAGCGCCTGGTCGGCATGCCGCTCAGCCGGGTCGCCCATTCGGTAACACGCCAGACGGACGCAACGCACCAGTGCACGCATCTACTCGATCTGGCAGGGCTGGCGATTGCCGCAGCTGCCCGTCAGAGTCGCAGGCGTCGTTACGATATCGAGATTCCTGGCCGGGTCGACAATCGAACAATCGCGAGATTGACGCGAGATCAGGACTGGAAACTGGACTGGTCCGTAAATGGTCCGCTTATCGAGGCTCCCGAGACTTACGCCGGAGTCAATCTACGCGAGGGGATGGCGCGCTGGGCGTTGCAAACATTGTCGGAAGAGGAAGCGGAAGCTGCTTTGATACTGCGCCGCTGTACGCTCATTTCGTTGGGACGGGAACGTGACCTGGACAGGCAGATACATGCAGTCCCGAGCGGCCTCTGCTATAGCCAGCAACCCAAGCGAGCGGAACAAGCCATACGCATGAAGGGTTCGACGTGGGATTTCGAATCGTCGCAAGAACAACTGTGTGCTAGTGATCAGGATTGGCTGAACAGCCGAGGATCATAGCGAAGGACGAATTGCGCATAAGACGGCCCGCACCCCGAAAGAGGTGCGGGCTCGTCATCAGAGGAATACAGCGAGGTTTGGAGTGCCCAGAACGGCCTGGTCGATAATGACTTCGCGCCGCGCCAGCTTGAAGCCGTCTTCGCGCATACGCAGCACGTCGCGACGTTCACCACTGATGATGTCGACGTGGTGGTCCTTGAACCGGCTGCGCGTCAACAGCAGATAACTGGTCACCACATACTCATCAGGGTTGGCGGTTTCCTCGACGAACACATTCGTCACCAGCCGCCGGGTACGCGACGGCGGATCTTCCGCCCAGGCACTCTTGCCGGAAAGGCGAAGCACACGCCCCATGATCGACCGATAGTCATCGTGGTAATGCTGAACGGTACGCACGATGCTCGCCGACAGCTCGGACTGGGTGCGGGTATGCCGCAGCGGCACGGTATAGATCAGATCGGTATCAAGCCGTGCTGCCCATTCCTGCAGACGAATCTGATCCAGTAGCGTTGCTTCCTCGTAAAGGAAGGTCACGGCCTGGTTGTAAATATCCGCCCCGACCGGCACACGCTTGATACCGACCGGAGAGCCCGGCTGGATCTGGTCCTCGCCGCGTTGTTGAACTTCTGCCATGGAAATCTCCATTACTTTTTATTGTCGTGACCCGGGCCAGCGAGTGCCTATTTTTCGTCCGAAACGGTCATCAGTTCGTGCCAGTACTGCCACCAGTGCCACTGGGTATCGTCTTTGGTGAAGCCTTCGTTGACGATGCCTGGGCCTGGCCATCCTTCCGGCGCGCCGGTTTCGAAGCAGGCTTGATACTTGAGCGTGCTCTTGCGACCCATTGCGCCCTTGGCGGACTGAGTCATATGGGGCCAGGTATCGGAGTCGTCCTGCTCGACCATGCCGGATGTACCAAACAGCTGAATGGTCTGCTTGAGCATCTTTTCACGAAGCTCTGGTGGCGCATCCTTCTCGGCGAATACCCAGTTGACGAACTCAAGCTTGTCCGGACCTTGAGGAACATAGGCGTGCAGCGTCATGGAGCCGACCACGCTGCCGTCCGGCTGCGGGATATAAACGAAGCCAAACAGAATGTTCGGGAACATGCCTCCCACCTGCGGCGGCATACTGGTCAACACCTTGAGCTGATCTTCACTGAGGTTGCGCGCCAGCTGCTCGACCATGTCACGCGTCATGCCGGCAGGAGGCAGCGCGTTCAGTTTTTCCTCGACCGACAAGGTCGCCGGATCCAGCCCCGTCAGGCGCTTGATCTTGCGCGCCAGATCAATGCAACGCAGTGCATGACCATGGGGAGAGCTGATCTCGACGCCGATCATTTCTGGACTCAGGTCGGTACCCTCGCCCTCGCCTTCGCCTTTCTTGGCGTAGTTGCCCACTTCACCCAGCCAGCGGTGCAAGGTCAGGGTATGGAAGCCATCGGCGGCGGACTGTTCGCCAGCGGTCTTCCAGTTGGCGTTCACGATGAACCGCTGCGGTGGGCCCAATACCTCCATGCCCTTGTCGCTGCGGCAGAAGAGCATGTCGTAATACCATTTGGCGTCGCCCAGGAACTCATCGAAAGACGGGCCGTCAACGTTCCAGGTTGCGAAGATCAGGCCGCCATAAAGCGTTACGCGAGCCTTCTTCAGACCCAGCTCTTCCTTGGCCATCATCTTGCCATGCATGCACTCGCGTTCGATTGGCGAGCCGATGAAGTCACCATTGGGCCGGAACGCCCAACCATGGTAGATGCACTTGTGAATCTGCGTATTACCGCAATCGGCGGTGCTGATCCGCATGCCGCGGTGCGGGCAGACGTTGAGCGAGACGTGAACTTCGCCCTCTTTAGTTCGGGCGGCAATCACCGAATCCGAGCCCATGTCGCGAACGATGAAATCGCCGGAGTTAGGAATTTCGGATTCGTGGCCGAGCAAGACCCAGATCTTGCCGAAGATCTTTTCCATCTCCAGCTCATAGATTTCCCGGTCACTCAGGACACGCATCTGTACTTCACGTGTCGCTGGGTAGATTAGATCCGAGACCTTGGTTCCGTCGGACAATACGGGGCTCGTTGTTGTTAGCATGATTGCCTCCTGTTTATAGGCATAGCCGCTGATAGCGATTGAGACAGGCTGAATATAAGACACTTTTCTCCAATATGTACACTACATGTCCATATTATTTATGTGACATCTTGCTGCTGAAAACCGGCGAGGCTAGCTCATCCGTTAGTGGCGGTGCCAACTCGGGTTCGCAGCACGCCGATGCCCTGCACTTCTAATTCCACTAGGTCTCCGGGCTTCAGGTAACGCAGCTGCTCCAACCCGCAACCATTGCCCACGGTGCCGGAGCCGAGAAATTCGCCGGGGTACAGCGTTTCCGAACGTGAAACATGAGCGATGACATCTTCGAACTGCCAGCGCATGTCTCGGGTGTTGCCCCGCCCCCATTCTTCACCATTCACCCGCGCCACCATGTCCAGGTCATAGGGGTCGCCCAACTCGTCGGCGGTGACCAGGCAGGGGCCCATGATGTTGGCCGTATCGAAATCTTTGCTCTTGGCGGGACCGAGCATTCCAGACATTTCTTTCGCCTGGGCATCGCGCGCGCTCATGTCATTGAATATGGTGTAGCCAACGATGTGCGAGCGGGCCGTATCACGGCTTATGTCCTTGCCCCGCTTACCGATGTAGCAGCCGAATTCCAGTTCGAAATCCAATGCTCTGCTAAAGCTCGGCCACTGAAACTCATCGTCGATACCGACTACCGCAAAGCGGTTGCATTTGTAATAGATCGGCTGTCGGTTAAAGGTCTCGATTACCCGATCATCGGCCCCCGTATTCATCGCTTTCAGCGTTGCTTCTGGGTCCGGCGTACGTAGGGCACGCGCTCGTCTGGCGGCGGCGAAACTCTGTTTCAAGTGCAGCTCGAAGCATGAACAGTCACGCATCTGCGGCGGTGGCTGGATCGGCGCGCGCAGCTTGACGGTGGCGCGTTCGATGACAGCTGCGGAGGGCGCCTTGGCTACCAGCGTCCGAGCTTGTTCGAGGGCCTGTTCGCCGCCTTCGATCAACGTCAGAACGCTGGCGAATTCGGGGCTCTCACGACCTTGCATACTGCGATAGGCAGTCTGGAGGTCGACAATCAGCCCATCATTTTCGATCAATGCCCCGGCGCGCTCGAAGCCAGCGCTATCGGTATAGGTTACGAGCCTCATACGCGACCACTCACAGGCAGGCAGGCGCCGGTTACAGCGGCCGCTTCGTCCGACAGAAGAAACGCGATTACCGATGCCAGTGCTGTTGGCGATACCCAGCGGCCCGGATCGGCGTCCGGCATGTCGGCGCGATTGGTCGGCGTATCGATGATGCTTGGCAGTACGGCATTGACAGTGACGCCCCGATCCTTGACCTCCTCTGCCAGCGCCTCGGTCAGACGAACCACGCCAGCCTTGGACGCCGCATAGGCGCCCATACCCATGCCAGCCTTGAGTGCGGCCAATGCGCCGACATTTACGATCCGCCCCGAACCAGTCGCGGTGAGATGGGGCAGTGCCGCCTGGGAAGCTACTACCGCAGTGCGCACGTTCATTTGATACATGCGATCCCAGGTATCGAGGCTTCCGGATTCAAGCGTTTCCCAGGCGAAACCGCCGGCTACGTTGACCAATCCATCGATGCGCCCGAAATGCTCGACTACCCTGTTCAATGCCTCCGCTGCCGCGTCGACGGACGTCAGGTCAACGCCGCCGATGGCATGCAGTTGTGCAGCTTCAGGTAATGAGCCGGACAGCTCGGCGCGGTCGAGTAGCGCTACTCGGGCACCTCGGGCCAGAAGCAGATCGCCAAGGGTTCTACCAAGCACGCCGAAGCCGCCTGTGACGACAATGGTCTTGTCCTGCAAAGACTGGGACATACTGAAAGCCTCTTGTTTTTTTCTACGACGCACCGCTCGGAGCAGTGCCAACTCGAAACGAAATATGACACTTTTCGATTTTATGTACAAATGATAACGTAACTGAAAGATGCGCACCTGGATGGAATGTCGATGCCTAGAAAACTACCCGCGCTGAACGCCGATACCCTCGCCTTCTGGCAGGGCGGCAAGCGAGGCGAACTGCTGATTCACCATTGCGAAGCATGTTCTCAGTTCTTTCATCCTCCCGGTCCCATATGTCCTCGCTGTGCCAGTTTCGAGGTCGGCCCACGCTCAGTCTCCGGTAAAGGCACGGTGGTGAGCTACACGCTTAACTACCAGCCATGGACCGCCGAACTCGACGTGCCGTACGTCGTAGCGATCATCGAGTTGGTCGAGCAGTCGGGTCTGCGCTTCGTCAGTAATGTTATCGGCATGGATCCGCAACAGGTGCATATCGACATGCCGGTCCGAGTCAGCTTCCTGAACGTCGAGGATGTCTGGCTGCCCATGTTCGAAAGGGATCAATGAATGTTCGATCGTCGATACGATAAACAAGTAGCCATCACCGGCATCGGACAGTCCGAAATCGGTCGCCCATCTTCGCTGTCAGCAATGCGCCTGACGCTTGACGCCTGCCTGGAAGCCATTACCGACGCAGGCCTGGAGCGTAGCGACATAGACGGCGTCGCGTGCTGGCCGGGGGACAACAACAACGGCGACCCCTTTTCTCCCGTTGGCCCCAGCGCGCTCAAAAGCACACTGGGCCTGAACGTAAACTGGTTCGGTGCAGGCTATGAAGGCCCCGGCCCGCTTGCTGGCGTGATCAACGCAGCCATGGCCATCGAAGCAGGCCTGTGCAAACACGTGCTGGTATTTCGCACCATCACCGAAGCATCGGCCCGCATGTCGAACAAGCAGGCTGGCGCGCTCACCAACAAGACCCAGGGCCGCGACAGCAGCTTTGCGTGGCAATGGTTCACGCCGTTCAACGTAATGTCCGGCATCAACCTAATGGCGCTCTATGCGCAGCGCCATTTTCATGAGTACGGCACACGACCCGAACAGCTGGCTCAGATAGCCCTGACCTGTCGCCGAAATGCGATGCGTAATCCCAAGGCACTTTATCGAACGCCGATGACCATGGACGACTACATGACATCGCGGATGATCTCGACTCCACTGCGTATGTTCGATTGCGACGTACATTGCGATGCATCCACCGCAATCGTACTGTCGCGGCGAGATACCGCGCGCGACACGCGCAATACGCCGATTCGTATCGAATCCATTGGCGCGGCATTGAATCAGCCGTGGTCGTGGGATCAGATCTCGCTCACCCAGATGGCGGCTTTCGACGTAGGTCGGATGATGTGGGACCGCACCGACTATCGCCCCCAGGATGTCGACTCCGCGCAGCTATACGACGGCTTTTCCATCCTCACCATGATCTGGCTGGAGGCCCTGGGGCTCTGCCCGACCGGCGAAAGCGGCGCGTTCGTCGAGGGTGGTCAGCGTATCGCGCTGGACGGCGAGCTACCTATCAATACCAATGGCGGCCAGCTTTCCGGCGGCCGCACCCACGGCCTGGGCTATGTGCATGAGGCCTGCCTGCAGCTATGGGGGCGAGCCGAGGGGCGGCAGACTACGGAGAACCGAGTCTGCGCAGTGGCGGCTGGAGGTGGCCCATTGGGCGGCAGTCTTTTGCTGGTTCGGGAATAGTTACTAGAAGAGAACGCTGGTCAGTTCGCTGCAGAATTCTACGAGGGCATCGCCCAATTCGGCGATGCCCTCCTCATCACGCTGACCGCGGAACATCACTGCCGAAACCGTAAAGTCGATGCTGCCGCCGGGGGAAAAAACAGGCGCGGCAACGGCAAGAATGCCCACGGAAAAATGGCCATCGTCTGTTGCCCAGCCTCGCTTCTGAGCCTCGCGTACTTCTTCCCGGTACATATCGAAAGGCAACGGTCGAGCCCAGCGGATGCTGTCGTAGGTCGCGTGTATTTCGGGGCTGTCGAGATCGATCTGCGTCGCGAACAATCTGCCGCTGGCACCCATCAGCATCGGCAGACGTTGCCCTTCGGCCATATCGATTCGAACGTCCGTGGGGCTTGCCGCGGAACTGACGATCACAATGCGGTCCGCACCCAGGCGCCGCCACAACGTGACAGTGATGCTCTGCCTCGCAGCCAAGCTTTGCAATAACGGCTTCGCCAGCTGCACCCGCTGCCCCTGGGTGACCAACTGCTCAACGAGACGCGCCAGCCCTATCCCCGCCGAATAGCGCTTTGACATGAGATTGAAATCCACCACGTCTTCAGCGACCAATGTGCGCAGGATGTTGAAGCATGTGCTTGGATTGATTGAAAGCTGGCGTGCGATATCAACGGACCGCTCAGGCGTCCCGACCTGGCTCAGATGTCGCAAGATACGAATCGCATTGGCCACCGGTTTGACAAGAACGGCACCGTTGGCCTTCTGCTGTTCACCGAGGTCTATAATTTCGTTGCTATTCATGCAGATCCCTAACTCATGCTCGCTTTAGATCTGCATTCTATACTGAGAATAAAACACCGCAACTAATTCAGCATACGGATGCCAAGCGGTATTACTGATCGTTTACCGAAGGGGCTTGGTAGATGTAGCGGCGCGTTGCCAAAGTGTCACATCGGAATCGCTGCAAGCTATTTTCTCTAGACTCGTCAGCTTTGGTGACTCTAGCCCGCTGGCGCAGATATTCGAGCCAGGACTCGACGATAAAACGCTCAACGTATAGGTTCTTTTCGCTCAAATCGCGGTAAAGTCGCCAGTTCTGTGCCCCGTTTCGCCGCCTGGATTGGCCGACGTCATAGGCCGTGCGGACGAAAATGTCGCGTTCGGCATCATTGACTCGGTAGCTGATTTCCACAGACACCGGACCATCGGAATGAGAAACATCGCGTGCCAGTACCAGCTTGTCAGTCTGCTGCGCTTCAGCGAAATCAGCTTCGTTACCCAGCTCGATTGTGCCGTTACGGGTGATGAGAAGCCCCAACAGAATAGTCGCAGCAGAAATGATGAGCGCGTTATTGAGTCCGATATATTCTGCCAACGCCCCCCACAGAGCCCCGCCCAGCGCCATAGCTCCCATGAGCATTAGCAGGTACACCGAAGCGACCCGGGCACGCACCCAGTTCGCCGCGTAGGTTTGTACGACCGTGGAGATGGTCGCATTCACCGCCATCCAGCCCATGCCAGCGAAAATCAGCATCGCGCACACGACGTAACGGTTATGCGTTAGGGCAGCAGCAAGTGTTGCAGCTGCAAAAGCGATCGCACCTGCAGCAATGAGCGTGCGCAACGTAAATCGGCGATACAGCTTCGTGAGATTGAGAGCAGCTACCACTGCCCCTCCGCCCATGAATGCCATGAGCAAGCCATAGCCGCCAGCATCCATGTCGAGCTCTTCCTTAGCTACCAGAGGCATCAGCGCCCATAGTGCGCTGGCGCAACTGGTAAAAACGAACACCTGCTTCAACGCATTGAACAGGACTGACGAGTGCCGGATATAGCGCAAACCGCTGCGCATGCCGCCGCTGAAGGTTTCCGGCGGCAGGTCATGCGCCTGCCGGCTCGATTTCAAGGTGAGAATAAACAGGATCACGGCCGTCATGCACAGAGCAATCACCAGAAACACCGATGCCGCGTTCCAGTATGCGATCAGCACGCCGGCAATCGCCGGGCCCAATGCCCGAGCGGCATTGGTCGCGATGCCATTCAGCGATACTGCGGCCGGAACCTCACTTCGCGGCAACACATCGACGATGGTCACCATCCACGCGGACATTCCCAACGCGCTGCCAGTACCCAGAACAAAGGTCAGCAAAAGCAGCGTCCAGGCACCCAGTTCGCCGCTGTAGGCAAGCAGACATAGGACTGCGGCCGCGCCGAACATCGTCGCCTGCGTTACGATCAGCCAGCGGCGGCGATCCACCAGATCGGCGATCACTCCACCTGGCAGGCCGAACAAAAAGACCGGTAGCGTCATCGCCGTCTGTACCAGCGAGACCATCAGCGGTGACGACGACAGCGTCGTCATGATCCAGGCCGCACCGACCGTTTGCATCCAGATGGCCAGGTTTACGACAGCAGCAGCAAACCAGAGGCCTCGGAATATTCGGTGACGGAACGGAATCCAGGGTGATCCCTCTTTCATTGCTGCTCCTTCACACAAGGCTGCGAACGATGGGCGCCACTTAGCCTATAACGTCATCACCCACAGGCAGCCCAAGCCGGCCCACTCTGCGTGCAGCATGCAGCTCGCGCCGCTCACCGACGCGGTTGCACAGTTGCCCAACGCCCTCGATTTGGGCATCGATCACATCGCCGGGTTTTAGGAAGCTGCCCGTTTCCAGCGCCACGCCATGCGTCGAGCCAGTAAAAACCATATCCCCTGGACGAAGCGTTATTCGTGCATCGAGGTAATTCAGAAGCTCGTCCACCGGGAAAATCATGTTTCCGGTGTTGTCCTGCTGACGCTGTTCACCATTAACGCTCAGTTGCAGATTCAGTGCCGGCTGACCGGGACCACCGAGCTCATCGAGCGTAACGATCCAAGGACCTATCGGAGTAGTGCGATCCATGGCCTTTTGCGTAAGCAGGTCGAGACGACCGATCTGCCGGCCCGCATCTCGCGCACTGATGTCGTTGCCAACCGTATAGCCGAGCAAGCACGCGCTCGCCTGCGGCTCGTCCAGTAGAGGACGGGCGACCACGGCGACTAGCTCGACTTCATAGTCGAGCTCACCCGTCACGGCTGGAAACTGAATGTCTTCACCCGCGCCAACCAAAGCTGATTCCGGAATCGAATACGCCAGGGTATGTGCCGGCGCTTTGCTACCTAGCCGCTCGAGATGGCTCAGATAGTTGAGCCCAACGCCGAAAATCCGCCCGCCAGGCTGAAGTGGCGGTAGCAGGCGGCACGCTGATAGAGGAATCCACTCAGCGTCGAGATCCAGCGCCGCTTCTCCTTCCGCGCCAAGCGACGGTGCCCATTCGCTGAAAGGCGCCCGAATGGCCCGCAAGCGAAGGCCGTTGGCATCCAGCAACGCCCAAAAGGCCTCGCCGGCAACTTCCACGCGCGCGATGCGCATCTCAGCGCTTGCTGGCCAAGAAATCCGGATCGAGTACCTCTTCAGGCGTTTTCACGCTCGGCCCGAGGATGGGGCCAACCATTTCATGCCCCCACACGCTCAATACTTCTGGATTGAGTTCGAACGGATCGCCCTGCCACGGCTCGATCTCGGCAATGGTCTCGATGGCGAAGCCCGAAGGCGTGAAATGGTAGAAGGACACGTGCGGGTCCTGGGTATGCTGGCCGAGCGTCATCATCATTGGCAGCTCACGTTTACGCACGATGTCGTAGGTCTCGCCAACGTCGCGGATGCTGCTGACAACGATGCCGACATGCTGCACACCCATACGCCCCGGCCCGAACCCATATGCGATGTCATGGCTGGTGTGATGGTTCAGCTTGGAACGGAAAAAGCCGGTGCGACCCTTGCCAGCGCCTGCGCCATACCAGCTGAAGCCCATCACGTTGATCAGGAAATTCTCGAGTTCGGGGCCGTATTCCGGCGTGATCACCACGACGTGCCCAGCACCGCGCTCATTGGCAACGAAGCCGCCATGGCAGCGCCCCGGCATGAAGGAGCGTGGCGTCCATTTTTGTGCGTAGAAAAGTTCATGCTGATAGCCGACCGGATCGCGAAAACGGATCAGCTCGCGCACGCCGCGCTTCTCGCAAAGCTCCGCGTCGCCGCGGGTGAACTCAACGCCGGCAGCGGTGAATTTCTTCAACGCATCCTCGAAGGCCATCCGCCCTATCGCTTCCCAGCCTATATAGGCGAGACGGTCGACCTTACCGGGGTGGAAGGCAAAACGATGGCGGCGATCGTCGATCTTGAAATAAAGCGAATCGGGGTCGCTCTCGGGGCTGCGGCCGATTCCGAAGCCCATGACGTTTGGGCCATAGTCACGCCACTCATCGAGTTTGGTGGTTTCGAAGCCCATGTAACCGATGCCGATGATATCCACGAGAATTCACCTCTTTGTTGTTCTAGGTTCACGGACGCCACCGGCGCCCGCACGAGCGCTGCTAGATTGCGAGCAACCCGCCGTCTATGACGAAATCCGACCCGGTAATGAACGAGGCCTCGCTGGAAGCCACAAACAGCGCCATGGCGACCACCTCTTCAGGCTCACCGGGACGGTCCATCAGCACGCCATCTAGCAACGCTGCACGCGCTTCCGGATTCTCCAGAAATGCTCGGGTACCGGGCGTCGCAACGAATCCGGGGCTGAGGCTGACAGCACGTATGCCAACCGGCGCACCTTCCACCGCGAGCTGGCGGGTAAAGGACACCACCGCACCCTTGGCAGCCGAATGAGCCGAGATGCCGGCGACCTTGGAGCCGCCCCACGCTGCAGTGGATGAAATATTGATAATCACGCCACGCTGCTCGGCAAGATGATGCCAAGCGTATTTGGTGGTGTAGAACAGCAGATCCAACTCATTACGGATGGTGTAGTGCCAGTCCTCGATCGACATCTCGCTAACCGCCCCAAAACGCGCGGCCGAAGCGTTGTTATAAAGGATGTCGATGCGACCATGCTCGGCCACGGCGGCGTCGATCCAGGCCTTGGCCTGTTCGTGATCGCCAAGATCCAGCGGAGCCATGCCATATAAGCGCAAACCCTGCTCCTGCATCAGCGCAGCGGTTTCCTCGTGCGCCGGCCCATTGAAGTCACAACCGACCACAATGGCGCCTTCCTGAGCGAAACGCAGCGCGGCTGCCCTGCCCTGCCCACCGCCAGTACCGGTGATCAGCGCAACCTTGTTCTGTAAGCGACCTACCATTGCTGTCCTCCCGACCCCGATCCGCCTAGTCCTAATTACCAGCGCCTAGGCCGATTTGTCATTCATTTGATTTCTTCGAGCCAAATCGCTTCGGCGGGGCAAGCCGCTGCACCCTCGCGGGCTTCTTCTTCGAGCTCTACGGGAACGAGGTCGCTATCGAGATACACAAGGCCATCAGCATCGAGCTTGTAGATGCTCGGGCAGACGGACGCGCACAGACCATATCCGCAGCAGCGGCTACGGTCGGCAACCACTTTGAATTGTACTTTTTCTGAACTCATTTCTTGTCTCCTTATCAGGCCCAGCTATCGCTGATAATGAACACTTATCGATTTTTTGTACATTATTTTTTTGAACATTCCATCGCCTCAGGCTCAAAGCTGAAACGGCTCACCGCAAGGTTCAGTTCCTGTGAAAGCTCGCGAAGTCCCGCAACAGCGTTCGCAACGCTGTGAGTAATCGCATCACCCTCGCCAGCCATACGCGCTATGCGTTCAACGTTTGAGGCTATATCACGCCCGCCCTCACTTTGAGTCTTGACTGCCCTTGCGATCTCGTCGACGCCGCGTGTCGAATCCCCGACCAGCGCGGCTGCCTGTTGCAGCGTGCTCTCAAGTTCAACCAGAAGCTTGCTGCTGTCGTCCAGCGCGACCGTACCGGCTTGCAGCGCTTGGTCGACCACGCCCGACTGACCGTCCAACTTCAAAGTGAGGTCATTGATCGAATTCGCCGCCAGGGCAGAGCGTTGCGCCAGGCTCCTCACCTCATCGGCAACCACGCTGAAGCCGCGCCCGCTCTCGCCTGCCCGCGCAGCCTCGATCGCTGCGTTCAACGCAAGAAGATTGGTCTGAGCCGACAGTTCCTTCACCTGCGTGATGCTTGCGGTGATCGCCGACGTGCTTTCAACAAAATCGCCCACCGACCCGCGGATAGCGGCGAAGGCCTGTCGCACGCTCTCTATTTCCCGAAGCAGTCGCGTCAGCGTCGAGTGCCCCGCCTCGGCCCCCTTCAGGCTGGCATCGGCGGAACTGCGCAGTTCCTGCGCATGGGACGATATCGAGGCGATGCCAGCGCTCATTTGCTCGACCGTAGCGGATACCTCCGTCACAGCGGAGGACTGGCTGGCCGAACTCCGCGCGACCTGCGCTGATGTCACAACCAGCTCCTCCGCCGAAGACCCCACTGCCGCTGCCACGCCCGCCACGCGACGCACCGCTTGCTGAAAGCTCTCGATCAGCTCGTTGAACGCTTGGCCTGTATGGGCGATTTCGTCGCGACCGATGATTCGTACACGCTGAGTCAGATCGCCATCGCGCAGCTTGATCGACGCGTGCTCGATTACACGAATGGATCGGACAATCTGGCCGCGCAGCATGACGCTCGCCAGCAAGGACACCGCTATTGCAGCCAACAGCACGCCGGCGAGTACCTCCACTACGGTTTTTACCCGGTTGCTGGCACCGGTAAACGCAGCGGAAGTGAGCTCTTCCTGCAGGGTCAGCAAGCGGCTGAACTGTCCGGAAAGACTATTGAAATCCGCACGAACGATGCCAAGAAGCGATACCGCTTGCGGTGGGTAGCTCAGGGCTGCCTGTTTCATGTCCGCCAAACCGCGCGCATAAATCTCCGCTTGTTCCCGCACGGTCTGGTAAGCAGTCTGCTCATCCTCGACAAGTCGTGTTTCTTTCGCCGCGTTGTCGAGCAGGCTTAGCATCTCGGCGGAACTCAAATCCATCTCTTCCAGATAGAACTCCAGCTCCTCGCTTGAAGCCTGCCCATTGGACTCGAGAATTCGGACCACCATGGCGTACGCGTTGATCATCGCCGTCTGGGAAGCCGCAGACGTTTCAAGAACCCGTTTATATTGTTGAAATCGCAACTGGTCTATCTCATCTATCACGGCCTGCTGCCTTTCCAGCCCCTGATAAGCGACGCCCGAGAGGACGACCAGCGAGACGATAAAAAAAAGCGGGAGCAGCAGGAGCTTCGCTCCGATGGTGAAGCGGCCCAGGGTTGGCATGATGATTCCCATCTTGTTGTTATATGTTTGAGGCCCTATGGCTAGACAGGCTGCCACAGTCGCTTTATTCTCAATACAGTATTTGATTTCATATTAAGAATTCAACAGCACGATGCGTTTCGCTTGGCTCAACAAAACCTATAAGGAAGCCAAACCATGCCCTCTTCGAAGAGCGAAGTGGCGATCGATACCCTCGAATTTCGCCAGAGCTGGAAAATCCTGATTCTCGCCGTGGCGGGCGTCGCTATCAGTATCAACGCGGCACTTCTCTATGGCTTCGGTACCCTCGTCGTACCGTTGGGCGACGCCTTTGGCTGGAGCAAGAGTGAGCTTCAAGCAAGCATCACCTTTCTGTTCGGTGGCGCGGTCATTTCGCTGCAGCTGGTCGGCTGGTTCAATCTTCGCTACGGCATGAAGCGGGTCACCGTCGTTTCCCTGCTGCTGCTCTCCCTCGGTTACCTGGCAACCACGTTGCTGAATGGATCAATCTGGTCGCTGTATTTCGCTTTCGCCGTGCTACCCATTCTTGGCATGGGTGCGCTGGCAGTCACCTGGACCCAACTGCTCAGCCTCTGGTACGACCGCAACCGTGGGCTGGCTCTGGCGATCGGGTTGTCCGGCACTGGCATCACCGCCGCAACCATTCCTCCATTGATGGCCTGGGGGATTGGCCAATGGGACTGGCGCGCCGCGTTCGTGATCCTGGCTTTGCTCAATCTGCTCGTACTGCTTCCGCTCATCCTACTGTGGTTCAAGGTTCCAGGCGTTGCCGAGGCCGAGGCGAACGATCAAGCAAGTGATATTCAAAAGCTGCCCGGCATGTCCTTTCGCGAGGGTATGGCTTCACGCAAATTCTGGACCTGCAACCTCGCGCTCGGCCTGGTGATTTCCTCGATCGTGGGCATGGTCACCAGCACAGTCCCGATGCTGCAATCCAGAGGACTGTCGGCAGGCGATGCCAACCTTATCTTTAGCGGCTTTGGCTTTTCGCTCATTTTCGGTCGCATGCTGATCGGCTACCTGCTCGACCGTGTATGGCCGCCTGCGATATCGGCCATCAGCCTGGCGCTTCCAGCCATCGGATGTGCAATCTATCTCAGCGGAACGGGAGAGTTTTCTTCACTGCTGCTGGCCGCCGTGCTCGTCGGTTTTGGCGCCGGGGCGGAGTTCGATATTGCCGCATTCCTGATCGCACGCTATTTCGGGCTGCGCGAATACGGCCGGCTGTTCGGCGTGCATCAAGGCTTGAATACCGTGGCCTCAGCGCTCGCCCCGTTGCTATTCGCCTACATGCTGAGCACTACCGGAAACTACAACGCCATGCTGTTCTATTCAGCGGCCTGCTGCGTCGTTGGCCCGCTGTTGCTGCTTACATTGGGTCGAACACCGCGCTTTGCCGCGTCTCCCATGCTCGCCCATCCCTGACCCAAATAAAAACGGAGCAGACCATGCCTACCTTGACCTTTATCGAACACAACGGCACACAGCATCAGGTTATCGGTGACATCGGCCAGTCGGTGATGCAAGCCGCAACCTTTGCGTCGGTCCCTGGAATTCCGGCGGACTGCGGTGGAGCCTGCGCATGCGCGACCTGCCACGCGTATGTCGAAGAAGCGTGGATGGACAGACTTCCCGCCGCCGAAGGCATGGAGTCGGACATGCTGGACTATGCGTTCGAGCGGCGCGACAACAGCCGGTTGACCTGTCAGCTGGTGATCAGCGAAGCCATGGACGGGTTGGTTATCCACCTGCCCGAGTCCCAATTCTAAGCGCCGCACGCTGGCGTAATTCAAGGAGGTCCTATGTCACTCGCCTCGGTAGTGATCATCGGTGCTGGCCACGCCGGCTTTCAGGTAGCTGCTTCGCTGCGCCAGGAAGGCTATGACGGAAAAATCACCCTGATCGGCGATGAGCCTGGCCTGCCCTATCAGCGGCCGCCGCTGTCCAAGGCCTACCTGCTCGGCAAGATTACCGAGACGAGTCTGCTCTTCCGTCCTGCCGAATTCTTCGAGACTCAGCGTATCGAGCTGCTGCATGACCAGGCCACGGCGGTAGACCGTTTGAACCGCAGGGTATTGCTCGCTTCCGGCGCCGTTGCCACCTACGACCATCTGGTGCTTGCCACCGGCGCGCACAATCGTCCGCTGCCCGTTCCGGGTGCCGAACTGGAAGGCGTTTTCGGCATCAAGGCCAAGGCCGATGCTGATGTGCTGGCACCGTTGGTAAAGGAAGCGCGAAATGTCGTCGTGGTTGGCGCCGGCTTTATCGGCCTCGAATTCGCAGCAGTCGCAGCAGCGCTTGGCGCTACCGTGCATGTGCTGGAACTGGGTGATCGCCCCATGGCCCGCGCACTGTCGCGAGAAATGTCGGAGCTATTCAGGGATGCGCATGAACATTGGGGCGTCCATTTCGACTTCCGTCAGGGTCTCGCGCGCGTCATTGGCGAAAACGGGCGGGTATGCGCAGTGGAAACCTCTGATGGCCGTACGCTGCCGGCCGACCTCGTGGTCTTCGGCATCGGCGTGATCCCCAACGTACAACTGGCGACCGAAGCAGGCTTGCAGATCGAAAACGGCATCAAGGTCGACGCCAGCCTGCTCACCGTGGATCCACAGATTTCCGCCCTTGGCGATGCCGCTTGCTTCCCCTGCCTGTATAACGATGAGCAGCCAACCCGGCTTGAATCGGTGCAGAACGCCGTCGATCAGGGCCGCTGCATTGCGGCGCGGCTGATGGGCAAGCCCGCGCCCTACTCCGCCTTGCCGTGGTTCTGGACAGATCAGGGCAACCTCAAGTTGCAGATCGCTGGGCTCTCGACCGGCTACGACAGTACCGTGGTGCTAGGCTCGGTCGAGTCGCGTGAAGTATCGGTGCTGTGTTTCCGCAATCAGCATCTGGTTGCTGTGGAGTCCTGTAATCGCATGGGCGATCACATGGCGGCACGCAAGATTCTCGCCCGCCCGCCCAGGCTCACTCCCCAGACAGCAGCTGCCCAGGGCTTCGATCTGAAAGCCTGGGAAGCGGCCAACCGCGACTGAACGTCGATGACAATCAGGCACTGACCACCACCTCAAGGAATATGAAATGAGCAGAACCTGGTTCATTACCGGGGCTTCTCGCGGCCTCGGCGCGGCGATTGCCCAGGCAGCGCTCGCCGCTGGCGATAATGTAGTGATCAGCGCCCGCCGGCTCGAACAGCTGGATCAGTTCGTCGCGCAAGCTCCCGAACAAACGCTTGCCGTGGAGCTCGACGTTACCCGAGAAGACCAGGCGGTAGCGGCGGTTGAGGCTGGCATCACTCGTTTCGGACGCATCGATGTGCTGGTCAACAATGCCGGCTATGGGCAACTCGCCCCGTTCGAAGAAAATACGCCCAGCGATGCCGAGCGACAGTTCGCCACCAATGTGTTTGGCGTGTTCAACCTATGCCGAGCGGCCTTGCCGATCATGCGCAAACAGCGCAGCGGCCATATTTTCAATGTCTCGTCGGTGGCCGGCGTGGTAGCCATGGGCGGCGCCGCGCTGTACTGCGCTTCCAAATTCGCCGTGGAAGGATTTTCCGAGTCGCTGGCTCAGGAAGTCAGCCAATTCGGCATCACGGTTACGCTGGTTGAGCCCGGCGTGTTCCGTACGGATTTTCTCGATCCAAGCTCCGCGGTGTTCGGCGCCAATGGGCTTGAGGACTACGCAACGTTTACCGCGAAGATCAGAGCAGGCTCAGCCGCCAACAACCATCGACAGACAGGCGATCCCGCCAAACTGGGTGAAGCGCTTGTGCAAATCGCGAATATGGAAACGCCGCCGCTCCGCTACGTCGCGGGGTCCGACGCCTACCAAGCGATCACCAGCAAGCTCGACAAGATGAAAGAACAAATCGAGCAATGGCGTGATCTGTCCGCTTCATCCGACGGTGTTTTCTAGGCGAAACGGAGCCCGCACGATCCAGCGAACCGACGGGTCCGCTCGGTATCTCTTTCCTTCTCTCGGGGCATAAGCCTGCGTCGTCCGCCTCAGGAGCTAGCTGTTTGGATACCGGAACCACACATCCCACCCGGCTCACGTTGTCGATCATCTTCATCGTCTGCTTCAACTTCATGTCTTATGTGGCCAATGGATTACCGCTGGCCGTATTACCCAGCTTCGTTCTCAACGACCTTGGATTTGGCACTGTCTTGGCAGGCATCGTCATTGGCACGCAGTACGTGTCGACCCTGCTGTCACGACCATTGGCCGGCGTGCTGGCCGATCGCTTCGGCGCGAAATGGGCTGTCATCGTCGGGCTGGCCGGCCTTGCAGTCTGCGGCGTACTGACCACGCTGGCGATTGTCATGTACGCCTCGCCCTGGCTCAGCGTCTCGATCCTGATTGGCGCACGCATAATTCAGGGCATCGCTTCAGCCATGATTTCCACGCCCTGCTGTACCTGGGCCATCGGTTTGCATGGCAAGGCGAACACCGCACGGGTGATGTCCTGGAACGGCATTGCCGCTTATGGCGGTATTGCCGTCGGTGCGCCCTTGGGCGTGTTAATCAGCGATCAGTTCAGTCTGGCCAGCCTCGGCCTGTGCATCGTCTTGCTCGGTCTGTTGTCGCTGGTTCTTGCGATGGTCAGGCGTTCAGCGCCGCTGTTGCGCGGCGAACGGCTGCCCTTTTTCGACGTATTTTGGTCGGTGGTGCCCAACGGTTTGGCATTGGCGTGCAGCTCAGCCGGCTTTGGCAGTCTGACCGCCTTCATAGCTTTGTATTTCGACAGCCTCGGCTGGGCCAATGCCGCCTTGTGCCTGACCGGCTTCGGCGCCGCTTTCATCGTCGCCAGGCTTGTCACGCCCAACGTAGTGGTACGTTTCGGTGGCTATCCAGTGGTGACAGTGTGCCTGTTGGTACAGGGCCTCGGACTGCTGCTCGTCTGGCTGGCCCCCTCACCCGAGATAGCGATTTTCGGAGCCTCGCTGACTGGCATGGGTGTGTCCTGGGTTTACCCCGGACTTGCCGTAGAAACGCTGGCACGTACGCCAGACGCCAATCGCAACTCCGCATTAAGCGCGCTTTCGCTGTTCTTCGATCTGGCGGTCGGGTTGGCAGGCCCCTTGATGGGTCTGGCAGCAGCCAGTCTGGGCCTTGGCCACGTGTTCCTTATTTCGTCGCTACTTTCCGGCATCGGTTTCATGCTGGTGGTGTCCCTTCGCAGGCGACACCAGAGCCAGCCACTACTGGCGCGCTGAGCCACCCGATCTCACTGAATCAGAAAGCCACCGTCGACAGCGAGCGTGTGTCCATTGACATAGCCCGCACTCGACGAGCATAACCAGACGATGGTGCCAGCCACTTCATCCAGGCGACCCCAGCGCTTCATCGGATTGGTCTGTGCCACGGCATCGTATTTACCATCTCCTGGAAACAACCGGTCGGACATCTCGGTACCGAACACACCCGGTGCAACCGCATTGACGCGCAGACCCTTGGCGCCATATTCGATGGCCGCACAGCGAGTAATACCGAGAATGCCGTGCTTGCTGGCGTGGTAGGCAGCGCCCAACGAGCCGCCATTGACTCCACCCACCGAGGAAATATTGACGATGGTCGCGCCCTCCTGCTTGAGCAGAAACGGGATCGCATATTTCATGCAAAGCCATGTGCCTTTCAGATTGACCGCAATGACGCTGTCCCACTCCTGCTCGGAATAGTCGGCAATCGTCACGAAAGGTGACCCTTCTATGCCGGCATTGTTGATCAGAACGTCCAAGCGCCCCCACTGCTCCACCGCGCGAGTGACCAGTGCTTCCACATCAGCGGTCTGGCTGACGTCAGCCTGGATGAAGATCGCCTCGCCGCCATTCTCCCTGATAGAGGCTACAGCTTGCTCCCCTACGTCGAGGCGCCTGCCGGAGACCACCACCCTGGCACCCTCTTTCGCCAGGGCCACTGCAGCGGCAAACCCTATCCCTGTTGCGCCGCCCGTCACCAACGCGACTTTTCCGCGAAGATTGAAGTCCATTCGAGTCTCCTTGTCAGAAGGCGCCGCAGGACAGCGCTTCGGTATCGGGCCGGAGCAAGGAATCAAGACAGAGCAAGGTCGCCCCGGCGCGCCCCGACCCGTTCAGTTTTTAATGAAATAACGCACCCACAGCCTGCCGCCGTCGAAGCGGTACAGCTCAATGGTTTCGATACCACCATTGCCGTCACGCATAGCGTTGTAGTGGTAGCACGCGGCCTCTTCACCATTGATGATGGTTTCCCTGACTTCGATGCGGCAGCGCGGTTGTTGCTGCGCCCACATCCCTTCGAGGATTTCCCAAGAGTCCGTCGGCAGCGGTCGCCCCACGAATTCGATGCTCAGACCGCTACGAGTCATGCTGCGGTAATGCTCGAAAAAACCTTCCTTGTCGCCATTGTTCCAGCACTCCACTTGGCCATGCAGGAAGTGTTCGATAGCTTGTTTTGCCTCGTCACTCATTTGATTTCCTCGTTTCGATGGAGGCAGTTGTGCCCGCCGGTAAAGGTTCAAGCCTGGGCAGTCGCCTCAGGCGGTTTGCTGCTGGCGGGCGCGATATGCCGGCTCCATCCTCAGCCAGAGCAAAATCGACGGGCCAACAATCGCGAAAACCAGACAGCTCGTCAGCACAGCGGAGTAACCGTCATAAAGCTCGAACAGGTAACCAAAAAGCATTGGCACCATGCCTGAGACAACGGTAATCAACCCCAAGTGCAGGCCGAATATGCGGGCGTAGTCCTTGAGTCCGAAATAGCGCGCCATCAGGAACGCCGCCAGGTCGAACTCAGCTCCGGCACTCGCCCCAATGGTCAGTGTAGCCAGCACCAACAGCGGCACGTTCTGGCCATCGGAAAACAGAAAGATGGCGCAGCCAACCGCCGGCAGGGCCAAGCTGATCGCGGCCACGAGCGATGGCGAATAGCGGTCCAGCAGATACCCTACCAGCAGCCGCCCGACGATGATTGCGATGCCAAAGGTGCTGAAGACCTGAGCAGCCGTCTGCGCGCTCAAGCCTGTGCCTTGAAGCATCGGCACCATATTGGTGACCATACCGACGGTAAGCGACACCGAAAGAATCAACGCGACGTTGAAGCCCCAATAGGTTCCGGAACGCAGGGCTTGCTTGTATGACATGCCGGGCAGTTCAGTGCTTTTCTTCTCTGCAGTCTGATTTCGGGCCACAGTCTCCGAGGGCAAGCGCAACCACAGCAGCGACAGCGGCAAGGTCGCCAACAGCGGCATCGCACCCAGCGCGAAAAAACCCGCCTGCCAGCCGTACTCCGAAACGAGCCGCGCCAGCAGCGGGGGCAAGACCATTGCCATCAGCCCAGTCCCGCAAAGAATGACGGCCAACGCCAGCCCCCGGTTCCGCTCAAACCACAGATTGACCAGCTGAGTCCAGGTGATCGCGATAGTCCCCGCGCACACGATCGGCATCAGAAAAAAAGCCAGGTACAACCAGCCGATCGAACCCTCTATTTGGGTGATCGCGAAATAGCCGATGATTTGCAGCACGATGGAAATGATGGCGACCCGCCGAAGCCCGAAGCGCCGGTACAGAGGGCCAACCAATTGAGTGGAAATGGCGACCCCAGCAAACAGGAATGTGATCGACGCCTGCAGATCGCCCCGGCTCCAGCCAAAGGCCTGTTCCAGCGGGATGACCATTGTGCCGAAGCCATAGAGCAGCGCAGCAGTGATGCTGGTGCAGATGCCTACCAGACCGAGCAGCACGATGCGCCAGCCCTGCTTGAATTCATTTGTTTCGCTTGTCGGTGTCATGACGAGACTCCTGGCGCACTTCGCGGGCGATGATTGGGTGACTGGGTTAGTGCCCCTTGAGTATTTCATCGATCGGCAGCGAGACCATGGTCGCGCCGCCGTCCACCAGCAGCGACGTGCCGGTTATGTAGGAGGCCTCGTTGGAGGTCAGAAATAGCACAGCATTAGCGATGTCCAGAGACTGCCCGAGGCGCGCAACCGGGAAATGCTCCGCCAGCTTATGGGGCAGATCTTCGCCCAGCGCTTCGGTCATCCGATCAGTGCCGATCAGGCCTGGCTCGACCACGTTGACCAGGATATTCAACGGCCCGAACTCCACCGCCAGACCGCGTGCGAAAGCGTTCATGAACGCCTTGCTCGAACCATAACCGATCAGCATCGGTGTGTATTTGCGGTTGGCTTCGCCAGAAGAAATGAAAATGAGGCGGCCTTTGTCCTTCGCCTTGGAAAGATGCGGCGCGGCATCCTTGGCCAGCCAGAACAGCGATTGAACGTTGCTGCGCACGAGACGATCGATGTTGTCGTCAGTCATCTCGGCGATGAGTCCATGAGGGGCGTCAGCCGCGCAATGCACTACGATATCCAGCGCGCCGAATGCTTCCAAGCCGCCCTCAACCATCGATTTGATCGCCGATCGATCCGCAATATCGCCACCCACCAGACAGGCACTGCCGCCCAGCGCGGTGATCTGTTCGACGGTTTCTTCGCCATATCTCGCGGTCCGGGCCGACACCACGACTTTGGCGCCCTGCTTGGCGTATTCCAGGGCAATGGCGCGCCCCATGCCACGGCCGGCGCCGGTGATCAGCACTACTTTGTCGCGGAATTTCATCGCCGTTCCTCATTCTTATTGTTGTTTTTACGAAAGCTGCGACGCTTCTGCGCCGAAGCTACCCGGTTCGCTATCAGAGATCCGCGCCAGGGACGTTACGCGCCGAGCCGTTGCGGCGATCCGACTCGCCCCAGCCAAGCCAGTGCGACGGCTCGCGGGTATCGCCTACCCGACGCCAGCGCCCTTCCTGCTGCGCGGTAACTGGAAATCCGCCAACGAAGTCGATCATTTCGCCCTTTTCGTCCGGCAGAAACTCCCATTCTTCCTTGCCCTCGATGACGATCTTCGCGGATTTGAGGAAATAGCTGCCGTCCTTGTGCTCGGTTTCGCCTTCGATATCAGTGGTGACGCGCACCTCACCTTTCTCGTTGTTGAAAATCGCGTAACCGAGGTGGTCGTGGCCCACCATGAACGAGCCAGCATCCCAGCTGCCGTCTTTGTACACGGTGACAAAGGACCACCAGAGGACGTGTTTGTTGTTATTCACTACCAGGTCTTTTTTGTAGTGAATGGCGCCCCCTTCGGCCATGTAGAACTGATCGAGCGCAATGGCGCCTTTGACCCGCCGGCCCTCGACCACGCCAGCCACATCCCACAGCTGTGAAACATAGAACGTGCCCCACTCCACGCCCGGCAGATACCACTGCAGTCCGGTAAGCAAACGACCTTCGAGCTGAAACAGCCCGTCTTCCTTCCACGTCAGTCGTTCGCTGCTGGCGGTGATTTCCCAGTGATTGCCCTGCTCTGCGGGTTGGTTCATCCAGCGCACGGTGTCGCCTTCCAGGGTCTGGAGCGGCATCGGCGTCAGGGCCTGCAGCGCCATCTTGTCGAAATCCATACGCAGGTTCTTACCGTCCACATGGGTGTTCAGGTAGAAGAACTTGGTCGGGTTCGGCGTACCGTTTGGCGCCATCAGCGAGCGGACGAAGGAATAGATATTGCCCTCTTCGTCACGGACGGAGCCGAATGGGGAACTTTTGCTCAGTTGTAGTCCGAAAAAACCGCGAGTACCGGCCATCGCGGCACCCGTCACCTTCTGCGGACCCACCAACTGCTGAAAGCCGAAATCGCCGCGCTCTGGAATGGTCTTGAAGGTTCTCATGTGGTCCTCTTTTTATTGTTGTAGCTGAAGTACACGCATAGCCGAGAGGTCAGTCCCAGATCACCTGTATCGAAGAAACGCCACGCAGCTGCGCACCGCTGATCACGGGTACAGGCTTGCTTGGATCGAGTCGGATATTGGGAAAAAGGTCGAGAATCGCGTTGATCGCACAGGTTAATTCGAGCTTGGCTACGAACTGCCCGATGCACATGTGCGGGCCGAACCCAAAGCCAAAAGATGGTTTGGTTTTACGGTCGATATCGAATACATCAGGGTTTTCGAAAGCCTCTTCGTCACGGTTGGCCGAAACGACCATGCATTGAACGAACGAGCCCTTGGGTATCTGCACGCCACCGATTTCGACATCCTTGGATGTCTCGCGAACCTTGAACGTGGCGACCGGTTCATAGCGCACGGTTTCATCGATCAGCTTGGGTATCAGATTGCGGTCCGCACGGATGCGATCGATGAGCCCCGGAGTGGTCATCATCAGAGTAATCACCGAGCTGAAGGTGCGCGTCGTGGTCTCGCCCGCAGCCGGCAGCAATGAACGGACAAAGGTGGTGACCTCGTGGTCGTCCAGCATTCGACCCTCGTGCTCGGCGCGCAGCAACTGACCGATCAGGTCATCGCCTTCGCTACCGGCGGCACGGCGCTGGACAACCACTTCCATGATTGCGTCATAAAGGGCCTTTACGGCAATGCCCGCCTGACGACGAGCCTCAGGCGCCTTTGCCGGATCGATCTGGTTGCCACCGACCATGGCCAATGCCCAAGCCGCGTACTGCCGATACTTCTCCGGATCGCCATCAGGGAAGCCCATCAAGGCGTACATTTCACGGATCGGAAAGTTGAGTCCGAAGTCCATCAAGTCGGCGCGCTTGTGTTCCACCATGGGCTCAAGAAAATGGTGGCGAATCACATAATCAATCTTGTCGCGCCATTTGTTCACGGTCTGCGGCATGAAGGCCGGCTGCAACAGGGCGCGTACCCGCCGATGTTGCTCGCCGTCCATGGCGAGAATGATCAGGCCGTCGAAGAACGCGCCCAGTCCTTCAGCGATGAATCCGCTGGTGAAGCTGGTCCCGTCCCGCAGTACGGCCATCACATCGTTGTACTTGAACAGGGCGAACGTAGGGCGCGTGCCCTGCTGCATTCCGGCGTTCGTCGGCACGCCAAACTGAGCCACGAAATCACCCTCGTATACGGGAGCGCTATGACGCATCTCCCGGCTGAGGGCGTGGATGTCCAGATCCGCGCCGCGGTACATTTCGGATACTGCCGAGTAGGCGGTTTCCAGATCCATCGCGGTATTTTCGGTGCTCATCAAAACTCTCCAATTACATCGAATCAGTAGGGAAGCGAGTCGGTGCGATACGTTCCAATCCACCGGCATTCCTGCCAGCGATGCGCACGTTCAGCGCAGATCGCCAAGCTGATCGCGAGCATGCAAACCATACTGAGCTGGTTTTGCTGTCCCCAATGCGCCTGGAATTGCGAAGGCTCCGGTCATCACTGGGCGGATGGGGGTCGAATGGCATGACGCGTCTCTTGTTTTTATTGTTCACCGCACCAAAACTGTCCGATTCGGAAGCCAGGCGGCTAGTTGCTCACCCAGGTCAGCTTCAAGCCGAACCACCGGACGAGCACTGCAATCGATGGTAGGCGCCTTCGCCGCGATACGTCCTTCGATTCGTTTGACCCATAGTCAAACGAACGCCCAGCCTCTGGCAGACACTATAAGGAGAATAAGAACGTGAAGAGTTCGGAGCCGGCCGAGTCAGGCAAGCGCAACACGATGAACAAACTGTTGGCTGCCGCGCGCAACGAGTTCGGCAGCAAAGGGCTTGGCGGTGCGAGGGTGGAAACCATCGCGCAGGAAGCGGGGGTCACCAAGCAGCTGGTCTATCACTACTACGGCTCTAAGGAGAACCTGTTCGTCGCGGTGCTCGATGAATCGTCTGAAAGCATCATGTCCGAGCTGGTAGCGTTGGAAATCGAGCAGCTGACGCCACCCGCTGCGTTGCGAGCGATGCTTAACCGGTTCTTCGACCAGTACTGCCACGACCCGCTACTCGGCGCACTGGCACTGGAGGGCATCCGTTACCACGATGCCCACGAAACACCGCGCAACCGATTCCTTGAAATGGCGCCGGGGCTGATTGCCAAACTCGATACCATCCTCCAACGCGGCGCCGCCACGGGAGATTTCAAGAACGGAATCAATCCAAGATTGCTTCTTGCCACAGCGGCGCTAGTCACCACCGGCTGGTTCACCAATCGTTATTCGATGTCTACCCTGACCGGACTGGATACCGCCTCACCCGAGGGCATGGCGATCTGGCGGCAACATTCTGCGGATTTCATCCTGGCGGGTATCTCGGTTGCGTCTGGCCGTGAAGACCAGGCGCCCCGATAGCGATTCAGGGAAACCGGCATGCGAGTTAAGACGCGCAGCCTTTTTCGAAGAGACAGCTTCGCTATTTACCTACCTTGGCCAGATATTTGGCGACGCGTTTGGCAGCCAGGCGCCCGGCCATGCCGTTTACACCCCCGCCCGGGTGGATACCGGCGCTGCCCAGGTACAGTCCCGCCACTGGCAAGGTGTTGCCACCGAGCCCATGGGCTGGGCGCATGGTACTGGAGCGCATTGTGGTGGTATCGATATGTACGACGCAGCCATTCACCGTATTCAAACGCGCAGTGAAATCAGGGGCAGCTTCGATTCGACGGCCGATGATCTGGCCCTTGATCCCTTCTACATATTCCGAAGTCTGATCGATGACCTGATCGGCCACACGCTCTCTGATCGCTTCCCATCCTTCCACGGGGTCGACCGGCATCACTGGCGGATAGATATATAGAACGTCCTGGCCAGCGGGTGCCTGGGACGGATCCGCCGCGCTGGGAGCCGCCATGGTGATGTAGGGAAGTTTCGGTACCTCACCCCGTATGCACGCTGCGAAGTTCTCCAGTACCGCCTCCTCGGTGCCGATCAGCAGGCAGGTGTTGCGCAGGTCGACACCGTCGCCTCTGGCCGCTTCAAACCTGGGCACCGATATTTGCCCGCTCAAGGCGACGTCCACTTTCAACGGACCCGAGCCTTTGGCGTTGGCCGGGGCCATTGCGATACGTGTCAACAGGTAGGACGGGATCTCACCGGTACTGACCATTTCCAGCGCCACCTTGGGATGACAGCCGGCAATCACTGCGTGCGCGGTGAATTCGCGTCCGTCCGTCAAACGCACGCCCTTTATCTGCCCACTAACAGAGACGATCTCGGCAACCGACGCGCTGATTAGTACTTGCCCACCGAGCTCTTCGAGCCGTGACTGCATGGCGTTGCTCAGCTGCTGCATGCCGCCCAGTACTCGTCCGACGCCAAAGCGATGAAGGAAGCCCAGCAACGCGTAATAGATGCCGCCGCCATCTGCACTAATATCGCCCGCGAGTCCGGTCAACGCGCACATGGCCGATATCGTCACGGGATGCTCAAAGCGTTCACGAGCTGCTTGATGAGCCGAGCCGGTCATCAGTGCCATCAGCTCTGGTTTGAGCTTGCGGTTCTTCAGCGCTGAGCCAATGACCTTGAACTTGGCCCCCAGATTCAGTTCGGCTGGATCCGCGCGCATCATCGGCAGCGCGATGTCCAGGAACATGTCGATGACATCCATGAACTTGAGAAAAGCCGCTGCGTCGGCCTCGCTGTAACGTCTGATTTCCGCAGCGGTCTTGTTACGGTCTCGCCAGAAGATCAGAGACGTGCCATCCGGATGCAGGTAGACATAACCCGGCGCCAGCTCTATCGACTTGAAACCGTGCCGCTCGAGATCAAGTTCCTTCGGAACATGGGCGTGAACCCGCATCGACATCATGTCCAGCGCACAGGGATGGACGAGATGCTGGGGTGCTTCGGGGATCAGGTAACCCGAGGAAGCCATGCCGCCGATTTTGTCCAGGGCTTCAAGCACCAGCACCTTCTTGCCTTCCAGCCCCAGATAGCAGCCCGCTGACAAGCCGTTCGTGCCGCCGCCGACAATGATTACGTCGAAATCTGTATTTTTATTATTCATTCTTTGTTGGTCCTATCGGACTTCAACAACATTTGCCCAACGCAAAAGCCGCTGCAATCCGCTTGCAAGAGTTCGGTTCAGAGCCGCAACACCAGGTAACGCGAGCGCAATTAACCGATCCGGCAAAAGCCAGAGAAATCGCTTTGCAGGAGACGGTTAAGGGTTTTGTCTGTTGCCCCTGTCTTGGCGCTGAGCAGCACCCTAGCAATAAACGCCACCGGGCAGCCCGGCATCTGTTTTACCGACGGTAAAACACTTGCATGGTCCGGGCGGAGCAGTAATGCGGGGCGCGTTTTCAGTAGAGCGTAAGGGCGAACCGAACGTCCTATAAAAAGCCGAAGGCGCGCCTGCCCCCGTTTCGCGAGCAAGCTCGCTCCTACCAAAGCGGCAGTGTGCGTACCTGCCGCAATGTGCCGCGCATACCTGTAGGAGCGAAGCTTGCGTGCGAACCAGGTATGAGGTTGGCAACTACAGAGGGCGTCCGGCTCCGCTTTCGCGGGCCGGGCCGACCGGCATTACTTACATGCCTGTGCGACCCATTTTTTCAAACAGGGCACGCATGGCCACAAGCGATGGCGTGTGGCTGCTGAATCCTCCATCTGCCACCAGCGTAGTGCCGGTCACGAAGGCAGATTCATCCGAAGCCAGGAACGCGACCACATCGGCAATCTGTCTCGGCGTACCCAGTTCGGCCGTGCAATGGTTGTCGCGCATGATTTCCAGCAGTGGCGCGGGCATTTCGTGCTGCGGTGCGAGGCCGATCTGCACTGCATTGCCACGAATCCCTTTCTTCCCGTACTGGGACGCGACCAGGCGCGGAAGCATCATCAGCGCAGCTTTAGACGTCGCATAGCCAGTCAGCGACATGTCGCCCTGCATCCCCAATCCAGAGGTGGCAAAAATGATTGAGCCTTTGCCCTGCTCCAGCATCACCGGAATGACATATTTGGTGCACAGCACGGCGCCACGCAGGTTTACCGCTATGGCGCGGTCGAAGGCTTCCATATCCAGGTTGGCCAGATCACGGTCCCGCTGACGTTGGTCGGTGTTCAGCACGGCCGCATTGTTGTGCAGCACGTCGACCCGACCAAATGCCTCCTTTACCTGGGCGATCATCGCCTTGACGTCTTCCTCGGAAGATACATCGGCACGAAAGCCCTGAGCTGGCATGCCTTGCGCCGATATCGATTCTGCCACCCGGTTGGCGGCGTCGCCGTCGACATCGACTACCGCCACAGAAGCGCCGTGCTCGGCCAGCACCCGAGCGCACTCGGCGCCCAGCCCGTTGCCACCACCGGTGACGATCGCAACCCGCCCTGCCAGCTTGCCCATGCTCATCTGTTATTCCTTATTTTGTTGTTAGCAATGTCAATCCTACTCGCCCGTGAAGCGCGGCTCGCGTCGCTCACTAAAGGCTTGCGCGGCTTCGCGCACATCCTTTGTCGGCGCTAGAAGGGCAAACAGGTCGAGTTCGAGATTGAGTCCGCTTTTCAGGTCCAGTTCCAGCGCAGCCCGGGCGGCCTGCTTGACGAACGCCGACGCAGCCGGTGGCTTGCTGGCGATGCGCTCGGCAAAAACCCTGACCTCCTCGACCAGAGTCGAGTTATCGGAAGCCAGGCGGCTGACCAACCCGATCTGCAACGCTTGGTCAGCATTCATGCGGTCGCCCGTCAGAAGCATATCGAGGGCGCGTCCCGGCGCCACGACCCGCGAAAGCCGCTGAGTGCCGCCACCGCCGGGAATCAAGCCCAGACCGGTTTCCGGAAGCGCGAAAATCGCGTTGGGAGCGGCGAATCGAATATCGCAAGCCAACGCAAACTCCAGCCCGCCACCCATGCAGTAACCCTGGATTGCAGCGATGACCGGTTTGGCAATTCCGTCGAGCGATTCGATCCAGCGCGAACGCTCCATGCGCTGACGCACCTGCAGGGATGTTTCTTCACCGCGACGTTCCTTGATGTCGGCGCCGGCGCAGAATCCGCGCTCGCCTTCACCGCGGATGACAATGACCCGCACCTGTGGGTCGTTGTCGAGCAATTGAAGCGCCTGGGGAACACCCTGACGAATGCTGTCATTGATCGCGTTGATCTGGCCTGGGCGGGTCAATACCACCCAGCCGACCGAGACGCCGCGCTCTACCCTAACTGACTCGTTGATAACCAGCGGTGCCTGCTGATTTTCTTCGGCGCTCATGCGGAGCACTCCTCGAACTCGAACACCTGGCCATCCAACTCTTTCGGATCGATCTTGATCAGAGGCTTGCCACCTACGGCCTCGGACGACTCGATCCACTCGAAGGCCGTACCGCGAGCGCGCAAATCTTCAGCCTTGGCGGCAAGATCGTTGACGCCGATGCGGATGTAGTACGGGCCCGGCCCCCAGTTGTTTACATAATGGCCGGCGTCGGTGTTCCAGTACGTTGCCTCGAGCACGTCCAGCGTGGCGCTATTGGCGACGGTAAAGCCCATGCGCGCACGGCGATAACCTTCACTGGCGACATTCTCCACCGGGCAGGACGGCTCCCAATCAAGATTGGTGGAAAGCTTGCGCAGCGTCTCATCGAGATCGCGCACCAGGAATCCACGCGCCGTAACACGCACCATGTCGCCCGGCTTTTGCTCACGCGGCTGCGCCGGCGGCGTTGCGTAGGTTTCCGGCGGCATTTGCAATGGCTCGGTGGGCATGATTTCGATGCACAGGCCGCCGTCGACGGATGGCTCGTAATAGGGCTTCTCCGGCGTCGCGCCCAACCATAGGCGATCAAACGGCATTTCCGGCGTGCGCTGGGCCATGCGGAATGGCAAGCGACGGCGCATCAACTTGCTGACCAGCGCATCGAACTTGTCGCCATGCAGCGCGAGCACAATCGAGTGAGTGATCATGGGCCGATGGTGACCCTGGTAGTCCTTGAGGCTTTCCAGAAAATCGTGGAACAGCGGATCGCCTGGATTTGGTCGATCCAGATGCCACTGCGGCTCGATACGGGTGGGCGACACCGCCAAAGACTTGTGCACCCGCAGAAAATGCGCGATGTACGGATGGTTATCGAACGCCTGGCGCCAGCGCTCATGCTTGAAGATGCCGAGCTTATCCACCAGCTTTTCCGTCATCGCGTCCGGATCCGGAACCATCATGTCGGCACTCATCAACAACTCGAACATAACCCTCTCCCTTCAATAGCGCGCCATAGCTCTGAGCTTGGCTTTACAGTCAGTGGAAGCGCCAACCGGGCGCCTCCGATCAATGAGCGGCAGCCGCGTCAGTTAGTTTTTTTTTCTGGATAGCCTGTTCAACCGGCGTATCAAGCATGGCGGGTGACTCCGGTGCCGCCGCAGGGGTCTTCGGGTTCAGCATGAAATGCGACAGGGCCGGGACCAGCACTAGTGCACCGAGCATGTTCCACAGGAACATGAAGGTCAGCAGAATGCCCATGTCGGCCTGGAACTTGATTGGCGACCAGGCCCAGGTGATCACGCCTGCCGCCATCGTCAGTCCGACCAGTGCCACCACGCGCCCGGTAAAGTCCAGAGACCGGCGATATGCAACCGCGAGCGAGCCACCCCGTTCCTGCACGGCAATCTGCACACTGAGCAGATAGAGCGCGTAATCCACCCCTACTCCCACACCAACCGCGATGACCGGCAGGGTTGCGACCTTGAGACCGATACCGAGCCAGACCATCAAAGCCTTGCAGATGATCGTGGTCATGATCAGAGGAATGAGCGCGACGATGGTGGCGCGAATGCTGCGGAAGGTCAGCAGGCAGAGCAAAGCGGTTGCGCCATATACCGCTAGGTACATAGTGATGATGCCTTTCTCGACCTCGATGTTGGTTGCCGCTTCGATGCCTGCGTTGCCTGCGGCCAAAAGAAATTCGACCGGGCGCTCTGAATCGGCCGTAGTGTTGTATTCGGCGGCAAAGGTCTCAACCACGCCCATCACCCGACGCAGCGTGTCGGCCTTGTGATCGGTCAGATAGGCGATCAGTGGGGTTACCGAGCATTGCTGGTTGGTGATGCCGGGCGAAGAAATCATCGCGGCGTCGACCGATGCGTTGGTGATGGCCTGGTCGCGGCTGATGGTCAGCCACTTGCCGCTGCCTTCGGCCATCCCTGCAGTAACGAAACGAGTCGACTCGGCAAGCGAACTGGTGGTCTGCACGCCCGGTGTCTGGCGCAGTTGCCATGCAAGCCGGTCCATCGTTTGCAGCGTCTGGTACAACCGGCAACTGTCGGGATCGGTTTTCATAATCACGACGAACTGATCGCTGGACAGACCGTAGTGGTTGGTGATGTAAGCGTTGTCCTGGTTGTACCGCGAGTCTGCGCGCAGCTCCGGCGCGCCCGGATCCAGGTCACCGACCTTGAGATCGAGCATGACGATGCTGCAGACGACGGTGACGACAACCGATATGGAAATCACCGCGATTGCCCAGCGCCGCTCGGTAAAGCGATCCAGCCCGTGCCAGATGTGGCCCAGCCAGTTGCGGTTCTCGGCGCCAGCCTGGTCCTTCTCTAGTGCAATCAGTGCAGCTTTTTTGCTGACGCCGATGTATGACAGCGCGACAGGGATCAGCAGCAGCTTGGTGAAGATGAGTACGGCAACGCCAATACTGGTGGTTATCGCCAGATCGCGAATAACCGGAATGTCGATGATCGCCAGGACCGCAAAGCCGACAATGTTCGTCAGTAGCGCGGTAAGGCCGGTAAGGAACAGCCGGCGGAAGGTATAACGTGCCGCGACGTATTTATGCGTTCCTCGACCGATGTCCTGCAGGATGCCATTCATCTTTTGCGTGCCGTGGGACAGGCCGATGGCGAAGATGAGGAAAGGGACGAGGATCGAATAGGGATCCAGGTCATAACCGAGCAGCTGCATAAGACCGAGTAGCCACACCACACCGGCCACTGCTACACCGATCAATAGCAATGTACTGCGCAAACAGCGCATGTAGAGATAAACGAAAATCCCAGCGATCAGAACGGATATGCCGAAGAACAGCATGACGCTATAAAGGCCATCGATCAGGTCCCCCACCAGCTTGCTGAAGCCGACGATATGAATCGAGATCTTGTCGCTTTCAAAGGTACGGATCTTCTCTTCCAGCTGGTCAGAGAATTCACCGTAATCGAGCGGATCGCCGGTTTGAGGATGCAGGTCGAGCAACGGCGCAACGATCATGCTCGACTGACCATCATTGGCGACAAGATTGCCAACGATTCCTGCACGGGAGATGTTCCGACGCAGTTTCATGATGGACTCATCGCTGCCATCGTAATCAGACGGCATTACCGCGCCGCCACTGATTCCATCCTCGGTGACTTCCTTCCAACGAACAATCGGCATCCACAAGGATTTCATCCAGGAACGGTCGACACCCGGAATGAGGTACAGCGTATCGTTTACTTCCTGCAGGACCTTCAGGTATTCCGGGTCGTAAATATCGCCCTGTTTGTTTTCAACAACGATACGGATGCTGTTGCCTAAGCCCGGAAGCTGATCCTTGTAGGCTAAGTAGTTCTTGATATAAGGACTACTGCTCGGAATCATTCTTTCAAAGCTGGCGTTTACATCTATTCGAGCGGCGAAGTAACCCAGTACAACAGTGGCCAGCAGGCAGACCACGAGTACAAGTACGCGGTTATTGAAAATAACCCGCTCGAAAAACCCGCCGGACGATTTATCGAAATCGCGAACATCCGGAATTACGGGCATTCCACTGTTGTACTTTTGATCTACCATTTTCTTATTCTCACTAAACATGCCGCGTTATTAGTTCGCCTTGGCTATCTCGACGAGCTTTGCACCCGAGAAAAAAGTCACGACCATCTCGCCATCTCGCCGCGTATCACTGGCTGCGAACACTTCACCTACACGTGCGGCCTGCAGGGGTGTAACGCTCAAGCTTTGCTTGTCTAGCGCGATCATTGCGCCGCTCTGGCTGACCATGATCAGCTGCTGCCCCGCATCCACCGCGCTTACAAGACTGGCATTGAGGCCAGTGTCTATCTGCTGCCATTGGCCTCCGTCGTCTCTGCTCGCATACAGATTGCCGCGCAGGCCGTAGGCTAGAAGCAGGTCGGGAAGCGCACGCACTCCGAAGTAGGTGCCGTTATAGGGCGTTTCGATCGTCGTGAACTGTTGAGTCTGGGGATTCAGGCGCATGAGCAAGCCCTGCTCGCCGGCGATATAGAAAACGCCATCGCGTTCGTCCAGGCCATACAGATGCATGCGGCGGGTATTGTCGGTTTGCTCGATCCAAGGGTCCCAGGTCGCACCGTCATCGGTGCTTCTCAGGATCATCCCGAACGCGCCAATGACGTAGCCGATCTTGTCGTCGTTGAACATGACGTCGAGAAACGGTGCAGCCAGCACGTCGGGCGTAGCCGACGTGTTCATGGCGAAATCCACTTCCTGAAGCATGTCGGCTGCACCCTCGTCACCACGCTCTGCGCGCTCGCCGTAGAAGCCCTTGAGACGCGCGAGCACCGTACGGCCATCGAGCTGCACCGACCAGGTCAAGCCACCATCGGTTGTGTGCAGCAGTACCGAGTCATGGCCTACGATCCACCCGTTCATGGCATCGCGAAAGCGCACCTGAACCAGATCAGTGGACACGGGACTCTGCACTTGCTGCCAAGTCGTCCCGCCATCGGTGGATCGCTTGATCATGCCATGCAGCCCGACGCCAACAAGCACATCACCCGCGCGGTGCATACCGAGAAGAGGCGCCGGCGCGTCGATCGGCTTCGATGGCTCGCGCAAGGGATCGGCACCCTCGGCTGCAATGGACGCTGCAACGCCCAATGGCATCAGCAGAACCAGCAGCATCACACTCAGCCATTTCCCGACGTAGCGAGTCATGGGCGCCGGAGGCGTGTTTCGTAAAGCAAGCGGGACTGGGAATATCATTGTTTTTATCCTCAACCAGCGTAATCAGCATGCGCGCGATGCCTGTCAAAACAGAGCAAACATCACCTGCAAACCAAGGGTGAAAACCTGATCGGCGAGCCTGCACACAAAACAAGCATGCAGGTCGCGTTAGCTGATCAGCGCTGGGTTTCCCTCGTTACAATCGCTTCCGGATTCAACGCACGCTCGGAACGCGGTTCGGTCAAGACGCGATAACCACCATCCAAGCCATCGTTGATTACGCCATACATGCCTTTGTTGAAGTCATAGATGGAGTGTTTGACGATATAAGGAATGTCGTGGTCGTAGAATTGAACACCACCAAGCATCATTGCGCGATAGAGCTGACCGCTTTGGTCCCATGCGTCGTACAGACCCGCGCCATAAGTATCTTCGTCGAGATAGTAGGTGCGCTTGCTGTAAACGTGGCGCATGCCGGGCTTCAAAGTAGCCTCAACTTCCCATACCCGGTGCAATTCCCAACGCTCACACGCAGGGTTCGGATGCGAGTCTTGAAGTTGATCTTCGCAGTTGAAGTAGAACTTGTAGGTGTTGTAAGGGATATACATCTCCTTTTTGCCCACCAGCTTGAAATCGAAGCGATCCTGAACACCTGAGAACATGAACAGCTCATCGAACAGTTCAAGACCACCCATGCTCGCGACCGGGGTGTCATAGGCAAACTCGGGAGCCAGCTTCACGCGGCGCTGCCCTGGGGTATAGCTCCATGCCCGACGGGGTTTGACGGTTGGGTCGAGGTAGTCGTTGAGCCCAGTCAGCTCACCGGCCTTCCGGGCAGGTGCCTTGGTCAGCGAATAAACCCGATACGCCATCTCTGGATCGCGGCCTTCAACATCGGTCTGGTAATAAGGACGCTCGACAAACGTCGATTGCGTGGCGGTTTTGGTTACGCCGCCGTTACTGTCCACAACCCAGGTGTTGGAGGAAGACGTCGTGGTTCCGAATTTGCCGTCGTTATAGCGAAGCAATTGGTTCCACATCACCTCATTGCCGGTCTGGGGGATCGGAAATGGAATACCACCCCGGCAGTCGGTCTCTACGGCCAAACCGTCCTTCTTGGTTTCGCATTCGGTCGCATTACGCACAGTGGCCTGCAGCACCTCTTCCGGGTATGCAGCTGTGCGATGGGTCGGGTAAATGTCCATGTAATAGTCAGGGTTGCGCTTGAGCACCTCTTTCTGACCATCACTTAGCTTGTCGGCGTATTCCGCCATATTTGCGGCAGTAATACGAAACAGCGGTTTTTCGTCGGCAAACGGATCGACCCACACACCGCTGTCGGGCTTGAAACCCGGCGGCGCAGTGCGCAGCCCACCGTCATAGGCAGGGATGGTGCCTGCTTCGTTACCGGCTGCGATGGCACCAACGCGAGTGAGCGTATCGCCCAGTTTTGCAGCTTCCTCGGTAGAGACCGCAGCCATCGATAGGGAGGAAATACCGCTGAGCATCAGACCAAGAGCGACTTGGAGTTTCATTGAGTTCCCCTTTATTTATATGTTTTAGAAGGAAGTTTTATAGGTGAACGAAAGCCAACCGCGGTCGGATGTCGACACGCTGTTACCACCTATACGGTTGCCTGCGAGAGTTTTGTCCTGCGCTGAAGTATCCGCGTAACGCAGACTGAACTCGTGACGCTGGATATACGTCATCTTGACGCCAGCAGACCACGCCAACGCACCCTCGGAACCAGCACCGCCAGACGGCGCGTTACCTTCCAGGCCGTAGTTAACGGTGAGCGGAATTTCCATGTCCCAGGATGGCAGCACGGAAAGATATTGAGGGGTGTAGTTCACCGCAACCGCGTAGTAATCATCCGTAGAGCAACCATCACTCTTGTCTATCCCACGATCATCGCAGTTTGCATAGCCCTCGCCCTTGTAGAGCTCCTCGTGAGAGGTCACCTTATCGAGGCGGCTATAGACGAACTCTCCTACGAGAACGGCGTTGTCGGCAATGAAGTTACGCGGCACGCCGTAGACTGCGTTGGCGACGAAGTGAATGGTATCCCCGCGCGGCCCCTCGTCATCCTCCAGGCTTACAGAGTCCGTGTTCAACGCGCCGTCCATGCGATACGACAGGTCCATGCCCACGGAGACGGAGTTGAATACGCGAGAGAAGCTCAGACCTGCCAGCTTGACTTCGCGGGGGTAGACCAACCGATAGGAAGTACTAGCCATATCTATCTGCGGACCGACCCAGGCCTGATAGTCATCGAACTCGCGGTAATACGCTCCGACAGTAGATTCGATCTGCTCGATGTTGAGCTTGGCCATCACGCCCCAGTTGGCCGAATCGCGCCCTTCAACGCTGTCTCGCTTATCCACATTGAAACCAGGCGCCAAGGGAGCACGATCCGGACCTTCGAACAGGAAGTCCACCGGACCGAAATAGGTACCGCCATAAGGAAAACGGGTGGGCTCCCACTCGAAGTACTTCTGCGCAGCAACGGACAGGTTCTCGGTCAGCTGTGCTTTTACGGAGACCTGGCCCACCGGCAAGAATACTTCCTTGGTTTCAATACCGGGACTGGTCACCGCTTTTACAGCATCAGTCGGTGCCTGGGAGTAGGAGATGGCGTGCGCACCGAACAGCAGCCCCTCGCCCCAGTAGTTGGTGTGGCGACCGATCTTGAGGTTGACAGGTACCGGGCCCACCTCGAAATTGGTCCAGACAAACGCGTCGAGAATCTCTCCGGACGGGCCGTTCACATAGCGATCGACTTCCGAGCTGTAGTTACCACCGTAGTAGCTGGTCGAGTAGCCAGGCACGTTGCTGTCAACGTCATCGTCTTTGTAGGCGTCGTCGTACCAGGCCGCCGCGCTTAGGCGAGCGCCAAACAGATACTTGTAGGCGAAATCGACCTCTGTCAGCAGGTCCACACGGTTGGTAACGATGTCACCCTGATCGAACTTGCCGTCCGACTCGTCATAGTTCGGCGTGTTCATGATGCGATCGTCCTGATCCTCCACCCGAACGCCAAGGTTGTAGCGGATGGTGTTATCGAAGCGCAGGCGGTAATCAGAGTTACCCAGATCAATTTCCATTGCGCAAGCGCTTCCTGCGCCACCGAGTACAGCGACCGCCAGGGCGATGCGGGTTAGCTGCGAGGGCTGAGTTCTAAAGCGGCGGGATTCTTTCATTGATTTGATCCTTTTATTTTTATTTTCAGTGCATTACACCGAAATGTGTTCAACCTGAGAAGCCTTCCTACGCCTGGCGAATCCGTTGCGAACGCTACGCGTATAAACAGCATGGGTAACTGAATCCCGATGCTCATGAGCAACCCTAGCGGATATCTCTCTCTAATTCCACATAGAGATTTAGATTCTTTATCTAGAATTTATCGTCAGCCTTACTACCAAATCCACAATCAGCAGCGAGGCTTACGACCATGAATATAGACATTTATCATAAATTCGTTCATTTTTCTTCCTGAGAGAGGTTTTTTTCACGAACCAGAATGGCAAGTCCAGTGCGGCTTCGGCCGGCCTATCAGGCGGACATACACAGACAGGTATCCAAATGAACATCGATCTGAGTAACAAACGCGTCATTGTCACTGGCGGCTCTCGAGGTATCGGCTTGGCTATCGCGCGCGCCTTTGCCGCTGAAGGTGCGCGCGTCGCGATCTGCGCGAGATCCCTGGAAGCAGTAGAAGCAGCCGGCCAGGAGCTTGCCGAAAAGGCCGCTAGCGTGATCGCACGCGCAGTCGACGTAACCGACACGGACGGCGTGCGCCGCTTCGTCGACGAAGTGGCCGAGACCTGGGGCGGCGTAGATGTACTGGTGAACAACGCCGGTCAGGGCCGTAGCGGAAATATCGATACCCTCACCCCTGAATCGATTCTCGAACACGCCAATGTCTTACAGATGGGTCATTTTCGTTTCGTTCAGGCCGTGGTGCCTCATATGCGCAAGCAGAACTGGGGGCGCATCGTCGAGATCAATGCGCTGGCCGGAACCATTCCGACGCCCGACGGCATTCCATCAGTGATTAACCGTGCGTCCTGCGTTGCCCTGTCCAAGTCGCTGGGCATGTCGTTGGCGAAGGAAAACATCCTGGTGAACAGCCTGAACATGGGCTGGATCGATACCGGCCAGTGGGACCGCCACTACAAGGAAATGGGCCCCGGCGTGAGCCGCGAGGAATTCGACGAAATGGTCATGAAAGTAGTGCCGGTTGGCCGTTACGGTAAACCCGAGGACGTATCCGGTATGGTGCTGTTCCTGTCCAGCGAATATGCGAGTTTCATCAGCGCCGCATCGATCGATATCGCCGGCGGCATGGGCGGGCAGATTGCATACTTCCCTACGCTCAAACGCGACTTCGCCGCCGCCATCCAGAAACGAAACGCCGCCAAGTGATAGAGCGGCCCATTGCCCCTCGCCGATCTCATGACGGTCAATGTCTCGTTATCTGGCGAAGTATCACGAGCACTCGCTGGCATCGCTGGCGCCGACATACTCAGGACGCTCCATGCCGGGTTTGATGAACCTGCTGTTGCCGGTTCTTGCCACGCTGATATGGGCTGCCAGCACCGTGGTGAATCGAATGGCCGTAGGTCTGATAGACCCTGCAGCCATTTCGTTTTACCGCTGGCTCGTTGCAGCCGTTGTGATAACACCCTTCGTGTTGACGAAGGCCTGGAACGTTCGGCGAACTATTCGGACACATCTTGCAAAATTGTTCGCTCTAGGTTGCCTTGGCATGTCGCTGTACCAGTCGCTGGCCTATTTCGCTGCTTACAGCGTAACCGCTACGTCTATGGGTCTAATTCTGGCAACCATGCCCATGCTGACGGTCCTGCTGGCCATTGCGCTGTTACGCGCCAGGCCCACGGCGGGGACGCTTGCAGGCGCGCTCATATCCTTTCTGGGATTGGCCTGGTTGATCAGCACCGGCGACCTGGCTGCGCTCTTTCGCCAAGGCATGGGCAAAGGCGAGTTCATGATGCTGATGGCGTCGTTGTCTTATGCGCTTTATTGCGTGCTGGTCAAGCGATGGCAGATTCCATTGCCCACGTGGGTGTCGCTGTATGTGCAAATACTGTGCGGTACGTTGGTTCTGGTGCCGCCTTTTCTACTGGCGCCTTCGGCTGCGTTGACCAACGATAATCTGCCATTGGTGCTCTTCGCCGGCTTGTTCGCCTCCGCCATGGCGCCCGGGTTATGGATGCGCGGACTCATCTCGCTGGGTGCGGAAAAAACCGCCGCGCTGATGAATCTGGTGCCGCTGTTCACCGCCATGCTGGCAATCACGCTACTCGGCGAGACGCTGCACCTCTACCACGCGGTGGGAGGCGGGCTGATCCTGTTCGGTATTGCCCTGGGACAGATGAGCCAGCGACGCGTCGCTGACTCATCGGTGCCTTAAGCGACCGGCACGGAGACGTCCAGCTTGAGTAGCTCGATGGCGTTGCCGCTGCGGATGCGTTCGCGTTCATCCTCGGACAAACCCAGGCCATGGGTCAGGTCACCATGATCATAGGCGCCGCCGAAATTGGTGCCGTATAACAGGCGATCCGCGCCGACCACTTCCACTACTCCGCGCCGCAGGCCCGGGGCGTGCACGTCCAGATCGAAATAGAAATTGGGCATGTATTCCATCAACGGCCGCTTGTTTCGGCTGTCCGGCGCCATGGCGCGATTGAGCTCACTCAGCCGGCCGAGCTGAAACACCGCCATGCCGCCGGCGTGGGTGATGTAGGTTTTTAGGTTGGGAAATACGTCCAGCGCGCCGCCGCAGATCAGGTACCAGAAGAACAATGTCTCATCGACGCAATCGCCAATGATCGAGGTGGTTTCGAACTTGTCATCGGTATGCTTTTCGCCCCAGTAGATCGACTGGTTGAAGCCATGGACCATGATCGGCACGTCAAGCTGAGAGAGCTTTTCCCAAACCGGGAATAGCTGCTCGTCATGCGCTTGCAGACCATTGAAATTGGCCCCGCCTACGCAGACGCCCCGCGCGCCCAGCTGGCGCACGGCGCGATCGATTTCCTTCGCTGCCGCCTCAGGGTCCGCCAGGTTCGCGTGACACCAGAAATCGAAATGATCAGGATCCTTGCGGCAGAACGCAGACAGTTCGTCGTTACAGACGCGTGCATATTCGTTTGCAAAATCGCCGGCCCAGTACATGAAGCAGTGGGACGGAGTGGACATGACGAGTTTGTCGACGCCCCGCTCAGCCATCAGCTTGCGTCGGCTTTCATGGGTCATTCGGGCAAGGAGGTTGGCCTGAGCTTCCTCATCCGAAGACGCTTTGGCGGGCTGCTTGGTACCGAGCGCAAAGTGCCCCACCGTAAGCCCCTGGACCTTCATGAATGGCCCCCAGAATTCATGGCGGTTGAACATTCCTTCGGTCAACAAATGAGCGTGGACATCGATCAGCATGGCATTCCAATCCTTTTCTTGTTTGATGGTCCCCTTAGGGATTTCTCGGTTCTGATTACGCCTGCACTAGAACATGCGCATCAGCAGAATATAGACATATACTCATTATATGTTCATAAGAATAGATACCAGAGCCAGAACATCCGCACTGCCACCCGAACATCACTCCGCGTTCCGGCATGTTCTGATGATGCTCTGGTAATGCCCACCTACTTGTGAGCCAAGGACAACAGTCATGTTTACGGACCATTCCCTGGTTTTAGGCGGTGGCGGAATCACCGGCATCGCCTGGATGACCGGCCTGCTGCTTGGTTTGAGCGAAAAGGGTTTCGACCTGCGTGAGTGCGGCAAGATGCTGGGTACCTCCGCCGGCGCTACGGTTGCGGCGCAGGTCCGCGAAGACAGTGATCTCTGGGAACTGTACGAGCGTCAGGTTGACGCATCGAAACAGGTTCAGGAGCTCGCGCCTCAAATACGACTGCTGCGATTACTGCCTTTGGCAATTTCCGTATTGCCAAAGCTGAATGCTCCCACCGAGCGCATCAAGCGAATCGGTCAGCTGGCGCTACGAGCCGAGGCTGGGAATGCACAAGCCAGGCAGTCCGTCATTGCTGCCCGGCTGCATCCTCGACAGGACTGGCCAGCCAAACCTCTGGCCGTCGTCGCTGTCGATGCACTGACTGGCGAAACCAGAATGTTCGACCAAGATTCCGGCGTGGCACTGGCCGATGCGGTCGTCGCCAGCTGCGCCGTGCCCGGTATCTGGCCGCCCGTTAACATCGGCGGAAGGCAATACATGGATGGCGGGATCCGAAGCTCGAGCAATGCCGATCTGGCCGAGCGTTCATCAGGAGTGATCATCCTATCGCCCCTTGGTGTGCGCCAGGGAATTCCTGGTCGCACGCTGGCCTGGCAAATAGTGAAACTCGAGCAGTCCGGGACGCGCGTTCAGGTTATCGGCCCTGACAGGGCAGCGGCAGCGGCGATGGGCAGCAACCCGCTGAATCCGGCGCGGCGCGCCATCGCTGCGCAGGCCGGCAGAGCGCAAGGCCATCTGATCGCGACCGCATTCGAGCAATATTGGCGTTGAGCCGACATGCGGATCACTCAGGATGCGCACGCCATGATGAGGAACTGGCGAAACGCTTCAGCGGTTTGCGGCAACTCCGTCTCGCGGCGCCAGATCAAGCCCAGTTCCATGGGCGGGATAGCGTCCACCAACGGCCGCGCCTCGATTTTCTTGCCTTCCAGCGACCAGGCCCGATAAAGCATGTCGGAGAGAATCGTAACGCCGAATCCATGGGCGACCAGCCCCCGCAGACCTTCCATCGAAGACGTTCGGAACGCCACATTCGGCTCCAGGCTGCGAGAACTCCAGTAGCGATACGTGGAGCTCTCCCCTTCATCCACGGTGGGCAGAATGTAAGGATGACGCGCCACGTCTTCGAGTGTAATAACCGAGGCTTGCATCAGCGGGTGTTCGCTGGCGAGCCACAATTGGCGTCGCGAGCGAATCAGCACCTGATGCTCGAAACGCTGCAGGTTCTCGGTATTGGAGACGATGGAAAGCCCCATATCCAACCGTCCCGCAGCAATGGCGTCTTCGATGACAGGCCGATCCATATCGACCAGATCGATTTCCACCTGCGGATAGCTCCGCTTGAACCGCGCCAGCAGCGACGGCAGAAAATAGCCGAGCACCGTGTAAGAAGCCCCGACGCGAATCACCCCTTGGATCGAATGGCTCAGAAAAAGCGGCTCGCTGAGCGCGTCCTGCAGCGTGTCGAGAATATGGCCCGCATGCTGGGCGAACTTATGCCCCTCTGCGGTCAGGGTGACGCCGTAAGGCAGCCGGTCGAACAACCGAACGCCCAATGTCTGTTCAAGTTGCAGAACGGCGGCGGTAATGGCCGATTGCGATACATGCACCTTCACCGCTGCCTGGGAAAGCTGCCCTGCCTCAGCCGCGGCCATGAAGTAGCGCAGCTGGCGCATCGATATGTCTTTGCCCTTCGCCATCCCGTTACCCTTCACCAACTCAGTGCGACCACTTCAGGCTAGTCGCGCACCATACAGCGAACGCAAGATTCGGTCACGGTGTCGAGCAGGCGTTATAAGCGCAGCCCACGTTACGCTCTATGACGTAACGGTGAGATGACCATGAGCGCTCCAATGAATCGAGCGCCCCTAACGAGACCTGCGCGAGACCCGGCAGAACGCGATGATCAATCGGCGCGAGGGCTGCGCGGTTCTTCTCCATGCGTCGCGACGATGCTGGCCAGAATGAAATCGGCACAGTGTTTGCGCCAGGTTTCCATACCTTCCTCGGAAGCAGTATCGAGGCCGACCAGCGCTGAGGTGGAGTAAGCGTTGGTAAACCAGCCGGTAGCGATGAGAGCCGCGGTGGCAAGCAGCAGCCGAGGCTGGGTGTCCGGCTTGAAACTACGGCATTCAATGCCTCGCTGGACGATCCTGCCAACCTTATCGACCAGGGCCGGTGCCAGTTCCAGGAAGCGGTTGCGCGGCGTTTGATTGTAATCGTGATAGCGAACGCCCTCCTGCGCCAACCTGGCGAGCAAGGGATCGTTGCGATATTGATCGAAGATGTGGTTGAGCAAGGCTCGAAGCGCTTGCGTCGGGGTCAGCTGCTCGACATCGAAATCGACCCACCCGGTCATGAGTCTGTCAGAGGTTTCGTCAAGCACCGCGACAAACAGGCCTTCCTTCGATCCGTAATAGTGGAAGATCAGCTGTTTGGTAACGCCAGCATTGCGGGCTATTTCGTCAATACGCCCGCCGGCCAGTCCCTTGTTGCAAAACTCCTGATGCGCGGCGGCAAGCATTCGGCTCATTGTCTGACGTTTATCGGACTTCGAGCGGGTCTGTGTTTGCATCTTCAACGCTCCTTTGCCACGACATCAGGCGGTTTATATATATGCAACACGTTGCCATGTTGGCTATGCGCGAGCCGTCTTTTTGTTTTACCAATAGTCAACCGCCAGTGTTTCCGGTTTGGTAAAACTTGATATAGCCCCGGCGCCTTCGAGCAGGTCCGATTGACCAACGCCCTCAAGTATCCACCACGGCTATTTTCCGATGAGCATTTCGAGACTCCAAAACAAACACGCATTTTACCGCCGGTCAAACAACTCAAGCGTATCGAGAGCGTGTTTGCCTTGTTGACGCAGCGCGCCTGGTCAACACTCGGGTTTACGCCGAATACGTGAGTAAGTGCGTTTCCGCTGTCGTACGGTTTCTACAGGAAGCCGCTTATATTTCGCCTTCAGAGATAAAAACAACAATGACCAGTATCGAAGAGTTGCGCACGGCGCGCCCTTATCCTGCACGTCAGGGCAGGCTCCCGCGTCACCTGCAAGACGTTACGCCCCATTGGTTGACGAGCCTGCTTCAGAACCGCTACCCCGGGATCGCGGTGAATGATTTCGAGCAGGTAGAGGTGCGTAACGGGCACACCACCAAGCTACGGCTCGCGCTGGACCTCAATGAGGTTGGCCAGGCCGCTGGCATTCCGCGCAACGTTTGCCTCAAGTCCAACTGGTCGGAAGGGTTTGAAAGCGGCGAGATCTGCGAGTTGGAGGCGCGCTTCTACCACTTCATGCGCGAGCGTCTGCACACGCCGGTGCCGGACAGCTATTTTTCCGACTGGGATGGCGATGGTGGCGGTCGGGGCGTCGTCGTGATGGAAGACCTCGGAATGGCGCCAGGCCAGTTCGGTCACAGCACCCATCACCTCGGCGTCGATGGCGTGGCCCAGGGGCTGGAGTCGCTGGCGATGTTGCATGCGGCACTGTGGGGAAGTTCTGAACTCAAGGCACAGAGCTGGCTGCCCACTTCCATGGATCACCCGGTCGACTACGATCAGTTTTTACGCATGTACGACTACATTCGGCTGAACCTGCGCAAGCCTGAGTACAAGGCCATCCTGCCGAAGTGGATGTATGAAACACCGGAGCTGTTTGGGCATGCCTTTGACGAGTTGCGCGCTTATGAACTTGAGCAGGAGACCCCCATCTGCCTGGTCCATGGCGATTCTCACCAGGGCAACAGCTTTCTGCGCGACAGCGGCGAGCGGGTCTGGCTTGATTGGCAGCTTGTGCGCAAGGGGCGGCCATGGCGCGATATTGCCTATTTCATGCTCGGGGCGCTGACAATCGAGGAGCGGCGGGCTTCGGCCTGGGATCTGGTCAAGGTCTACCGCGAGAAGCTGATCAGCCTGGGCGCCGAAGGTGTCCTTGGACAGGACGCCGCCTGGGAACAATTTCGCCGCTGGCCCATGTATGGCATGCAGGCATGGCTGGCCAATGTCGATGAGTGGGGCCAGGACGGGCGCATCATGGTGGAGCGATTCTTCGCCGCCGCGGAGGATTTCGAAACCGTGAAAACGCTGACCGCCGGCAAAGCGCCACGCCGCCACGTGAAGCTGGGCGAGGGCGCGCGCCAGGTTCTCCCGCAGTTCCGGCATTTGCTGGATGATTGATGGCTTGGATCATGGTGCAACGAACAAAAACAATAAACGGAGTGCAATCGAAATGACGACGCAACTGAATGCTGAAAGTATCCAACGTTTTATGAAGGGTCAGGTCTCGGCATGGAACGCCCACGATCGCGAGGCCTTTCTTGACTGCTATCACCAAATTGCGCCTGAGTCGCTGGTCATCGAATATGCTGGTCGCACTGACACGCGTGATGGCTGGTTTATCCTCGAAGAGATGTTCGACAAGCACAATGCGGACATCTCTCTGGAAGTGGTGGAGACCATCTACAACGGCAACGACGTTGCGGCTCATCATCGCAATTGCCTGAATGGTACCGAGCTGGCCATTGAAAGCATCGAAACCTACCGTTTCTCACCAGGCAAACTTCAGGTGTGCTATTTCCTTAAACCGCCGGTGACCGACAACCTGGATCTCACGCAATTTCGGGGATTCGCCTCCGCTTGATCACATTAGGCGAACGTTCGAGCATTCAGATATGAGAGCCCCGATGAATCTGCAGTTAGCAGGCACCGGTAATTTTCGTAGTCTCAAAGGCTTGCCGGCCCATGACGGCCGGCGCATCGCCGGGCATACGTTGCTACGGTCCGACCAGCTGCACATGCTTGCCGCCGAGGGCTGGGAAACCCTCAGGACCCTTGGCGTAAAGACCATATGTGACCTGCGCAGCGAGGGTGAGCGCCAGCGGACGCCCAACAATCTGCCTGTTGAACTTGAGCAACTGGCACTTGAGGTCACCGGCGACATGCGCGCCGACAAAAGCGTGTCGAGCCTGTTGACTGAAAGCCCGGATCTTGCCGGCGCCGAGGCCATGATGTTCGAGGTATACCGGCGTCTGCCGGGCATGCTGGCGCCGCATCTGCCGAAACTGTTCGGGTTGTTCGAGACGGGTAAGGTGCCCGTGCTGGTTCATTGCGCAGCGGGCAAGGACCGCACCGGTTTTGCCGTCGCGGTTATTCTTCACGCGCTCGGCGTAGCACGGGAAGTCATTGTCGCTGACTATCAGCTGTCGGCCCGCCGAATGGTCGACGCCAGCGACGTCCGGCGAGAGCTGATGAGTACGCTGGTCAGCAACATGATCGGCAAGCCCTGTCCTGACGAAGCGGTCGACGCGATCATGAATGCCCGCCCCGAGTACCTGCAAACGGCCTACGACTGCGTGGACAAGCACTATGGATCGATGGACGCCTATATCGAGACGTGTGTCGGCCTGGATGCGTCGGGCCTGAATAGTCTCAGGGACCGTTATCTCACCGCTGACTGATGCCCGGCTGGCCGTTCGTAGCAGATCCTTCCCTCTTAAGCACATTCCCCCCGATGGCGTTCGGGGCGATTGCTTGCGAATTCGCCCCTGGAGCGTTTCGCCACATGGCGTCGGTGTGGTGTGTAAGCAGGGCACTGCTGCAAAAAAAAGCTGCTCGCCTCCAAGGGGTTGAGCAGCGAAACACCAGTCGCTCCTGGTTCATTGGGCTCGCTCACTACTTCGGGCAAGTCGAGCCGCTGACTCGTACCGCTTCATCAGCCATCGCAGCAGGCCGCTCCGCCCGCTGCGCGATTAGTTGATATCGCTGCCAGGGACATTGCGTGCCGCGCCATTGCGCCGGTCCGACTCCCCCCAGGCCACCCAGTGATCCGGCTCGCGAGTATCACCCACTCGCCGCCAGCGGCCTTCCTGCTGTGCAGTGACGGGAAAGCCGCCAACGAAGTCGATCATTTCGCCGCGCGGATCGGGCAAGAATTCCCATTCTTCACTGCCGTCCAGCGTGATTTTGGCGGCCTCCAGAAAGTAGCTTCCGTCCTTGTGCTTGGTTACGCATTCGATGTCGGTGGTGGTACGCACTTCGCCCTTTTCATTCTGGAAAATCGCGTAGCCGAGGTGGTCATGGCCAACCATGAACGAGCCGACATCGTAGGTGCCGTCCTTGTAGACCGTGGCAAAGGACCACCACAGCACGTGCATCTTGTTGTTCACCACCAGGTCTTTCTTGAAGTGAATCGCGCCGCCCTCGGCCATGTACACCTGGTCGAGCAGGATCGCGCCCTTGACCGGACGCCCTTCGCAGACGCCGCTGACATCCCAGATCTGGGAAACGTAAAAGGTGCCCCACTCGACGCCCGGCAAGTACCACTGCATACCGTTGCCGAGCAGGCGGCCTTCGAGCTGGAACAGGTTGTCTTCTTTCCAGGTGAAGGTTTCGCTGTTGGCGGTCAATTCCCATGGATGCCCGGTGTCATCAGGCTGGTTGGTCCAGCGAACGGTATCGCCTTGCAGCGACAAGGCCGGAACCGGCGTCACGCCGCGTTCCGCCATGCGTGCCTGGTCCATGCGGATGTTCTTGCCATCGATGCGGGTGGACAGATAGAAGAATTTGGTCGGGTTCGGCGTGCCGGTTGGCGCCATGACCGAACGGGTGAACGAATAGATATGTCCTTCTTCGTCACGAACCGAGCCGAACGGCATGCTCTTGCTCAACTGCAAGCCGAAAAAGCCACGGCCACCATGCATCGACTCGCCGGTCACCTTATAGGGCGCGACCAGGGTTTGATAGGCGAAATCGCCTCGCTCGGGGATCTTGGAAAAAGTCTTCATCTTTTATCTCTTGTTATTGAGTCGTTGAACGGAGGGTTACGCAGAGGCCTGACCCGTTCGAATTTAGATACAGACGCCTGAAGAACCAGCTTGCAATAAGGGAAAAATGGAAACATGGGCATGGCTTTAGCGTTTGCTCTTATTAAATTCAACGTAACGTCGGCTTCAAATCATCAGGCGCTTCGTGGTTTCGGCTGACGGGCTTCAGGTTAGGACCAACTGCCGGTTTTAACACCACTAAATATCCGCTTTCGTTTTACCGTTGGTGAAACGGTATGAACGGCATGTAAACGCGTATTGGCTAAGTTAGAGGAGCGATGCATCACGTCTTCTTACGGCTCCATATAAATCCAATAAGCGGAGACTGCTCATGATTTCCCGATTCGCGTTAAGCATTGTCTTGACCGGCATTTCCACATTTGCCTGCGCTGCGGTTTCGCCAGAAGAGGCGCAGAAACTGGGTAATACGCTCACCCTGTTCGGGGCGATAAAAGCCGGAAACGCCGAAGGCACTATTCCGCCCTACCAAGGCGGTTTGCGGACCGCTCCAGCGGACTTCGAACCCGGCAAAGCCTGGGCCGATCCTTTCCGGGATGAAAAACCGCTGTACCGGATCACCGCACAAAACGTGGATCAGTACGCAGACAAATTGAGCGCGGGGCAGCAAGCCCTGCTGAAAAAATATCCGGACACCTGGTACATGGATGTGTACCCGAGCCATCGCACCGCTGCCTATCCGGATAACGTGCTGAAGGCAACGGTTCGCAACGCCACCGGATGTGAAACCTTCAACGGAGGCTTATCGCTTGAAACCGATTGCCGGGGCGGCCTGCCGTTTCCCATCGCCAAGACTGGTAACGAGATGATGTGGAACCAGCTGTTGCGCTACAAAAACGGACCGACTGGCGTCCTGGACGAGCACACGAGTTGGGTTGTCGACTCCAACGGCAACATCACTAAGACGGCGCAACAGCGAGCTTATGAGGAATTTCCTTTCTATCAGACGCATCTGGAGGACCGTGATCCACAGGTATACGGTCGTGCCGGGTCGATCAACAACGAGCCGGCGCGCCGGGCGGGGGAGATGACCGGTATTTCCGATTTTCTGGACCCGACCGAGAAACCGCGTCGCGCCTGGAGCTATTCGCCAGGTCAGCGCCGCGTCAAGTTGGCGCCGGAGTTCGCCTATGACACGCCGGTAGCGAGCCAGGGCGGCATTTCCCTGTTCGACGAGCTGCAAATGTTTGCCGGCAAGCAGGATCGCTTCGATTTCAAGCTGATAGGACGCCAGGAGATGTACATCCCCTACAACGCCTACAAGTGGTACTTCGGAATCGAAGCGCCCGAGCAGTTCATGAAGAATCACGTTAACCCGGCGGTGGAGCGCTGGGAATTGCACCGCGTCTATGTGGTGGAGGCGACGCTCAAGCCTGGCCAACGCCATGTGTACAGCAAGCGGCGCTATTACATGACGAGGACACCTTCGGCGCGGGCCTGTACGACGCCTGGGACCAGGAAGGCAATCTGTACCGGACCGTGTACATGGCCGGGGTGCAGATCTATGACAAGAACATTCCCTACGCGACCAAGCTGGCGATCTTCGATTTCAACAAAAACATGTATGGCGTGCTCAACGACTTCCTGACCGGACGACTGGAGTTTGCGGAGGAGGCACCGTCCAACAGCACGCAGAATCCGGAAGCCATCGTATCCAAGTACACGCAGCGCTGATCGCGCTGGTATGGCCGGGCTGTCTGGCGCGCATAGTCATGGCCTCGTCGATACAAGGCGCGGCCATGGCGTTCCGCGAGGCGCTTCATGCCACACCCGAAAACAACAATGACAGGAGATAAAACGGATGCAACGTCTGGCAGGCAAAGTGGCAATCGTAACCGGCGGCGGCGGTGGTATCGGCTCGGCGACCGCGTTGCGCCTGGCGCGTGAAGGCGCGAAAGTCGTGTGCGCCGATATCAATCTGGAAACGGCACAACGTGCTGCCGATGCGCTGGAGGGCAACGGCTTGGCCATGCGGTTCGATGCCGCCGATGCCGACAGCATCGAGGCAATGGTGAGCCAGACGGTTGAGCGATTCGGTCGGCTGGACATTCTACACAACAACACCGCGATCACCGACCCGCAGACTCACGGCCAGGACCTCAGTCTGCTGGAAATACCCATGGAGGTATGGCGCAAAACCCTGGACGTGAACCTGACCGGCTACATGCTGGCCTGTCGGTTCGCCATTCCCCACATGATCGAAGCGGGCGGCGGGTCGATCATCAACACCGCCTCCGGCTCCGGCACCAAGGGCGACCTGGTGCGAATCGCTTACGGCACCAGCAAGGCCGCGATCATCAATATGACGCGCCACATCGCGACGCAATATGGCCGCCAAGGCGTGCGCTGCAACGCCATCGCACCGGGGGTCATCGTGACGCCTGCAATGGAGGCGACGGCTCCGCAGATCCTTGCCTTTGCGAGCAAGTACGTCCTGACCAAACGCCTCGGCACGCCTGAAGACATAGCGGCGCTGACCGCTTTTCTCGCGTCCGACGAGTCCGGCTACATCACAGGCGAATGCATCGAGATCAACGGTGGCAAGAACAGCTGTCAGCCGCATTTTGCCGAGCTGTATCAACAGACCCAGCAGACATCGGACTGAACCGGCGTACGGGGCAGCACCCTCATCTCGATCAGTTTCAGAAACAACGGAACCTACAGAATGAATGCCAATCCGGTGATAGAAAAAGACGTAGTCGTCGTCGGCTCTGGCGGCAGCGGCATGACGGCCGCGATTGTCGCCGCAACCCAGGGCCTCGACGTTTTGCTGGTAGAAAAGACCGGGCTGTTCGGCGGCACCACCGCGCTTTCCGGCGGCGGCATCTGGGTGCCGTGCAATACCCAGGCGGCCGAGGCCGGGTTGAAAGATGATCCAGAGCAGGCCTTCGCTTACGTTCAGGAAGTGGTGGGGCCGACACTGCGTACCGATCTGCTGCGGGCTTTTCTTGATGCCGCGCCGCGCATGGTCGATTACCTGCACGCGCGTACCTCGGTACGTTTCGCCGTGCAGCGCGGTTTTGCCGACTGGCATCCGCAGGCCAAGGGCTTTTCCGCCGATGGCCGTTTGCTTTGCCCGGTGGAATATGACGGTCGTGAGCTGGGCGAATACTTCGACCAATTACGGCCCCCGCTGACTGAATTCAACGCGCCGGGCGGCATGATGTTCGGCATTGGCGACATGCCGCACATCGCCAAGGTCACCAAGTCGTTCACCTCGTTCAAACACATCGCTAAATTGGCGGTGCGCTTTGGCGTGGATCAGCTGAGCTATTCGCGCGGTACGCGTCTGACCATGGGCAACGCCATGGCTGCCCGGCTGCTGCGCTCGGCGATCGATGCCGGGGTGGAGCTGTGGAAAGACACGCCCATGCGCAGCCTGATCCACGAGCATGGGGCGATCAAAGGCGTGGTTGTCGAGCGCGACGGCAAACCGGTAGAAATTCGCACGCGCCGTGGCGTCGTGCTGGCCACCGGCGGTTTTTCCGCCAATCCGGACATGCGCAAACAATACATTCCGTTTGCCGAACACCATGTGTCGCTGGTGCCGGAGGGCAACACCGGCGACGGTTTGCAGCAAGCCCGCGACGCTGGCGGCCGCTTCGATGGCGAAAACCTGAGCAATGCCGGCTGGGTGGTGGTCTCGCTGCTGAGGAGGCCCGACGGCGCAATACGCAAATTTCCGCACCTTTATATGGATCGCGGCAAGCCAGGCTGCATTGCGGTCAACCGGGACGGTAGGCGTTTCGGTAACGAGGCGGCGACCAACCTGGTGGAGCCCATGCACCGCACCGGCTCGGTGCCGGCGCACCTTGTCTGCGACCACCCGTTCATCAAGAAATACGGCCTGGGCCTGGTGCGCCCGGGCGGCTTTGGGCTGAAAGGGCTGATTGCCGCCGGCTATATCCTCACCGAGCCGACCCTCGATGCGCTTGCCGCGCGTATCGGCGTCAATCCCGGCAACCTCGCCGACACTGTCGCGCGCTTCAACCAGCAAGCCGCCCGGGGTGTGGATAATGACTTCGGGCGTGGACGGGACAAGGCCGATATGCCTCTGGGCGATCCCAACCACAAACCCAATCCCTGCCTCGGGCCGATTCAGCAAGGGCCGTTCTATGCCGTGCAGATATTTCCCGGCGACTCCACCACCACGGTCGGCCTGCGCATAGACGGCAAGGCGCGCGTGCTGGACAGGAACGACCAGCCGATTCCCGGTCTGCACGCGGTGGGTCTGGACATGAACTCGCTATGGCGGGGCCGCGCGCCGGGCAACGGCGCGAACAATACGCTCAGCCTGACCTTTGGCTATCTCGCCGGGCTGGCCCTGGCTCAGGACGATGTCCCGCAACCGGCTATCGAGCCTGCCGCGCAGATAGGCGCTGAGCAGCTGAATTGACCCTGTGACATGACCCGCCGGGCGCTTGAAAGCCGGGCTGAGGGTATCGCCATGACAACAATAAGAGGACGCCACATGGCCGTTTCCGCCGCTAAGCCCCACACCTCTCTGGCTATCGACTGGACAGAGTTCCGCCAGGGATGGCGGGTGCTGCTTCTGGCGCTGCTGGGCATCGCCACTTCGGTCGCCGTCGCGCCCATCTATGCGTTCGGCACGCTGGTGCTGCCGTTGCAGGAGGCCTTTGGTTGGTCGCGAGGCGAAATCCAGACGGCGGCGGCCTTTCAGTACGGCAGTTCCATCATCGCCTTTCAGGTTGCCGGCTGGCTGAACAAACGCTACGGGCCGCGTCGCGTGACCCTTTGCTCGCTGATCGCGCTGCCGCTCGCGTACTTCGCCATGGCCCTCAACACCGGCCACTTGTGGCAATTGAATCTGGGCTTTGGTCTGCTGGCGTTTGCCGGGGTGGGCACGCTACACGTGACCTGGACGCAGCTGACCTGCCTCTGGTTCGACAAGAACCGCGGCCTGGCGCTGGCGATCATCCTGTGTGGCACGGGCCTGGCCGCCCTGGTGCTGCCCTCGTTGCTGAGCTGGGCAATCATCCGCTGGGATTGGCGCGCCTGGTTCTGGGGCTTGGCGCTGTTGCCATTGCTGGTGACCTTGCCGCTTTCGTTGCGCTGGTTGAGCACCCGAGGGGCCGTGGAACAGGCGACACAACGATCATCTCTCCCTGCGCAGCCGGACGTCGGACTAACGGGCTTCTCGCTTCGCCAGGCGTTGCACTCGCGGCGCTTCTGGGTCATCAACTGCGCGTTGTTCCTCGCGATCATGGGCATGATCATCAACGCTGTGCCGATGATGCAGGACAGCGGCCTTTCAGCAACCGAGGCGGCCAAGGTGTTCGGTGCGTTCGGCGTATCGCTGATTTTCGGACGGCTGTTCATCGGCTATCTGATCGACCGGGTGTGGGCGCCTGGGGTGGCCTTTTTCGTCTTGCTGCTTCCCGGCGTCGGCTGCCTGTTGTTCAGCACGGTTGGCGCGCATGTTCCCCTGTTGGTGCTCGCCTGTGTCTTCGCCGGGCTGGGCGCCGGCGCCGAGATGGATATTGCGTCGTATCTGATCGCGCGCTATTTCGGGCTGCGCGACTACAGCCGGATTTTCGCCTTCCAGATGAGCTTTGGTGCGATCGGCAGCACCATGGCTCCGGCGTTCTTCGGCGCGCTGTTCGAGGCAACCGGCTCCTACCACGCGATGCTGATGTTCTGCATGGTCAGTTTTGGTATCGGTGCGCTGCTGCTTTTGACGTTGGGGCGTTACCCCACTCTTCCCACGACACCTAGCGAAGTGGCGGTATCCACTGTTGCAGATGGCGCATTAACCGAGCCGGCAACTAATGGGATGACTAAGGAGGGCCGCACTTTCGAAACTGGCGTTCGCGCGGTGAGCTAGGGTCTGTTGCCTTTGCGTCGCAAACCGCATTACTGCGCCAAATGGCGCCAGGCCGGGCGAGGCATTGCAAGGCAGATCGCCATTCAGCTGCCTTCGATTCATAGTTGTAAGAATGGCCTGCTATGCAAGGCGCGCCTCGGTGGAGGCTCTGGTATCCATGTATTCGCGGCCTTCGACGATCAGGCCGTCGCGGATCACCAGCAGGTTGTGGTAGCTGTTGCGATAGACACGGTCGGCAAACACCATTTCACCCTGCGCTTCATAGGCGACGCGATCACCTTCAGCGGTCAATCCGGTAATTACGACGGAGCGCTTATCGGCACTTAGCAGGCCGCTCCGTACCGCGGTATTGAACGCTTCGCGGCTCATGTCCCCTCGGGTCAACGTCCACCATTTGACGTCTGGATGCTGCAAAGCCTCGAAGGTATCCATGTCGCCGTCGATAACTGCCTGTACATATCGACGCACCAGCGCCTTGTTGTTCTCAATCGTGTTGGGCACGGTTCTCTCCGTTGTCTGTTACCAGCTAAAAATCGGGTCGGGGCAGGCTTCAGCCATTGCGGTATGGAAAAGTAGGCCGAGCCTGCACCCTTGTCCATCGGTCAGCTTTGACTGCGGGACAAACGAGAACTCGATATTGATCTGTGTAAAAGCCCCGCCGTCTGAGAAGCTGGCCAGCAGTTGCCGCCAGCGCAGCTGGCGCAGCAATTTGCTCGCGCCTTGGTCATTGGAAATCCAAATCCGGATCTGAACGATATGAATCACCAAGCTTGACCTGAAAACTACACTCGAAAACGGTCCTCATTTCGTAAACCTGCACGACGTGCCAGTCAGCGGCAGGAAAGCTCAGCACCAACAATAAGAACGGCTGAAGGAAGCGACATGAATGTCATCGAATATCGCGAATACGAGTCCCCCCATGCAGGCAATTTTTCAACCGAAGCCGGCCTGTCCAACACAGGTTTCGAAGTCCGCGTCGAGCACGCACATTGGTCCAGCTCGGGAGCCGCACTGATACACTTGAGTGATCACTGTCTGATCAGGCTACTGCTGGCCGAATCCCCCGAACATGCGCCGCTGTCAAATCGTGGCACCCTCTCGGGCATGCAGGGAAGCTGCCGGCCGCTTGGCCAGGCCATCTTCATCCCGCCGGGAAGCGACTTTCATTTCAAGCATAGGGCTTGTCAGCAAAAAGCGGTGATCTGCCTGTTCGACCCCGCTGCCATCGCGCCGCTCGCGGCTTACCGCTGGGACTGGGAACACTGCATCACGGACGCCATGTTGAACCTCCAAAGCAACTATCTGCAGGCCTCGCTGCGCAGGCTTGGCGAAGAGGTTGCAGCGCCAGGGTTTGCCAGCGAACTTCATATTGAATGCCTGATGACCGGAATCGCGCTGGAACTGCGAAGAGAATTTCTTGGCGAACAGCGCGATGACGACGAGCCAGGCAAGCTGAGTCGCCAACAACTGCTGCACTTGAGGGAAGCCCTGGAGGCCGATGTGAACGATATTTCGCTGCGCAAGCTAGCCGATCTGTGTGCCTTGCCGGAAAGAAAACTGTCAGTTTATTTCAAGAATACCACTGGCAAAACCCTGCGCCAGTACTCGGCCGAAGCGCGGGTCAACCGGGCAATGAGGCTGCTCGGCGACCCTTCCCTGTTGATCAAGCAGATCGCCTACATGACCGGTTTCCATAGCGCCGCCGCCTTTTCCGCAGCATTCCGGAAAGCCGTCGGCTGGACGCCCGAGGAGTTTCGTCGACAGCGCTCACCAGTCCATCGCAAGGCTTGGCCCGATGAACGTGAGGTCAGCTAAACCGGCGCAGTCGCAGCCTCGCGTTCGAACACCGGGTAACCGCCTAATCCAAGCAGCAACAATGGACCCAGGGTAAAACAGATGAAGCAGAACGCCAGCAGGCCGGTATAGCTGCCGCTAGCGCTATACAGGGCGCCGAACAGCAAAGGCGCGGCAGCGGCCCCAGCAGTGATCAGTCCCAGATGTACGCCGAACAGGCGGCCGTAGTCGCGCATACCGAAATAGCGTGCGATCAGGAACGCGGCGATATCGAATTCGGCACCCGCGCCAATGCCCACAAGCAAGGTTGCAAGAACGAACAACCAGATGCTGGCATCGGCATAGAGAAACACCAGGCAGGCCAAGGCGGGCATCAGCAAGGCCACAGCCGCGACGCCCGGTGCCCGGTGCCCACAATCGATCGATCAGGTAACCCACCACCAGGCGACCGAGGATCAGCGATATCCCGAAGGTGCTGAAGATATGGCTTGCCTGCTCCGCCGCGATCCCCTTGTCCCGCAAAAGAGGAATGATGTTGGTCACCATGCCAACCACGCAGGACACCACCAGCGTCATCGAAAGATTGCAGATCCAGAAGCGCCACGAACGCAGCGCATCACGCAGCAGCATTCCCGGATGGCTTCGCTCGGCGCTGCTCTGCATCGAGTGTGACGCGTAGCCCTTGGCCACCGGCAACAACCAGCGCAGCGCCAGCGGCAACGCCAGCAGCACCGGCAACGCACCCAGCGCAATGAAACCCGCCCGCCAGTCCCAGCGCGAGATCGCCCAGGTCGTGATGAGCGGCAGCATGATCGCCGCCAGCCCGGAGCCGCTCAGGATGATCGCCAGGGCAAAGCCTCGGTTCTCCTCGAACCAGAGATTGACCAGATGCGACCAGGTCACCTGCAGGGTCCCCAAACCGGCCAGCGGAACCAGGAAAAACCCCAGATAGAGCATCCAGATCGATCCCGAAGCACGCGACAAGGCGAACATACTGAGCGCCAGCGTCACCAGGGAGATCAGCGTGACCAGCCGCAAACCGTAACGCAGGTTCAGCCAGCCGGCCAATTGCGCGGCAATGATGGTCCCCAGCGAAAGCGCGGTGATCGAAGCCTGGAGGTCGGCGCGCGGCCAGCCCATCGCCTCTTCGAGCGGAATCACCATCGAGCTGAAGCTGTACAGCAGCAGCGAACTCGAGCTGGTGGCTACCCCGACGATTGCAAGGATGAGAATCCGCCAGCCTCGTTTGAACTCCGTATTATTGAAATCGTTCATGTTTCGGACTCTGCCTGGTGTATGGAAAAACCCACTGCATTTACCGCCGAGCTCGGCACTGCGCCGCCCCATATCTGATGGGTGCTAACCCATCGCTGCATACTCGACTGGCCGCCCTCGCTCCACGGTTTCAATCACCGATAAAGAGCGCAGACTCTGCGCTGATCCGCTGTACGTGTTCACGCCGCGCCTGCCCCGAATGCGACCCGGCGGGGGACTCGGCCAGATCGTCAGGATGAATAAGCGTCGGCCCGTTGGGTAACTCGCGTAGCGCGATCGCAGCGATGTCCTCGGCCTTGGCCAGTTGCATGGTCAGGGCGCCGGCGATTCCTTGCCTGACCATCGCGTCGCGCAGGGTTGGCGTATCGACCGTGCCGATCAGCAGGCTCAGCACATCGACGCCCTGCCCCTTCCATTCAGCCCAGAGTCCTTCGCCCAGCGTCATGGCAAAAGACTTGGTGGCCGCGTACATAGCCAGCTTGCGCACGCCACCCAGCGCAGCCTGGGAGCCAACCAGCAAGACCCCACCGGCGCCACGCGCAACCATTCGGCCACCGAACGCATGGCAGCAGTGCATGATCGTCCGGGTATTGAGGTGCAGCAATTTGCACCAGTCTTCAACCGGCGTGTCGAGGAAGCGGGTGATGTATGGATCGCCCCCGGCGTTATAGATCAGCAGCCCTACTTCCCGGTCCGTTACCGCTGCCACCAGCCGGTCGGCGGCATCGTCCAACGTCAGGTCAAGTGTGACGACCAGTACCTCGACGCCATAACGGTCGACAAGCTGTTTCTTCAAATCGACCAGGGCATCTTCGCGCCGGGCAACCAGCACGCAGTGCAGGCCCTTTGCAGCCACCTGGTCGGCTAGCGCGGCACCAACGCCGTGGGAAGCACCTGCGATGACGGCCCAAGGGCCATATTTTTTCGTGAAGGCGTGAGTGTCTTGCTCGGACATGGAACAACTTCCTTTCTAACTGAACGGGTGGCTTGGCTACGGCAATGATTGGCCGGTTCAGCGGGGCTCGATCGGCGGCAGATCGATATGGCTCGCCGAGCCACCAATCGCGGTGCCGCCGAACACCAGCACGCGCCGCTCGATCTGTTTCATGAACAGTTTCAACAAGGGCTCGTCATATTCCGGGCCGGCGCTGCGCACGAAGTCCTCCAATGCCGCGTCGATCTCGCTGTAATGGCCGAATGTGCGGCCCAGTAGCGCTTCGGCGTCCGCCTGTTCCAATGCCTGTAATCGCAACGTCATGGCGTCTCCCTTGACGAGATACTCGACCAGCTTGCTCACCGACTTGAGCTTGGATTGCTGAAACTCATCACTCACCTTCACCTGCGCGACGGCATCCTCGAGCATCATCAGCAATGCCGTGTTCGGCCCTTGCGTGGCGATGTCCAGTGCCGGCGTTTCCAGGGGAACGCCCATCGCCTCGGCCAGCGCATGCACCACTACACGACGCAAGGCGATGTCGAACTCGGTGTAGGTATCGTGTGGATCGCCTGGCTGCGGCGTGGCCACGGTGCAGGAAAACTGCATGGCACTGACCGTGGAAAACAGCGCGGTATGAAAGCGCACCACGTCCGGGTCCGGCTGCTCGCCAATGACTTCCTGGTAATAGGCGTAGAGGTCGCTGAAGGTGTCGCCCAGCGGCTCATAGTTGTCGCGCATACGCGCCGAGGCGAGGTCGGCCAACGGGTCACCGATCATCGCGAACTCGAAGTCATAGAGCGCGTTCAACTGTCCGTTCTCGAACAGGTACTGGCCCGAGTCGTATTGCACGAACCGCGCCTCGGTGCGGTGCATGGGTACGTTGCGGCGCAGCCAGCGGAGAGCGAATTCAACCAAGGGTTGCGGTCGGGTCTTGTTGCGTTCGTAGAGCGGGTAGTACGCCTCCAACCCCGCCAGCGAGATCGCCTCGGCGCCCTCGGGCCGGTCGATGCCCTGCGCCACGAAGGGCTCGACAGGCAACTGATGCATGGCGGCCATGGCCCGCACGTACTGGCGAGCCAGATCGCGCCGTTCTTCGTCGCTGCGAGCAGCGGAAAGATCGCGCGTCCCGCGCACCAGCTCCATGACGATGGCCGGAGGGTCTTCGCAGAACCCGTGAATCCGTGGCACGGGAATGCCCTGCTGGCCAAGCAACATGAGTATCTCGGCTTCGCGGCGCAGGTCGGGAAAGGGGCTGACGTCGCCGCCGCGTTCGCCTCGCAGGTGCAGGCGCTGCGTCTGGCCATTGATATCGACTTCGAGATTCCACGCCGGACGCCAGCGAACCAGCCGCTGCATGTTCGTGACCCGCCCACCCGTGAGCTGCTCGACGAATGCCATCAATTTGCCTTCGTCGGTTGCAGTGGCGCTTTGTTGTTCTTTTACTGCCGTATCCATTCCAAACTCCTAAACAATGGGGCTCAGCGCTCAGCCGCTTGAAGGCTCGGCCCGCCGACGTCGGCGACCGATACACCGAGCTTCTTGGCCAGATCCGCAGTATCGAGATATTCGCGCCAGGCCTTGATCAGGCCCTGCTCGTCGAGTTCATAGACGGCCACCATCGAATGCGGCATCGGTTTGCCGCTGGACACGGCATAGTCGTCGCGCTCGGTCATGACCACGTCATCCGAAGACACGATCTGGCGGATCGTGCATTTGTTGTGGGTGACGTAGCTCATCTGCCGCTCAATCTCGTGCCTGAGCGCCTCGCGCCCTCGAATGACGGGCCCGCCCGGCACCCACAGTTGCCAGACGGCGTCCTCGGCCATCATCGAAATGATCCTGTCGAGCTGCGGGCGCGATTCGGCCGTGCCGTCGCCCCAGGCGTCGAGGAATTCGCGGATAAACGTTTCTTGTCGTATGCCCATGTTTGCTTCCCAGGAAAGGTGATGACGTCTCCCGCCGGAGGACGGGTGACGCTCAGAGATAGGCGCGTACCACCGGCACCATCGGCGTGGTACAGCTCATGCCGCCATCGACTCGCATGAGCGCGCCGTTGACGTAGCTCGATTCGTCCGAGGCGAGGTAAACGGCCATCGCGCCGATGTCTTCGGGCAGGCCGAGGCGAGGCACGTTCTGGATATCCACAAAGCCCTGCACCATCTTGTCGTTGGCCCAGCCATCGAGGGCGGCGGTGCGAATCACGCCCGGCAGGATTGCGTTGCAGCGCACGCCGCGCTTACCGAAGGTTGCCGCCAGCGTTTGCACGTACCAGTTCACTGCGGCTTTCGAAGCGCCATAGCTGAACTGGGCAACTTCACCGGCAATCGAGCTGGTGGACGAGGTGAAGATGATCGAGCCCTGCCCCTGCTCGAGCATATGCGGCAGCGCGTGTTTGCAGGCGAGCACGCCGCCCAATACGTTGACGCGCATGTTGTCGTGGAACAGATCCTCGTTGAAATTGAGGAAGTCCACGTCTCTTGCGGTGTCGGGGTTCTTGTTCACGGCGTTATTGAACAGCACGTCGAGACGGCCGAAGGTTTTCATCGCCGCCTCGACCATCTGGGCCAGATCCTCCTCGCGGCCCACATCGACCTTCATCCCTATCGCCTTGCCCCCCGCCTGGGAGATGTCTTCGGCGACGCGCTCGGCCGCGTCGGCGTAGAGGTCGGTCACCACGACCTGAGCGCCCTGCTTCGCGAACATCTGAGCGCATGCGCGGCCGATGCCGCTGCCTGCGCCGGTAATCAGCGCCACTTTGTTTTCCAGTCGATTGCTCATCACCAACGTCCCTCTTCTTTATTCATCTAGGCCACCCGTGACGCCAGCGGCGGCAGCGATCGCCTGCCCCGCTTTCAGCGACGGCCACGGCACTCGCCCCGCGCTGTGCTCAGCGCGTCTGGCCGCCGGCTATGGTTTGTGGATTGGCTTCGCGCTCGGCGATCGGTTTGTCGCGATAGCGCGTCGGGCCGTTGCCGAACATGCCGTATTGGCTCCGGGTGAAGTCGTACAGCGAATAGGCGTCCTGCTGAGGATTGTTGGGAATGCCGTAGGCCTGGATGTTGTATTGGGCGCCGGCCCGGAACATTTCGCCGCTGTCGTCCCAGGCGTCGTAAACCGCTGCGCCAAAGGTGTCCTCGTCGATGTAGTAGCGGCGTTTGCTCTGCGCGTGGCGAACGCCCTCCTTGCGGGTTGCCTCGACCACCCAGACGCGGTGCAGCTCCCAGCGCTCGCAGTCAGGATTGATGTGGTTGGGCATTAGTTTGGTATCCATGTCGCAGCCCCACTTCAACTTGTAATTGCTGTAGGGAATGAACATTTCCTTCTTGCCGACCAGCTTCCAGTCGAAGCGATCCATCTTTCCCGAGAACAGGAAAATCTCGTCATAGAACGCCACGCCGCCAAAGGCCGAGTTGGGCGTGTCGTAATTGAATTCGGGCGCCTGACGGACTCGGCGCTGGCCGGTGGTGTAGCTCCAGGCGTAGCGCGAACTTTTCACCGGATCGAGGTAATCCCAGTACCCCGATGCCTGCCCGGCGGTACGGGCTGGCGCAACGACGCGCGACCATATGCGCTGCGCCATCGCCGGGTCACGACCGTCCACGCCAATCTGGTAATACGGTTTTTCACCGGTGGATTGATTGGTGTTAGTCAGCGTGGCGTGGCCCTGGTTGACGACATAGGCGCTGTGGTTCCAATCCCAACCGTTGACCCCCTGATAGTTGAGGATGTAGTTCCACATCACCTGCTCACCGCTTTCGGGCAGCGGAAAAGGCAAGCCACCCCGACAGTCTTCGGTGATCGAAAGGCCATCGTTGATGGTCTTGCACTCCGAACTTTTGGCATTGCGCTCGGTGGCCGCCAGAAACGCCTCTGGAAATGCCGCGGTGCGATGCGTCGGGTAGATATCCATGTAATAGGTGTCGGGGTACTGCTTGAGCAGTTTCATCTGCCCCGATGAAAGCTGCTCGGCGTATTCATCGGCGTTGGCCGCCGTTATACGCACCCGCGGCGTCTCGCCTTCGAACGGATTCGGCCATTGACCGTCGCCGGGCTTCAGGCCCGCCGGTACTTTTAGGCCGCCGTCATAGGGCGGGATGGTGCCCGCTTCGTTGCCTGCGGCTATCGCACCGAATCGGGTCAGCTCATTGCCAAGGTCAGCGGGCGTATAAGGCGCTGCGAATGCTGACGCTGCGCTCATGGCGGCCAGCAACCCGGTCACAGATCGGTTGAAGAACATGTATACCTCCAGTCATCGTTGTTTTTGTCATCGCCTGGAAAGCGCGCCTGCTCGTCGAGCAAAGTCTCGGCAATGCCGGAAAAGCGCGCAGATTCGCGGCGGGCCTGCATGCAGGCCGACGCGTGGTGATCTACTCAGAATGCCGTGCTGAATGTGAGCGATAGCCAGTTACGGTCGGACAGGCCGATGTCGCCGCTGCCGCCGACGACGGTCTTGCCGACGCCGGCGATATCGTCGTAGTTGCGCTGGCTGCCATAGCCGATGTAAGCCAGGGTGAAGTCGTAGCGCTCGTCGAACAGCGCCTTCACGCCGACCTTGTAGGTGTAGCGGCCTTCGTTGCCGCCACCTGTCGCGGCGTTGCCGGAGATGCCGTAATCCACGCTCATGGGCATAGACAGGTTCCAGCCGGGGAACACACCCAGCCACTGCGGCGTGAAGCTGAGCGCCGCGCCGACATAGTTGCGCGTGGCGCAACCCCATTCCTTGTCCTGCCCCGTTGCGCAGCCGCCGTAGCCTTCGCCGCGGAACAGACTCTCGTTATGGGTGACCTTGTCCAGATGGCTGTAAGCCATTTCGGCGATCAACGTGCCGGTGTCGAAATAGTCCGTGCGCGGCAACAACCACAACCCGTTAACCACCATATGCAGGGTGTCGCCACGCGCGCCCTGGTTGTCCGCCAAGCTGATGCCACTGGATATCAAGGGTGCATCCTTGCGGTAGGAAAGATCGATACCTACCGAAGCGCCGCCCAGCACCGGCCCCATCGACCAGCCCAGACCGTAAAGCTTGGTGTTTTCGGCGTACACATAGCGGGCGAAATCCGGCCCGACCTGTAGGCCCCACGGCGTGTAGTCATCGAATTCACGGTAGTAGGCGCTGACCTCGGAATGCATGAAGTCCAGCCCGTAACTGGCCATTACGCCCCAGTTGCCGCTGTCGTCGGGTTCCAGCGGATCGACGATGGGACGCGCGAAACCCGGTGCAACCGGCAATTGATTCGGGCCTTCGAGGGCGACATCGGCCGAGGCCAGATAGGTCCCGCCTTCCGGCGCCCGGGTACTGTCCCACTCGAAGAAATATTGGCCAGCGACGGATAGTCGGTCGGTGACCTGTGCCTGGGCCGAAACCTGAGCCAGCGGCAGGAAGATTTCCCGTGTTTCGGTGCCCGGATTGGCGAGCGCCTTGCGGCCATCCAGCGGTGCCTGGGAATACGACAACGCATGTCCCGCGATTAGGAGTCCGTTGCCCCAGTACACCGTATGCCGACCGGCCCGCACGCTGACGGGGGCGTCACCTACGTAGAAGCGGGTAAACGCGAAGGCATCCAGCAGTTCGCCGCTGGGGCCATGGTGATAACGCTTGGTATGGCTCGAATATTCCCCACCGCGATAGCTCGGAACGCTCGCACCGGGAAACGCGCCTGGGTAGTACACCGCGCCCGAACCGGTTTCGACATCGGTATCGGAATACGCCTGGTCATACCAGGCTGCGCCGCTGATGCGAAAACCGTGGTAGCGCTTGTAGGCCAACTCGAATTCGCTCATCAGGTCGACGCGATTGGTCACCACATCGCCGCGGTCGAACTTGGAGTCGGATTCGTCATAAGTGGCGTTGTTGGCCAATGCGTCATCACGACTTTCGGCACGAATACCCAGGTTGTAGCGCAAGGTGTTGTCCCAACGCATCGAGAGGTCGGGGTTGCCGAGATCGTATTGAGCCGCCTGCGCCTGACTGACCCAGACGAGAACCGCCGCCAGGCTCAGCGCCGAATTGGCAATTAACGTGGTCTTGAACATCACATTCTCCGTCGCGCCCATTGTTTTTATTGTCAGCTGACCTGCGCGCCCCTCTAGCCAGGGGCAGCCGCTTCAGTAGACGGGACGATTCGCGGCGGCACAACGAAACCGGCTATCGCTCAAATGCAAAGCGATATCGCTGAAACGCATCACGCCTACCTGCAAGCGCTACGGACGATCAGCGAGGGCAAAGCCGTTTGCTGGGCAAAAAAAACGGCCCACAAGGGGCCGTTAATGAGCTATCGAAAACCGATCGGGATGGCGCCATGAACGGCGCCATGTGTTGCCGAACGGCTTAGCGCCCGATGGGATAAATGATGGATTTTTCCTGAGTGAACTCTTTCAGCCAGTCCGGACCGAACTCGCGGCCGATGCCCGACCGCTTGAAGCCGCCGATTGGCGCATAGGGCATCTTGCCGCCGCCCCCGTTGATATAAACGCTACCCGCGCGGATGCGCCGAGCCATCTGGTAGGCAACCGCGGCGTCGGCCGTGGCGACCGCGCCATTGAGGCCATAGCGCGAATCGTTGGCGATGGCGATGGCCTCTTCATCGTTATCGAAACCGATGACCACGCCCACCGGCCCGAAGATTTCCTCTTGGGCGATGGTCATGTCGTTGCGCACATCATCGAACAGGGTGATGTCGCTGAAGAAGCCTTTGTCCAAGCCCTGCGGGCGACCGCCTCCGCATACCAGCGTGGCACCCGAATCGCGGCCACTGGCAACGAAATGCTCGACCTTGGCCCGCTGCGATTCACGAATCAGCGGACCCATCACCACGCTCGGGTCGGCCGGGTTGCCAATCTTCATCTGGCTGGCCACCGCCTTGGCCATTTGCACAAACTGCTCCCGGATGGAGTTGTGCACCAGAAAGCGCGTAAGCAAGGCACAGCCTTGCCCGGCATTGACCGTCAGACCGGCTATGGCGCCCAGGGCGGTGCCTTGGAGGTCGGCATCGGGCCGCACGATCAAGGCGGATTTACCGCCCAGTTCAAGGTGCACACGCTTAAGCGTCGGCGCAGCCTGGGACATGATGCTCACGCCCACCGCTTCGGAGCCGGTGAACGACACCATATCCACCCGCGGATCGCTGCTTAGCAGGCTGCCGACCTCGACACCACCCGTGACAATATTCAGCACACCCTTGGGTAAACCGGCCTGCTCGGCAATTTCACCGAACAGCAGTGCCGAATAAGGCGTGAACGGCGACGGTTTGAGCACCAGCGTATTGCCCGCCAGCAGCGCCGGGAAGATCTTCGCCAGATTGAGCAGAAACGGGAAGTTATAGCCGGTGATGCCTGAAACCACGCCGATCGGTTCGCGCTCGATGCTGCCGCTGCCAAGGATCATCGGCCCGCCCGGGTTGAACGGATTGGGCGTTGCTTCCACGGGAATCTGCTGCGTCGCGTCGTGCAGCGACTGGTCGATGGCTGTGAGCACATGAGCCAGCGGCATATCGACCTGCATCGCATAGGTAACACCTTGCGCGCAACCGACCTCGGCGATGATCAGCGCGGCGATTTCCACCCGGCGCGCCACCAGCGCACTGTGCATGCGGCGCATATAACCGGCACGTTCGGCCATGCTCAGCCACGGCCATGGGCCGCTGTCAAACCCACGTCGCGCGGCGTCAATAGCGGCGTCGGCACTGGCGGTATCGCCCACCGGCGCTTGGCCGATCACCTCCTCGGTGGCGGGGTTGAGCACGGCTTCGGTCGGACCGTTTGCCGAAACCCAGGCGCCGTCGATATAGAGTTTGTTCAGCTGCGTAAATGGAATGCTCATGCCGCTACAGCTCCTTTGGTTATGCCAGTGACGGCGGCGCCAGTGATGATTTCGGCGGCGCGCATGGCGATGACCATCGCCGGTGCATTGGTGTTGCCCGAGACAAGGCTCGGCATGATCGAGGTATCGACGACGCGGACACCCTCGACCCCGCGCACCCTCAGCTCGGGATCGAGCACCGAATCGCTGTCCGCGCCCATCCGACAGGTGCCGGAAACATGAAAAGCGGTCTGGCCGAACCGGCGGAACGCGGCAAGGATTTCCTCATCGCTTTGCACCTGCGGTCCCGGCGTCAGCTCCTGAACGATGAAGGGTTTAAGCACCGGCTCGGCAGCCAGACGGCGAATCCAGCGCAGTAGCGAGATGGCGGCGACCCGATCGGCCTCGGCGGTTAGGTAGTTGGCGACGATTTTCGGCGGCACGGCTGGATCGGCCGACTGAATGGTGATTTCGCCCTGGCTCTGGGGATGCATGAAATAGCCGCCAATGGTCAGGCCGGGTTGCTTGTCGATCATCACCGTCTTGCCGTCGCCATCCATGGAATAGAGGCTAACGCCGATTTGCGCGTCCGGGCGGTCCAGACCCGGCCGGGTCTTCACGAAACCGCCCGCTTCGTGGGCGGCGTGGGTCATTGGGCCTTTCTTGCTGAAGAAATATTGCGCCACCGAACGCAGCAGGCCGAAGCCTGCGAAACAATGATTCAGGCTGCCGCTGGTAACCCGATACTGCACCGCCATATACACGTGCTCACGCAGGTTGCGACCTACGTCCGGTGAGTACTGCACGAGCGCAATGCCATGCTGCTTCAGCAATTCAGTCGGCCCGATGCCAGACAGTTGCAACAGCTTTGGCGACTCGATGGCGCCCGCGCACAACACCACTTCCCGGCGCACGCCAAACGACTGTTCGCCGCCCTTCCCTGCTATATGCACGGCAACCGCGCGGCGCTGGCTGAACTCGATGCGCTGCACGCAAGTGCCAGTCCTCACGGTCAGGTTCGGACGATCCCGCACCGGATCGAGAAATGCCTTGGCCGCGCTGAAGCGTTGCCCGTTCCAGGTGGTCTGCGGCTGGTAACCGAAGCCACCGTTGCTGACTGAATCCACATGATTGGTGTCGGCAACCCGCGCAGTGCCTATCGAGCCGGCGGCGTTAATGATGGCCTCGCATAGCGGATCGCCCGATGGATGCACGGTGACCTTGAGCGGCCCGCCAGCGCCACGCCACTGGGATGCGCCAAGCTGATGGTCCTCCAGCGCGACGAACTGTCGGCCAATGTCCGCCCAACCCCAGCCGTAGCAACCTTGCGCTTCCCAGCCATCGTAATCTGCCGGCGCGCCGCGCACGTAGACCATGCCGTTGACCGAACTGGAGCCGCCGATGGCTTTACCCTTGAGCCACAATTCAGTGGCCATGCCTTCACCGCGCGAGGCCTGGTAATCCCATACATGCGGGTTGCCGGCCATCAGCAATTTGCCGATCCCGCGCGGCATGGCGATCAAGGGACTGGTATGGTCGGGGCCGCTTTCGATGAGCAGTACCGAAACGCTCGGGTCGGCGGATAGCCGGTTGGCCATCACGCAGCCGGCAGAACCGGCACCGACAATGATGTAATCGTAGGATTGGCTCATTGTTATTCTTCTGTCGTTTGAATGGATTGCATGTCGCGATCTGCTTGATGCGTTCTATTTCACGGATTGGGGCGTTGCCGATGCAAGCACTTCGCTGGCCGATTAGCCGGCCGCACCCCTGCCCTCAGCCGCTCAACAGGTAACGCTCAACAACTAACCGAAGCGGCTTGATCGACGCCCATCTGCAAGTCCCCGGTGCTTGGGGATGAGAGAAAGGTAGGTTTCGACTGAAGAATCCACAACGGACAGAATTCCCGATCTGTTCGATTTCGCCGCACAGGGACGACTGTTGCGCTCGCTCAATCGAACAAGCCTTGTCCGCGGTGAAGCGCACGTGCCAGTCTCCATGCTTATGCCAGCTACGCTTACAGGTACTGGCGCCACGACCGACAAACACACTTCGCAGAGGTAAAGGATGAAGCAGCACATCTCTGCTGTGCCGGAACGACCGACCAAGCCCGACATGGCCAGCAAGCGCCACGCGTTACGCACACAGCGAACCCGAGAGCTGCTTCTGGACGGGATGTATCGATTGGCGTTGGAAAAGGATTTTCGGGACATCTCGGTGCAGGAACTGCTCAGCCATACCGGGGTAGCACGCTCGACGTTTTATGCACACTTTCGTGACAAGGAAGACTTGCTGGTGGCCGGTTATGAGTCCATCGGCCTGCCGCAAACCCGCGTTTGCGATGTCGCCGGGGAAAAACGGATCGTGCTCGATGTTTCAGCATGGCTGTTCAACGCCACCGAGCGGCATGCAGCCCTGACCACCTCATTCTTCAACAGTCCTTCACAAGCGATCGTTCTTGCTCACCTGGAAAATTTGCTACTGATTCTGGTGCGCGAGCACTACCGCAAACATGGCATCTACGAGTGCAGCGGATTGCGCGGAGAGGTGGCGGTGCGCAGCTTCGTGGGCGCGCTGATTGGCACATGGCTTTGGTGGGTGCGTCATGACTACCCTAGTTCGGCCAACGAAATGACAGAAGCATTCGATAGCCTGATGAACAACGGCACCTGGCCTGCCGCCGACTGACCTGCCGGGCCAAGGCATCGCAGCTCGCAATCACGCGATGCCCCGCAGTGATGATCGCCACGCCGGACAAAAAGCACAAAGACGCGAAACCGCTTGCCGCCGGGCATCACACACCAGAAGCGGCAGGCAATGTTACTGGAGCAATCCTCTGGCGATTTGGTCGACTTCGGTAATCGTCGACCGCATATAGCGTTCAGCCCCGTTGGGCGCCCAATTGCCGTCCTGTTTGAGGATCACGCCGCGGACGAACGAGTACTCGCGTGCCGCATGCTCAAGCGCCTCGGCAAATGCCGGATGGCCGGCCGACAAACGCTCGAACGCACCGACCACTTCGTGATCGAGTTGATCGGTTTTCTCGTCTCTCAGTATCCATGTTTCGGCGCCAAGACGATTGAACGACGCGATCTGATAGTTCACCAGCAATTCGCCCATAGCGCGGCTGATGGCGTGTAGTTTTCCAAGCTCACCCAGAGGCTCGTCACCCTGCAGCTGGGCGTAATGGGCATTCAGGAAGGCTTGCAGATGTGCGTGCGACTCGATAACAGGCAACAGCCTACGTGAATAAGAGGGTTCGGTAGAGCGTAGCGCCGCGCTGGTTTGGGGTAACTCGTCAGTATCATCGAGGCGTGTTTGCAGGCGCTGCACTTCATCTATAACGTCCGCAACGCCCAGACTTTTGGCCAGGCTTCGCAAGCGAAGCATCCGTTGCTGATAGCCCTGTTTGTTACGCAACTCGTAGGGGCTTCCGTTCTGATTGAAATACACCAACGCATTTGCGCAGGTCAGAAAGGCCAGGGATCGTAGTTCCTGGGTCGTCTGCAGCTCTTCTTGTATGCGCCCGGCTTGAGCCGGCACGGCAATAATCAAAAACAACATGAGTATTGCCGCTCTATTCATCCTGCGGATATCCATTGTCGCTCCCTAAGTTTTCCACCGCTTCGAGCTGACCGCCAGGCAGCGCCCGCCTGGTCAGGATTGGGCCGGATTGGTACACAAGTGCCGCCGCCATAGTCCGTGGAGCTGGGCGCCCCGTCATAGCCGTACCCATCAAGCCGATCCACAAACCACGATGCTCGGCCGGCTAGCGCGAGGCGCGCCGGCCTGTACATTGGCTCAGCGGCGAACGCTCGCCGTGATTTTCGCGTGAGGGCCAGACACCTGCGCAGCCCAGGCCTCGGCGGCCTGATCAAGTGTGTAGTCCGCGTAGTCGATCTGAAGCTGCTGCTCTTTCGCGATTTTCAGCAGACGCAGCCAGATTTGCTCGCGGTCGGCAGGCGGACGCTGGCCCGTGCCGATGCACGACAGCGAGCGGAACAGTAGATCGGCGATATCGAGATCAAGCTTGCGTCCCGCCCCGGTTCCCACCGTCACGATCCGTGCACCCCAGTTGGTCGCCTTCAAGGCGTTCAGCATGGGTTGACCGCACACCAGATCCAGCACCACATCGAAACCGCCATCGGCTGCTTCCTTCAGCGCGGCTACATCATCGGCACTGCCCAGCGTGACCACGTCATCGGCGATGCCGCGCGACTTCAAGCGCGTCAGTGCTTCGGCAGAACGCGCCGCGCCCACCACCTTTCCGGCACCCATCCCACGGGCCAATTGCAGCGCGATTTGGCCAAGCGTTCCGGTAGCGCCGAGCACGAGCACTTTTTCGCCTTTCTGGATGTGCGCCGTTTCCAGCGGCACGAGGGCGCCAGTGCCAGCGATACCCATGCTGATCGCGGTCTTGTCATCGACATCGTCAGGAACGTTCCAGACTTCCGCGGCAGGTACCAGTGTGCGCTCGGCCCAGGCACCGAACGGCAGAACCGAACGCTCACCGAAATACACTCGACGGCCATCTTCGGCACGACCGACACCTTCGCCACGAATCACACAGGGGTACTCGACACCGAGCCGATAAGCGCCGAGCACGTCCCAGCCGCCCAGGCCGGCGGTGTCGACGTCGATCATGACGGCGCCCTGCTGCGGCTCGGGCTCGCGAAACTCACCGACTATCGGTAGGGCATTACGCTCGGAAATGATGGCTGCACGCATGCGAATCTCCTTCTTGTCTGTCTTGTTGTCGGGGTGAAACCGGCCATTAGTTGAACATTTTCACGTATTTTGTCCAGAGATAATCCATAGCGAAACCCTTTGCCTGTGGCTGCGCGCAATTCGATGGCTAACCGGCAAACAGAGGGTAAAACAATGCCAGCTGTATAAAATGATCACTTTTCACATATTTGTATCGTTAAGCTGCTTCACTTCGGTAAATTTCGTCTAGGCTGGACATTTCATAGCAGAAGGAGGACATCCATGGCTTCAATCTTCGATATCCCGGTGCAGTCCAATGATGGCCAATCGCTTACGCTGGAGCGCTATAAAGGTAAGGTATTGCTGGTTGTCAATGTGGCGTCCAAATGCGGGCTGACGCCGCAGTACGAAGGACTGGAAAAGCTCTACGAAGACAAGCGCGAACAAGGCTTGGAGGTGTTGGCATTCCCAGCCAACAACTTCAAGGAACAGGAGCCGGGCACCGATCAGGACATCAAGGAATTCTGCACCCTGACCTATAACGTGCAGTTCCCGCTTTTCGCCAAGATTTCAGTTACTGGCGAGGATCGTCATCCACTTTATGCGGAACTGACCGGCGCCCAGCCAGACGCTACGGGTGAAGGCCCCATGCGCGAGCGTCTCGCCGGTTATGGCATCGAGACCAACGCAGCCCCGGAGGTGCTCTGGAACTTTGAAAAGTTCGTCGTCGGCCGCAACGGCCAAGTGGTGGCGCGTTTCGCGCCGGATGTCGGCCCGGATGACCCGCGTCTGCAACAGACGCTAGAAGCCGAACTGGCGAAGTAGTAGCGAATCGAGTGATCGCCAATGGCGGTCATTTGTTCTCCAAGCGGGTCCGCCGAGCAAAACGCTGCACCCCGGGTGATTTCGTCATTCTCTACCCACTAGGTATCTGTTTATCTGATACCTGGTAGCCGATTTTATCGTTTTACGATATTTACACGTAAACCGATAATTTGTTCAAATATTCTTCGCCGCCATGTGCCGCGCAGACAAGAACAATCGGAGGTTGGCCATGAGCAAAACCCCATCGTTGGACGACAAGTACGTCCAACAGACCGGCAAAGTACTGATGACGGGTATCCAGGCGCTTGTGCGTCTGCCGTTGATGCAGCGCCAGCGCGACCTCGAGAATGGGCTCGATACTGCAGGCTTCATCTCTGGCTATCGCGGCTCGCCCCTCGGCGGGTTCGACCAGGCGCTATGGAAGGCTCGTGACCACCTGAAGGAATATCACGTTCACTTCCAGCCAGGCGTCAACGAAGACCTAGCGGCCACCTCGTTATGGGGCACCCAACAGGTCAACATCTTCGAGGGCGCCAAGTACGACGGCGTGTTCGGCATGTGGTACGGCAAGGGTCCGGGTGTGGACCGCTGTGGCGATGTGTTCCGCCACGCCAATGCCGCAGGCACCTCACGTTTTGGCGGTGTGCTGGCGATTGCCGGTGACGACCACGGAGCCAAGTCTTCATCCCTGCCGCACCAGACCGAACACATCTTCAAAGCCGTCATGATGCCGGTGCTGGCACCTTCTGGCGTGCAGGAATACCTGGACTACGGCATGCATGGCTGGGCCATGTCGCGCTTTTCCGGTTGCTGGGTTGCGCTCAAGGCGGTGGCCGACACCGTAGAAAGCGCCGCCATCGTCGACGTCGACGCTCATCGCGTGCAGCCGATCATCCCCGACGTGCCTATGCCGGAAGGCGGCATGAACATCCGCTGGCCGGACCCGCCGCTGGATCAGGAAAAGCGGCTGTTCGAGCATAAGGTTTACGCCGCGCTGGCCTACGCCCGCGCCAATCGCATCGACCGTATCGTTGTCGATTCGCCCAAGGCGCGTCTGGGCATCATCACTTCTGGCAAATCTTATCTCGACGTATGCCAGGCACTGAAGATTCTCGGCATCGACGACGCGCTCGCTCAGCAAATTGGGCTGCGCGTCTACAAGGTAGGAATGATCTGGCCGCTCGAGGCCGAAGGCGTGCGGCAGTTCGCCGAGGGTTTGGAAGAAATCGTGGTGGTCGAAGAAAAGCGCCACATGATCGAGTACCAGCTCAAGGAAGAACTCTACAACTGGCGTGAGGATGTGCGCCCCGCCATCGTCGGCAAGTTCGACGACAAGGGCGAATGGGCCAGGCCGCATACTGACTGGTTGCTGCCGGCCATCGGAGAGCTGACGCCCGCACAAATCGCCCGTGCGCTGGCGCGGCGGATTCTGCGGGTCTATCAGGGCGGTGAATTGCAGGTCCGCCTGGCTGTTCTGGAAGCGCAACTGTGCAGCAAGGGTCATCTGGTCAACCTGATGGATCGCGTGCCGCATTACTGCTCCGGCTGCCCGCACAACACCTCGACCAAGGTTCCCGAAGGCAGCCGAGCGCTGGCGGGGATCGGCTGCCACTACATGGCGGCCTGGATTTACCCGCAAACCCAGACATTCAGCCAGATGGGTGGCGAAGGCGTAGCCTGGGTCGGCCAGGCGCCTTTCACCGCGACCAAGCATGTGTTCGCCAATCTCGGCGACGGCACCTACTTCCACTCCGGGTTGCTGGCGATCCGCGCGGCTGTGGCTGCCAAGGTATCGATCACCTATAAGATTCTTTACAACGACGCGGTAGCGATGACCGGTGGGCAGCCTGTCGACGGTACGCTCAGCGTGTCGCAGATTTCGCGTCAGTTGGCCGCAGAAGGCGTGACCAAAATTGTGGTGGTCAGCGACGACACGGACAAATACGAGCATGTAAAAGACCTCGCCGCTGGCGTTCCGGTGTATCGCCGAGACCGCATGGACGACGTGCAGAACGAGATGCGCGAATTCAACGGCGTCTCGGCCATCATTTACGACCAGACCTGCGCTGCCGAAAAACGGCGGCGTCGCAAGCGCGGCACGTTCCCGGACCCGGCACGCCGTGTGATGATCAACGAGGCGGTCTGCGAAGGCTGCGGCGACTGCAGCAGCAAATCCAACTGCATGTCCGTCGTCGCAGTGGAAACCGAATTCGGGCGCAAGCGTGAAATCGACCAGTCATCCTGCAACAAGGACTTCACCTGCCTTTCTGGCTTCTGCCCGAGCTTCGTCACGATCGAAGGCGGCAAGTTGCGCAAGCCCAAGGCTCTGGCGGAAAAACCTGAGGACCGCTGGGAACTGCCACAGCCCGCCCCGCTGACGCTGGATGAGCCCTACAGCATCCTGGTCACTGGCGTCGGTGGAACAGGCGTCGTCACTATCGGCGCCCTGCTCGGCATGGCGGCGTTCATCGAAGGCAAGGGTGCGCTAAACCTCGACATGGCCGGCATGGCTCAGAAAGGTGGCGCGGTGTGGTCGCATATCCGCATTGCCGCCCAGCAGGATCAGCTCTTCGCCCCGCGCATTGCCGAAGGCGAAGCCAGCTTGCTGCTAGGTTGCGATCTGGTGGTCAGCGCCAATACCGAAACGCTGTCGAAGATGCGCCAGGGCGTGACCCACGCGGTGGTTAACAGTGAAGAAAGCATCACCAGCGCCTTTGTCCGCACCTTTGCCTTGCAGGCGGAAAGCGGCGACCTCGAAGCGCACCCGGACCCGCGCTTCCAGACCGGCGATATGGCAGCACAAATTCGCGAAGCCGTAGGCGACGGCCAGGCGACATTCGTAGACGCCAGCAAGCTCGCCACTGCGCTGATGGGCGACTCGATCGCGACCAACACGTTCATGCTGGGTTACGCCTACCAGAAAGGCTGGCTGCCGGTCGGCGAAGCGGCCCTTATGCAGGCAATCGAGCTGAACGGCACAGCCGTGGAATTCAACCGCAACGCCTTTGTCTGGGGCCGTCGTGCAGCGGTCGACCTGGTCCGCGTGCAACAAAAGCTGGAGTCGGGCAAGGTCCAGAGCCGTGATCGGCAACTATCGCAGACGCTGGACGAGACCATTGAACGGCGTAGCAGCTATCTCACCGACTACCAGAACGCGGCACTGGCCAAGCGTTATCTGGATCGCGTCGAGCAATTCAGCACCAAGGAAACGGCGCTCGTCGGCCAGCCTGGCGCGCTGACAGCAGCGGTGGCCCACTACTACTTCAAGGTCCTGGCGATCAAGGACGAGTATGAAGTGGCGCGACTGTTCACAAATGGCGACTTCCTGAAAAAGATCGAGGCGACGTTCGAAGGCGATTACAGCCTACGCTTTCACCTCGCACCGCCTGTGCTCAACAAGGCCGAGCCCGGCGCTGAGCCGACCAAGAAGAGCTTCGGCCCCTGGATGCTCAAGGGTTTCAAGCTGCTGGCCAAGCTGAAATTCATGCGCAACACCTGGCTCGATCCTTTCGGCTACACCCAGGAGCGCAAGGTCGAGCGGCACTGGCTGCAAAGTTACGAAGAGCTGCTTGACGAACTCCTGACTGCGGTAACGGCGGACAACCTCGGTCTGGCTGTGAAACTGGCCGAGCTGCCAGATGCGGTACGCGGTTACGGCCCGGTGAAGGAACGCTATCTCTCGCATGCCGAGAGCAAAAAAGCGCAGCTACTAGAGCAGCTGCGCTCGGGCTCCAGTTTCTACGACGCGAGCCAGACCGGAACATCGAAACGCATCGACGCCGTTCAACTCTGATGCAGTGCCCGGCCTTCAATGAAGGCCGGGTGATACAACAGCTAGTGACACAAACCTGACGGGCCTGAAAAAGCTTTTTTCGACGGGCCCAGTCGGACGTTAACGTGAAGGAGAGGTGTCACGAGTGGACATGCCCAACATCTACAGCATTTCCGAACTTGCTCGCGAGATGAAGGTGACCACGCGTGCCATTCGCTTCTACGAGGAACAGGGCTTGCTGCTGCCCGAGCGACGCGGTCAGAAGCGCCTCTACTCGCAACGCGATCGGGTAACGCTCGAGCTGATCATGCGTGGCAAGCGCATCGGACTGTCGCTGGCCGAATGCAAGGAATTGATCAGCATGTACGACCCAGCCGGCGGCAACAGCATGCAGCTGAGCCGTTTGCTGGAAACGATTTCAAACAGGCGTCAGCAGCTCGATCGGCAGGTGCTGGACATTCAAAAGATGCAGGCGGAACTAGACCTTGCGGAACAACGCTGCCGGTTGGCACTGGAGCGAGCCAGCGGCGTTTCCAAAGAAACCAACAATGACAACAGGAGAGCTGGACCATGAGTGGCTTGCCCGGATTGAATTTTTTCCTCGGTGAGGAAATCGACATGTTGCGCGATTCCGTTGCCGGTTTCGCTGCAAAGGAAATTGCCCCGCGTGCCGAGGAAGCGGACCGTACCGATCAATTTCCGATGGACCTTTGGCGCAAGTTTGGCGACATGGGTCTGCTTGGCCTGACCGTTTCAGAAGAATACGGCGGCTCCGGCATGGGTTACCTGGCGCACATGATCGCCATGGAAGAAATATCCCGCGCCGCTGGCGGCATCGGCTTGTCCTACGGCGCCCACTCCAACCTCTGTGTCAATCAGATCAACCGCAACGGCAGCGAGGCGCAAAAGCGCAAGTTTTTACCCAAGCTGATTTCAGGGGAGCACATCGGCGCATTGGCCATGAGCGAACCCAACGCCGGTTCCGATGTGGTTTCGATGAAGCTGCGCGCCGATAAGAAAGGCGACCGCTACGTGCTCAACGGCACCAAGATGTGGATCACCAACGGCCCCGATTGCGATGTGCTGGTGGTCTACGCCAAAACCGATCTGGCTGCCGGCCCCAAGGGCATGACCGCTTTCATCCTCGAGAAAGGCGCCCCCGGTTTCTCGGTTGCGCAGAAGCTCGACAAGCTCGGCATGCGCGGCTCGCACACTGGCGAACTGGTGTTTCAGGATGTTGAGGTGCCGGAAGAGAACGTACTGGGCGGTGTCGGCGAAGGCGTCAAGGTGCTGATGAGCGGCCTCGACTACGAGCGCGCAGTACTCAGCGGCGGACCGCTGGGCCTGATGCAGGCGGCAATGGATGTGGTCATCCCCTACATCCACGACCGCAAGCAGTTCGGCCAAAGCATCGGCGAGTTCCAGCTGATCCAGGGCAAGGTTGCGGACATGTACACCACTCAACAGGCATGCCGCGCCTATCTGTACGCCGTGGGCAAGCACCTCGATGCGCAGGGCAGCGGTCATGTTCGCCAGGTTCGCAAGGACTGTGCCGGCGTCATCCTTTACGCGGCTGAAAAGGCGACCTGGCTTGCCGGTGAAGCGATCCAGATCCTGGGCGGCAACGGCTACATCAACGAATTCCCAGTCGGGCGCCTGTGGCGCGACGCCAAGCTCTACGAGATCGGCGCCGGTACCAGCGAGATTCGTCGGATGCTGATTGGCCGCGAGCTGTTCAACGAAACGAAATAAAAAAGCGGCTGGAGGCTTGAGGCCGAAGGCTGGACGAAGCGGACTCGTTTGCCGTCCAGTCTGTAGGGTGGGCTTCAGCCCACCGCCCGCGGAATGCAGTGTGGTAGGGCTAAAGCGGGTCCACCCTACGATGAGAAGCCGCCTCGTTCCTCGTCCAGCCTCCAGCCTATAGCGCTTTTTCGAGGTTTTTATGGCTATCCTGCATACCCAAATCAACACCCGCTCGCCTGAGTTCGCCGCGAACCGTGGAGCAATGCTCGCCCAAGTCGAGGACCTTCGCGCCCTGCTCGGTCGTGTCCATGAAGGCGGTGGCGAGAAGGCGCAGCTGCGCCACACCTCGCGCGGCAAGCTCCTGCCGCGCGAACGCATCAACCGCTTGCTCGATGCTGGCTCGCCGTTTCTCGAGGTCAGCCAACTGGCTGCCCATGAGGTTTACGGCGAAGAGGTCCCAGCGGCCGGGTTGGTCGCCGGCATCGGCCGGGTCGAAGGCGTCGAGTGCATGATCATCGCCAACGACGCGACGGTAAAAGGCGGCAGCTACTATCCGCTCACCGTGAAAAAGCATCTGCGCGCGCAGACCATCGCGCAGCAGAATCGCCTGCCATGCATCTATCTGGTGGATTCCGGCGGCGCCAACCTGCCGCGTCAGGACGAGGTATTCCCCGACCGCGAGCACTTCGGCCGCATTTTCTTCAACCAGGCCAACATGAGCGCCATGGGCATTCCGCAGATTGCCGTGGTGATGGGTTCCTGCACCGCGGGCGGCGCCTACGTGCCGGCGATGGCGGACGAAGCCATCATGGTGCGCAATCAAGCGACCATTTTTCTCGCCGGCCCTCCATTGGTCAAAGCCGCCACCGGTGAAGTGGTGACGGCCGAAGACCTGGGCGGTGCCGATGTGCATTGCAAGACCTCCGGCGTGGCCGACCACTACGCCGAAAATGATGAGCACGCCCTTTCGCTGGCTCGCCGCAGCATCGCCAACCTCAACTGGCGCAAGCGTGGTGAAGTGAACAGTCGCGCACCGATTGCGCCGTTGTTCGATGGCGAGGAGTTGTATGGCGTCATCCCCGCCGATGCCAAGCAGCCGTTCGACGTACGCGAGGTAATTGCTCGCCTCGTCGACGGTTCGGTGCTCGACGAATTCAAGGCGCTGTACGGCAGCACGCTGGTCTGCGGCTTCGCGCATATACAGGGCTATCCCATCGCGATTCTGGCCAACAACGGCATCCTGTTCGCTGAGTCCGCGCAGAAGGGCGCGCACTTCATCGAGCTGGCCTGTCAGCGCGGCATCCCGCTGCTGTTCCTGCAGAACATCACAGGCTTCATGGTCGGGCAGAAATACGAGGCCGGCGGCATCGCCAAGCATGGCGCCAAGCTGGTGACCGCGGTGGCCTGCGCCAAGGTGCCCAAGTTTACGGTGATCATCGGGGGCAGCTTTGGTGCGGGCAACTACGGCATGTGCGGCCGCGCCTATGACCCGCGTTTCTTGTGGATGTGGCCCAACGCGCGGATTGGCGTGATGGGAGCGCAACAGGCCGCCGGCGTGCTGGCTCAGGTCAAGCGCGAACAGGCTGAGCGTAGCGGGCAGACGTTTTCGGCCGAAGAGGAAGCCCAGCTCAAACAACCGATTCTTGAGCAGTACGAGCATCAGGGCCATCCGTATTATTCCAGCGCGCGGCTGTGGGATGACGGCGTGATTGATCCCGCGCAAACCCGTGATGTGTTAGGCCTGGCGCTATCGGCATCCCTCAATGCGCCCATCGAGCCGACCCGCTTTGGCGTGTTCCGGATGTAAAGAAAAGCCGACAACGGCGCTGGAGGCTGGAGGCTCGACGTCCAGCTTTCAGCCTTAAGCCAAGGGCCGTAGGCCTTCGTTTGCAGGAACAATTTATGAGCACGTCCAACTTTCAAACTATCGAACTTGAGTATTCCGCCAAGGGTTTCGCCACGCTATGGCTCAACCGTCCGGAAAAGAACAACGCCTTCAATGCCGAGATGATTCGTGAACTGATCTTGGTGCTCAATGAAGTGCAGAGCGATAAGTCGCTGCGTTTCCTGCTGCTGCGCGGTCGCGGCAAGCATTTCTCGGCGGGTGCGGATCTGGCGTGGATGCAAGATTCCGCTCGCCTCGATTACAACGCCAACGTGCGCGACGCCCATGAGTTGGGCGAGCTGATGCACAAGCTCTACCACCTGAAAATACCCACGCTGGCCGTTGTTCAGGGTGCGGCTTTTGGTGGCGCGGTTGGTCTCATTGCCTGCTGCGACATGGCCATCGGAACGGCTGATGCCCAGCTGTCGCTGTCCGAGGTGCGCATTGGCCTGGCACCAGCCGTGATCAGCCCCTTCGTCGTCCAGGCGATTGGCGAACGCGCCACCCGACGCTACGCCCTCACTGCCGAGCGCTTCAGCGGTGAATGTGCCCGCGAGCTGGGGCTCTTTGCAGAAAGCTGTTCGAGCGAGCAGCTCGATGAAAAGGTAGAGAAGCTGCTTGGCAATTTGCTGCTTAACAGTCCGCAGGCCATGCGGGCCACCAAGGGCCTGCTTCATCAGGTCGGCAGCGGCGCGCTCAAACCCTCGTTGCGTACCTATACCGAAGGTGTCATCGCTAGCGTGCGAACCAGCCCGGAAGGCCAAGAAGGCCTGCGCGCTTTCCTCGAAAAACGCCAGCCGGCCTGGCAGGAACAGCATTCATGAGCAAACAACATATCACTACCCTCCTGGTCGCCAACCGCGGCGAAATCGCCTGCCGTGTGATGCGCACCGCCAAGGCTATGGGCCTGACTACCGTGGCCGTGCACAGCGCCATCGACCGTGACGCACGGCATACCCGCGAGGCCGACATCCGCATCGACCTCGGCGGCGCCAAGCCGGCCGAAAGCTACCTGCTGATCGACAAACTGATCGCTGCCGCCAAGGCCAGCGGCGCCCAGGCGATTCACCCCGGTTACGGCTTTCTCTCCGAAAACGCTGGCTTCGCCCGCGCCATCGAAGAGGCCGGGCTGATTTTCCTTGGCCCACCCGCCTCGGCCATTGACGCCATGGGCAGCAAGTCCGCCGCCAAGGCGTTGATGGAAAGAGCCGGCGTGCCGCTGGTGCCCGGCTATCACGGCGAGGCGCAGGACGTAGAGACCTTCCGCACGGCCGCGGAAAAGATCGGTTTTCCGGTGCTGCTCAAAGCCACTGCCGGCGGCGGCGGTAAAGGCATGAAGGTGGTCGAGCGCGAGGCGGATCTGGCCGAAGCGCTGCAATCGGCCCAGCGCGAGGCGCAATCCTCGTTCGGCGACTCGCGGATGCTGGTCGAGAAGTACGTGCTCAAGCCGCGCCATGTGGAGATCCAGGTATTCGCCGACCAGCACGGCAACTGCCTGTATCTCAATGAACGCGATTGCTCGATCCAGCGCCGCCATCAGAAGGTCGTCGAGGAGGCGCCCGCACCGGGACTGTCGCCCGAGCTGCGCCGGGCGATGGGCGAAGCGGCGGTCAAGGCCGCGCAGGCTATCGGTTACGTCGGTGCAGGCACGGTCGAATTCCTGCTCGATGCGCGTGGCGAGTTCTTCTTTATGGAGATGAACACGCGGTTGCAGGTCGAGCATCCGGTGACCGAGGCCATCACCGGCCTCGATCTGGTGGCCTGGCAGATCCGTGTCGCCCGTGGCGAACCGCTGCCGATCACTCAGGATCAGGTTCCGCTCAACGGCCACGCCATCGAGGTGCGGCTGTATGCCGAAGACCCGGATAATGACTTCCTGCCCGCCACCGGCACCCTTGATCTGTACCGCGAATCCGCCCCCGGCCCGGGCCGTCGTGTCGACAGCGGTGTGGCCGAAGGCGATACGGTTTCACCCTTCTACGATCCGATGCTCGGCAAGCTGATCGCCTGGGGCGAGAACCGCGAGGAAGCGCGCCTGCGACTGCTGACTATGCTCGATGAAACCTACGTCGGCGGCGTGCGGACCAACTTGGCTTTTCTGCGGCGCGTAATTGGCCACCCTGCTTTTGCCGACGCGGAACTGGACACCGGTTTCATTCCGCGTCATGAAGCGGAGCTGATGCGCAAACCTGGCGAATTGGCCGATGAATTCTGGCAACTGGCCGGCGAGCTCTTCGTGCAGACCGAGCCGGCCAAGGTCCGTGAAGACGATCTCCACTCACCATGGGCAAAGCGCGATGGCCTGCGCTTCGGATTACCGGCGCAAACCAGTGTGCATCTGATGTGCAATGGCGAGAGCCGTCAGGTACGCGTGAGCAGTCGCGCCGCAACCGAGATCACGCATCTTCCAAAAGCCATCCGCCAGGGCTGCACGCTCTATCTGGAATGGAATGGCGAGCTGCACGCCGTAACCGCGTTCGACCCCATCGCTGAAGTCGAGGCCTGCCACCAGCACCAGGGCGGCCTGACCGCGCCCATGAACGGCAGCATCGTTCGGGTGCTGGTCGAGGCCGGGCAAAGCGTCGAGGCCGGCGCCACGCTCATCGTGCTCGAAGCGATGAAGATGGAGCACAGCATCCGTGCGCAACAGGCAGGCGTGGTCAAAGGTCTGTTTTATGCCGAAGGCGATATGGTCAGCGAAGGTGCGGTATTGCTGGAGCTGGAAGACGCCTGACGCAGGATGGAAAACGGCGTGATGCGGAAACTTCTGCATGGCATTGGTGAGCTGAAGCGGAGCGCCGCCCGGCCTACCCTGCTGAGATTCTGCACCCCGCTTATATGGGTGGCTCACGCCACAGACTAGCCTTGTAGGGTGGGCTTCAGCCCACCAGGCACGATGAAAAGGTCTCACGATCTGACCCCTAACCCAGGTGACGCTGCAAACATCGCGACACCCATGGAGGACACATGACTCTGCCCAAACACGTCCGTCTGGTGGAAGTCGGCCCCCGCGACGGCCTGCAGAACGAAAAGCAGCCGATCAGCGTCGCCGACAAAGTGCGGCTGGTGGACGACCTCAGCGCCGCCGGCCTGCAGTACATCGAGGTCGGCAGTTTCGTGTCGCCCAAGTGGGTGCCACAGATGGCCGGCTCGGCCGAGGTTTTCGCGCAGATCCGGCAAAAACCGGGCGTGACCTATGCGGCCCTGACGCCGAACCTGAAAGGCCTCGAAGCGGCCATCGAAGCCGGTGTCAACGAAGTCGCGGTGTTCGGCGCCGCGTCCGAGGCGTTCTCGCAGAAGAACATCAATTGCTCCATCGACGAGAGCCTGGCGCGCTTCGCCCCGCTGATGGAAGCGGCGCGCGAAAACGGCATTCAGGTGCGTGGCTACGTGTCCTGCGTGCTGGGTTGTCCCTACGAAGGCGAGATCGATCCGCAGCGCGTCGCCCACGTCGCGCGCGAATTATTCGCCATGGGCTGCTACGAGGTCTCGCTGGGCGACACCATTGGCACCGGCACGCCGGGTAAAACCCGCCAACTGATCGAGGCCGTCAGCCGCGAGGTGCCGCGCGACAAGCTCGCCGGCCACTTCCACGACACCTATGGTCAGGCGCTGGCGAATATCTATGCCAGCCTGCTGGAAGGCCTCTGCGTATTCGACAGCTCGGTCGCCGGGCTCGGCGGCTGCCCTTACGCCAAGGGTGCCAGCGGCAACGTTGCCAGCGAGGATGTGCTCTACATGCTTAACGGCCTGGGCATCGAGACGGGTATCGATCTGGATGCGCTGGTCGCAGCCGGGCAACGCATCAGCGATCTGTTAGGCCGCCCCAACGGATCGAGGGTCGCGCGGGCGCGGCTGAGTGCCTTGTGACAACGAATCGATGGGCTGACCTGCGGCCGACTTACAACACAAACATGAACTCGTTTGGCTCAATGCAAGAACAAGCTGTCGCAAAACAGGCGTCGAGGTTAGCGCTCCAGCGCGTCAGTGAAGCGGTTGAAATACAGATACAGCAGGCCACTCGCTGCCACATGCAGCGCCAATTACCCAAGCGTCCGCCGTTACGCTCTGCTCCCCTACCTTTTGACGGCGGGTGCTTTTTTATTCTCCCTGCAGGGTCGCTTCACCGGCGGCATCAGGGTTAAAGGAGATAAAACATGCAAGACGTTGTAATCGTTGCCGCAACTCGCACTGCAATCGGCGCTTTCCAAGGCGCGCTAGCCAACGTGAGCGCGACGGAACTGGGCAGCACGGTAATCCGCGCATTGTTGGAGAAAACCGGCATCGACCCAGCCACGGTCGACGAAGTGATCATGGGCCAGGTGCTTACCGCTGGATGCGGGCAGAATCCCGCGCGGCAATCAGCGATCAATGCCGGCCTTCCCTATAGCGTGCCAGCCATGACAGTGAACAAGCTCTGTGGCTCCGGCCTGAAAACCGTGCATTTGGCTGCCCAGGCAATACGCTGCGGCGATGCCGAAATCGTCATTGCCGGCGGCATGGAAAACATGAGCCTCGCGCCTTATGTATTACCCAAGGCGCGCACCGGCCTACGCATGGGCCATGCCCAACTGGCCGACTCGCTGCTGCAGGACGGATTGCTTGATGCCTTTCATGACTATCACATGGGTATCACCGCAGAGAACCTCGTGTCCTGCTACAAACTGACCCGGGAGGAACAGGACGCCTTCGCCGCGCAATCCCAACAGCGCGCGGCGGCCGCTATCGAGGGTGGTCGCTTCAAGGCGGAAATCACACCCGTATCCATTCCGCAGCGCAAAGGCGATGCCTTGCTATTCGATACCGACGAGCAGCCCCGGCCAGACACCACTGCCCAGTCTCTGGCCAAACTCAAACCAGCCTTCGATAAGAACGGCAGCGTCACAGCCGGCAACGCCTCGACGCTTAACGATGGTGCGGCAGCGGTGCTGCTGATGAGCGCGTCCAAGGCCAAAGCGCTTGGCCTACCGATTCTGGCCACCATCAAGGGTTACGCCAGCTCTGGCGTAGATCCGGCGATCATGGGGATTGGACCGGTCAACGCGAGTCGCAAGTGCCTGGACAAGTCCGGCTGGACACTCGAAGAAGTCGAGCTCATCGAAGCAAACGAAGCCTTTGCCGCACAAGCTTTGTCGGTCGGCAAAGAGCTGGGCTGGGACAGCGACAAGGTCAACGTCAATGGCGGCGCCATCGCTCTGGGTCACCCTATCGGCGCATCCGGTTGTCGTGTGCTGGTTACCCTGCTCCACGAGATGATGAGCCGTGACGCCAAGAAAGGTCTGGCCACGCTTTGCATCGGTGGTGGCCAGGGCGTCGCATTGACATTGCAGCGCGACTGACCGTGAACCGCTCCATGCGCGCAAGCTACCAACGGGGCAGACCGCTACCGCTGATTGACCTCGCCCACGGCGACGCCAGCCGACCGGTGCGGGCTGACACACCGCCGGTGCATGAGCAACTACGAATAGTGGCGCTGACACTATTCGTCGAGCATGGCTTTCAGGCGGTCAGCCTGCGCCAGTTGGCCATGGCACTCGGCATGCAGGCCGGCTCGTTGTACAACCATATGGAGAGCAAGCAAATCCTGCTTTTCGAGCTGATCGAGGAGCACGAAACGGACCTGCTGGATCTACTGGAGGCCGATGATCCCTGTCAGGCGGACGGGTTGACCCGCCTGCGCAGCTACGTCGACCTGCACATTCGATACAACCTGATGCATCAACATCGGTTGGTGCTGGCTCGCCGGGAGTCCCGCTGCCTGAGCGCCGAGCAACGCGCTTCAATCGAGGCAACTCGACAGGCTCACGTCGATCACTTGGAAAAAATTCTTCGGCAGATACCCTCACCGGTCACGGCCGAACAAAGGAGCGCTGTCGCGCGCAGCCTGATGTCGATCCTCGAGGATGCGCCCACCTGGTGGTCACCGGACGATGCCTCTGCAGTCGAAGGTTTTATAGCAGTAGTGACGCAGATGGCGGTTGGTGGGCTGGCGGGACCCAGCGCGGAACGATCTTTACCGCTGGCTCGCTCGGCCTGAGCAGCCGACGCAGTTGCTTCAATACAAAGGTGCTTCACCTCAATGCCAATAGCCTCCACGAAAATCGAGGCAAACGTTAAGGAAGCAGTTATGAACGAAGACATGATTCAGCACTATCGCGGCATTCTCGAAGGTGTCGGCGAAAACCCGGAACGCGAAGGTCTGGTGGACACCCCCAAGCGGGCCGCAAAAGCCATGCAGTACCTCTGCCAGGGTTATGGCCAGACCGTTGAGCAAGTTGTCAACGGCGCACTTTTCGAGTCGGACAATGATGAAATGGTCATCGTCCGTGACATCGAGCTCTATTCAATGTGCGAACACCACATGCTGCCTTTCATCGGCAAGGCTCACGTTGCCTACACCCCTACCGGCAAAGTCCTCGGCCTGTCCAAAGTGGCGCGAATCGTCGATATGTTCGCCCGGCGTCTTCAAATTCAGGAAAACATGACCAAGCAGATCGCCGACGCGATCATGCAGGTAACCAACGCTGCTGGCGTCGCCGTGGTCATCGAAGCGCAGCACATGTGCATGATGATGCGGGGCTGCGAGAAGCAAAATTCGGTAATGACAACTTCGGTGATGCTCGGTGGGTTCCGTGATTCGTACAACACCCGCCAGGAATTTCTGCAGCTCATTCGAGGCCGCTGACATGCCGAGACTGGAACCGGGGATGGCGCGGATCCGTGTCAAGAATCTGCGCCTGCGTACCTATATCGGCATCAAGGAAGATGAAATCCGTAACAAGCAGGACGTGCTGATCAACCTGACCATCCTGTACCCGGCCGCCGATGCGGTACGCGATAACGACATCGAACAGGCTCTCAATTACCGCACCATCACCAAGGCGATCATTCGGCATGTCGAGGAAAACCGCTTCGCCCTGCTGGAGCGGTTGACCCAAGAAGTGCTGGATCTGGCGATGGCACCACAGGCCGTACGCTATGCCGAAGTGGAAATCGACAAGCCACATGCCCTGCGCTTTGCCGAATCCGTGTCGATCACCCTGGCCGGGCACCGCGATTGATCGCCTCGGCGAGCACTACACCGCGAAGCCTGCATGGTCGTCGGACGTGCGGAAAAAAAAAAGCTGCTCACCCGAAGGTAGAGCAGCGAACCACCAGTCGCTCCTGGTTACGGGGATTCGCTCGCGTGGCGAGTCGAATCGGCATCAGTACCTGTTTGTCGGTCGTGAAATCGAGGCTTACGCCTGGCGCCTGCAATGTGTTGATCGATCGGAACCTGCCGTCACGGGCTGCTGTACCTCAGCCTACAACCCCACCATTTATTCGCCAGCGACTCGGCGCTGTTTCGTTTGACCCGAGATAAAACGGTACGCAAGCCGCAAAAACCGTTAACGGCTAGGGTAGGTCCTGATGCACGACCTCGCTCCTGCTCGAAGAAGCTCCATTAATAAATCCAAAAACGGAGACTGACCCCCCGATGAAACTCCAACTCGCTCTTTGTGCTGCCCTCAGCGGCATCACGACTTTCTCTATCGCCGCCGTCAGCCCTGAAGAAGCCAAGCAACTGGGCAACGAGCTCACCCGGTTTGGCGCGACCAAGGCCGGTAACGCCGAAGGTACGATTCCAGCCTATGAAGGCGGACTCACCACGGCCCCTGCCGACTTCAAGCCTGACAGCGGCTTCTGGGCCGATCCGTTCAAGGACGAAAAGCCGCTGTTCCGTATCGATGCGTCCAACGCCGACCAGTACGCCGACAAGCTCAGCGACGGCCAGAAGCACCTGCTCAAGAAGAATCCCGAAACCTGGTACATGGACGTGTATCCGAGCCATCGCACCGCCGCGTATCCGGAAAAGGTAATGGAAGCGACGGTGCGCAATGCCACCGCCTGCAACACTTACAACGAGGGGCTGTCCATCGAGCCGGAGTGCCGTGGGGGCCTTCCGTTCCCGATTCCGAAAACCGGCAATGAAGTGATGTGGAACCAGTTGCTGCGCTACAAGAACGGGCCGACCGCCACCACCACGACGTCCTCCAACAGCTGGGTCATCGACGCCAACGGCACCATCACCAAGGCGGCCGAACAAGCGACCTACGAAGAATTTCCCTACTACCAGACGGATCGCGATGACCGTGATCCCGAGATGTACGCGCGGGTGTTTTCGCTGAACAAGCAGCCTGCACGCCGAGCCGGTGAAGTGGTGGGGATCAACGACTATCTCGATCCGACCAAAAAGCCACGCCGCGCTTGGAGCTATACGCCAGGCCAACGGCGCGTGAAGCTTGCGCCGGAGTTCGCCTATGACACGCCAGTGGCGAGCCAGGGCGGCGTCACCTTGTTCGACGAATTGCAGATGTTCGCTGGGATGCAGGACCGTTTCGACTTCAAGCTCGTTGGCAAGAAGGAGATGTATATCCCCTACAACGCCTACGAGTTCAACTTCCAGGCCGACCAGATGGACCAATTCAGCGACAACCACGCCAACCCGAAATACGAGCGCTGGGAGCTGCATCGCGTCTACGTGGTGGAAGCCACCCTCAAGCCGGGCATGCGCCACGTCTACAGCAAGCGGCGCTACTACGTGGATGAAGATACCTTTGGCGCGGGTCTGTATGACGCCTGGGACCAGGAAGGCAACCTCTACCGCTCGATGTTCCTGAGTGGCGTTCAGCTGTATGACAAGCAGATCCCATACGCGGTGAAGAACGTCATCTACGACTTCAACAAGGGCATGTACGGCGTGATCAACGACGGGCTGAAGGGCGGATTCAGGATTCCCGAGGAAGCGCTACCTGAACGGCAGATGAACGCCGAAGCCATTGTCAGCCGCATCACTCAGCGCTGACGCCAGTAACGCCGGCGGGCAGCCTGTAGCTCCCGCTGGCCGCTTTCTATCAACCCCCTCACCAGGAGAACGACAATGGCGCTCACCATGCACCAGTCATCTGTTTTTTATTTCACCCGCCTGCTGAATAACCTTTCAAACATCCTCGTCAAGGCGCAGGCCCATGCGGACGAAACGGGCACCAATCCGAAAGACCTGCTTGAAGCCCGGTTAACCGATGACATGTTCAACCTCAGCCAGCAGATTCAGATGGCATGCTTGCATCCACTGCTGTTTGTCGCAGGCATCACGGGCAAGCCTGCCGAACTTCAAAAAGATGAGGATCGCAGCTTCGCCGAGCTGCGCTCGCGGATTAGCAAAACCGTCTCCCTTCTGGAAAGCGTTCACCCCGAAGATCTCAACGGCAGCGAAGACCGCGAGATAGTACTGGCCACACCGCGCGCCGACCTTCCGTTCACCGGCCAGGGCAGCCTGCAGATATTCTCGTTGCCGAACTTCTTCTTCCACGTCGTCACCGCCTACGACATTCTTCGGCACCGCGGCGTACCGCTCGGCAAGATGGACTTCCTAGGCGGCCTCAAGTAACACGATAGTGCTGCACGCGGGGATGTGCTTATAAAGCGCGCGCCCGCACGGGGTGCCAGAAGAACGAAGTCGCCGGGCATATGCCCGGCGATTTCTTTAGCACTGCATCACTGCAAATTTATTGAGGCTCGCAGACCAACTTGGCTTGCAGGGGTGCACCGGTGTATTTACCCGGCACGGCGAGGCTGGTCTGTTCGCCCGGCTCGATGGTGGTGGGTGGCGGTGCATCGCTTTGAGCTTCAGCCGGTCCCGGCTGCAATTCGCAGGTAACGCTGACATCGGCATTGTTAGTGATTTGCAGCATCTGCGTTGTGCTGGCAGTGGCCGTGCCAGCACTCCCTCCTCCGCTGGAACCGACCACCTCGGTCTCGATGTCGAGACCGTTCAGCTGCTTGTCCAGATCGAGCCCATCAGCCATTGCCGTTACAGGCAGACAGATAGCCAGACCGCAAAAGATCAACATGTTCTTGTTCATTGTCGTTACCTCCGGTAAGGCGGGGCTAATGCCCCTGAATATCAAAGCCGATCCGTGGCATCTGATGCTCCGGTCGCTATCTCAACTCAGCATCAACATCCCGCCGTCGACCATCAGCGTCTGGCCCGTCATGAAGCGTGAAGCTTCGCTGGCCAGAAAAACCAGAACGGGCGCCAGGTCTTGCGTGGCATCGCCAAGCCTGCCTCCAAGTGGAATCAGACCCGCCATGACCGCGTCGTGCTGCTTCAACTGGGCGTCGCTCATGCTGGCTCGGGTGGCGTCGTACATCGGTGTCCATATCGCCGGAGCGATGGCGTTCACGGTAATACCGTGCGGACCCCACTCGCGGGCGACGGTGCGCGTCCATGCCAGGACCGCGCCCTTGCTCGCAGCGTAATGTGCTTTACCTGGCTGCCCTCCTACACCGGCAGCCGAGGCGAAATTAATAATCCTTCCACCACCTTGCCGCATATGCTCGTAGGCCGCGCGGTTGGTCAGAAAGGTGCCTCGGGCATTCACGGCGAACACTGTTTCCCACTCATCCAGGGTGATTTCATCCGCGGTCGCGTTAGGCGCTATTCCGGCAGCATTGACCAATACATCCAATCCGCCCAATTGTTCGACAGCCCAGCCAAAAGCACGTTTTACCGATTCAGCATCCGCAATATCGCAGCTGTACGAACGCGTCCAGCCGCCGCCTTCCGCCGCGTCATGCCGTTCGCTCTGGCGCAAGTCGAGACTCACCACATGCGCGCCCTCGCTTACGAAAGCCTTGACTACTGCTGCGCCGATGCCGCGTGCTGCACCCGTTACTATGACGCGCTTATTCTTTAACTGCATGCTGACTCCAAACAAAGCGGGAAGTCCGATCAAGTGGCAATCTGGCGATCCACCCCCAATCGCGTGGTTGTCGCAAGAACTGTTCGCCCTGCAACGCCGCAAGGCTTCAACAAGCTTAGTTGGCACAGAAATGGCGTGCCGCCGCATCGCGCTTTGACAGGCTTTTTCGTTTGACCCGAAGTCAAACGCTAACCCGAAATTTCAGCCAAGCCGGGATACATATGCGCCCCTTCTCCCTTCCGGCCTGGCTCCTCACGATGATTCCAAATAAAGCGTGGCTACTGTCGTCGTCGCTATGCGACCGGCAACTTTACGCCGTGTAAACCCCTTTCTCAGCCGGCCTGAATCCGGGCTGTTAAGGTAATTCCTCATTGAGCTGCGCCCGGCGCGCAAGGGCAGAAGCCCGGTTACCACTCATTGGTCTCAACGGTTCGGAGCAAACCGGTGAGACGCGAGAACAACTAAACCAAACCCGCATTTGGAATCCAAACCCGTGAGCCAATTCGAAGAACTCGACATCGTCGCGGCCTACCACGCCGTAAGCGACACCTACCTCGGCACTGATGTAGATATCCATGCGCTGTGCCGTCAGTACCGGCAAAACGAACCTGTGATGAAAGGCGACTTTGTCGATACCTATTTAAAGGTACCGACGAATGCGGGCGCCAAAGCGGCCAAGGCGACGGTAACGGTGTTCAAGCACAAGGACGTCATGGCCATCATGCGCGACGCTGACACCTATACCAACGGCTTCATCGCCGAAGGGCTGGGCGCCTTCTTCGACGGACTGATCATTCTGGCAATGGACGGCGAGCAGCACCGAAAGACCCGCGCGCTGTTGCAACCGGTATTCATGCCCGAGACGGTCAACAAGTGGCGACCGGAGATCGACCGGGTGATTCGCGAGGATTATTTGCAACAGCTCGTGCCCAACAAGCGAGCCAACCTGATGGACTTCGCGCTGGATTTCCCTATCCGCGTCATGTATGCGCTGATGGGATTTCCCACCAGCGACACCGAAAAATACAAAACGTACGCCACCTGGGCGCTGGCCATGGTGGCGGGCAATCAGATCGACCCGGAAAAGGCCAAAATCTATGGCCCTCTGGCAGGGCAAGCGGCCAAGCATCTGTACGACGGCATCAAGGAAGTCGTGGTGGCGAGGCGGGCACAAGGCACGCAGGAAACCGACCTGATCAGCCGCTTGATAAATGCTGAAGCCGACGGCCGCTCGCTGGACGACCATGAGATCACCACTTTTGTCCGTTCGCTGACGCCGGCAGCTGGCGAAACCACCACTCGCACGTTCAGCTGCATCATGACCAACCTGATGCAACGCCCGGAATTGGTCGAGCGAATCCGCAACGACCGCAGCCTGATCGGCAAGCTGATAGACGAGGGCATTCGCCATGAGCCGATTTCCACCTTCAAGGTTCGCCAGACCTCCAAGGAGGTCGAGATCGGCGGGATCGTCGTGCCGAAAGGCGGGATGGTTCAGTGCATGACCATATCCGGCAACCGGGACGAAGACATTTTTGAAAATCCGGACGAATTCGATATCGACCGCAAGGTAAAGCCGTCCTTCGGCTTTGGCTTTGGCCCGCATATGTGCATTGGACAGTTCGTCGCCAAGGTGGAGCTGAACTGCGCCATCAACGCGATGCTCGATCTTTTTCCCAACATGCGCCTGGACCCGTCCATGCCGGCACCCAGGATTTCAGGTGGCCAGCTGCGCGGCACCCGCGACATTCACGTGGTTTGGGATTGAAGCGGTAGCGAGCCGATAAACGAGGTGGCCGCAAGGCCCTCTGTCGATTGCCGTTCAGCAGCGCCAACTGGAAATTCCATCACTATGTTTACCGGAACGATATTCCCGAACCCAACCCAATGGGCACCGCTGCGGCAATGGCTTAGCCTCTGGGCTAACCCTATTTTCGCCAATTTGGCGCTCAGTCATTAAAACCTGGCCGGAGTTACGTTATGAGCCTGCACACAACCCAGTACAAAGTCGTGGCCGATCGCAGCCGTTGCTGCGGATACGGCCTCTGCGCCGCAGTCTGCCCGGAAATTTACAAACTCGACGATGACGGACTCGTTTATCTGGCCTCCGACAGGCTTGCGCCCGAGCTGGAGGAAAGCGCTCGCGAGGGCGCTGCGGCCTGCCCTGCCGAGGCGATCTGGCTGGAGGCGATTACAGAGTAAAGGTTGAACCTGCAGCCAGACCCAATCCGTGCGTGCTTCTATGCTTCATCTATACAGCGGGCATGGCGGATGCAGAATAGACGCCCACTCATGGGCCTGGCTGCCTTGGACGAGATGTCTTAGGCTCTGATACTTGCCCACACGACATCGAGACACCATGCAACAACCACGCGAAGCCTTCTCCCGAAAGCGCGCCACGCTGGAGCGCCTGCTTGACGAGGCGCGCCGAATCTTCTCGGAAAAAGGCCTGGCGGGCGCAAGGCTTGAAGAAATCGCCAGCGCAGCAGGCGTGACGCGCCAATTGATCTATCAGTACTTCGATAACAAGGAAAACCTATTCATAAGCGTGCTGAATGAAAGTACTGCACAGATCATAAAAAACCTGCATGCGATGGACCTTGATCAATTGCCGCCACGCCAGGCACTCACCGTTCTGCTGGAGTATCTTTTCGACCAGTACGGCGCGAATCCCGAGTTGCGATCGCTCGCCCAGGAGAGCTTCCGCCTCTATGAGCATGGTGCTCAGAACCAGAACCGCTTTGGTTCCATAGCGGTTCCCCTGACCGACCTGATGGAACGAATCCTCAACCGAGGCATTAAAAGCGGTGAGTTCTTGCCCCAAATAGACACCCGTCTGTTCTGCGGGGCCTCCATGTTGTTGACCACCCTCTGGTTCACCAGCCGGCACATCACATCCACCGCCACGGGGTTCGATACCAGCACACCCGCCGGTCTGCTGGCGTGGCGCAGCTATGCAATCGATTTTGTGCTGAGCGCTGTTCTGATATCCGACCGACCTCCACTGAGCCGACCGACGATCTAGCCGGGCGCGATCCTCTATCGAACTTCTAGCTGATACGTAGCAAAGCGCCCTCGAACAGCCGCAGCGCCGAGGCGTGGTGCTTTCTACCGTGCTCCATCGACGCCCTGCCCGCGCAGGCCCGGGCGTAACTGACTTCGAGAAATATGCCAAGCTTGAAAGCCGCCAGTACCAGATACCAGGTAAAGGCTTCGAAGCTTCGGGAGCTGCCCACCACGTAGCGCGCCACCAATTCATCCGCTGCGGGAAAGCCGTCCCAGGGATGCACCTCGATCGTGCCGGCGCCATGGCCGCTGGCGTCCGGCCATGTCACCACCAGCCAGGCCAGATCAAGCAGAGGATCGCCAATGGTAGCCAGCTCCCAATCGACGATCGCGCTGAGCGCCGGCCCCTCGCGGCTGAACATCACATTGGACAGGTGATAGTCGCCATGCAGGATGCCGGGGCTGAACCGTTGCGGGCAGTTGTCATTCAGCCAGCGCGCCAGCCGGTCGAGTCCGGGAAGACTGTCTGCGCCCGGCCAACCGGCATAGCCGGCGACGCTTTCGAGCTGATGCAGCCAGCGCGCGACTTGTCGTTGATGGAAACCGTCGGGGCGCCCGAAGCCGTCGAGGCCGATGGCTCGATAGTCCAGCTCATGAAGGCAGAGCAGCGCATCGACCATGGCCAGCCCCATGCGCCGACGCATGTCGCGGTCGGCAGCGTGGGGCAGCGGCAAGCCGGCCGCGGAATTGGGGTTGAAGCCATCCACCGGTTCCATCAGGTAGAACTTCGCGCCCAGAACGGCCTCGTCATCGCAGGCGGCGACCAAGCCCGCATGCGGCACCCGACTGCCCGCCAGCGCTTTTAGCATGCGAGCTTCGCGCGCGATGGTCTTGCCGCCTACTTCTCGTAGCGCCGCCGATGGCCGACGCAGCACGAATTCACGCTCGCCTCGCCGAAAGCGCAGCAACAGATTCTGGGTGCCGCCGGTCAGTCGCACGGCGTTTTCCAGCGGCCCGGACGCGAGCTCCCGCTCATCCATCCAGGCGCCCAAGCGGGCGAGATCGACCAGCTCATGCCAGTCAGCCCCGCCGCTCAACGCTGCTCTCCGCTTTGTTCCAGCGTCGCCAGCGCGTCAGCATATTTTTCACGCGCCAGTGCCGCCGCAGTCGGGCGATGGTAGCTGGGAAACAGGCTGTCGCTTGGCTGATAGTCGCGCAGCAGCTGTCTGGCCACCGTCACCTTGTGCACCTCGGTCGGCCCGTCCGCCAGCCCCATCTGGAAGGAGCGCAGGATGTACCCGGCGAACGGCATCTCATCGGATACGCCGATCGAGCCATGCACATGCAGCGCACGGGCGGCGATGTCATGCAGCACCTTGGGCATCGCCGCCTTTACCGCGGCGATGTCTTTGCGCACGCGCAGATAGTCCTGGTACTTGTCGATACGCCAGGCGGTGCGCATCACCAGCAGCCGGAACTGCTCCAGTTCGATCCAGGAGTCGGCGATCTTTTCCTGCACCATTTGTTTCTCGGCCAACAGGCCACCTTGCGTGGTGCGCGACAGGGCGCGCTCGCACAACGCATCGAGCGCTCTCTGCGCCTGGCCGATCACACGCATGGCGTGGTGCACGCGACCACCGCCGAGTCGCACTTGAGCGACGACGAAGGCTTCGCCGGGATTGCCGAGCAGGTCGGCGGACGATACCCGCACCTTGTCGAAACGCAGGTAGGCGTGCGTCGCCTCCGGATCATCCGCTATGCCGACGTTGCGCACGATGGCCACGCCCGGCGCATTCGCCGGCACGATGAACATGGTGGTGCCCTTGTGCACCGAAACGCTCTTGTCGGTTACCGCCATGACGATGAAGAACGCCGCATAGCGTGCATTGGAGCCGAACCACTTCTCGCCGCTGATCAGCCAGTCATCGCCGTCGCGTACGGCCTCGGTGGTGAACACGCTAGGGTCGGCCCCGCCCTGGGGCTCGGTCATGGCGAAGCAGGAGACAATCTCGTTATCGAGCAAGGGTTCGAGGTATTTGCGCTTCTGCTCCTCACTGCCGTAGTGGGCGAGAATTTCGCCGTTGCCCGAATCCGGCGCGTGACAGCCGAACACGATAGGCGCGAACAGTGCGCGGCCGAGAATTTCGTTGATCAGGGCCAGGCGTACCTGGCCGTATCCCGGCCCGCCCAGCTCCGGACCAAGATGACAGGCCCAGAGTTTGCGCGCCTTGACCTGCGCCTGTAGTGGACGCACCAGTTGTTTGAACAGCGGATCGTGGATGTTCCAGGGGCTGCCCAGTACATGTTCCAGCGGCTCGACCTCTTCGCGGACGAAGCGGTCGATCCAGTCCAGTTCCGTTTGAAAGTCCGGATCGGTTTCGAAATCCCAGGCCATGTCGTGCTCCAAAAAATATGAGTGGCGCTCAAGCGAGCAGCATGCCGCCGTCGACCAACAGGGTCTGACCCAGCATGTAGCCAGCCAGCGGCGAAGCCAGGAACAGCGCAACGTTGGCCATGTCCTGCGGGGTGCCGAGGCGGCCCAGCGGGATGCCACGTAGCGCACCTTCGAGACGTTTGGGGTGTTCCGTGGTGATGCGTGTGAGCTTGGTTTCCACCAGGCCCGGCGCAATGCCGTTGACTCGGATACCCTCACGCGCCCACGCCTCGCCGAGCGTGCGCGTCAAACCGAAAGCGCCGGTCTTGGAGGCGTTGTAGGCCGGATTGCCGCGGGTCGAATGGAAGGCGGCGGCCGAGCTGACGATGAGCATCGCGCCTCGTGATTCCTTCAGCAGTTCGAAGAACTTCTGCGCGCAAACCATCAGGCTGGTGAGGTTGATATCGACGACTTTCTTGAAGCCGTCGGTGAGAAATTCCTGACGGTCGTACAGCACCGTACCTTGCGCCTGAACCAGCACGTCGAGTCGAGTGAACGGCACGATCGCCGCCTCGATCAGGTTGGCGTTGGAGACATCGACCTGCGCGTAGTGCAGCCCTTCAAGATGCGAATCCGCCGAGTCGGCGTAATCCTGCGCGCTCGGACGAGTGCCCCAGACGTGCACCTCGGCGCCGCGTTGACGGAAGTTCTGCGCGATGCCGTTACCGATGCCGCTGGAGCCACCAACGACCAGCACCGTCTTGCCGCTGAAATCCAATTCGTTCATGCGTTATTCCTGTGTGTTCAACCCAACCCACGGTTGAACGATCGGGTCGGGTTCATCGTTGACTTCGGCCGGAGTGGGCCGCCTTCGTGCATCAATTGCTTACAGCCGAACCACACCCGCCGCGGCCAGACGTTCCAGTTCGCTGTTTTCCAAGCCAAGCCCGCCGAGTACATCGCGGCTGTGCTGGCCGAGGGCGGGCGGCGGACGATCCAGCGACAACGGCAGATCACCGAAATCCCAGAACGCGCCAATCTGTTGCAGCTCGCCGTACACCGCATGTTGATAGTGGGTATGCAAGCCAGCCGCGGCGTGGTCGGGGTTGTCGAGAAAGGGGTCGAGCTGCGCCTCGAGAACGGCTTCGGCGGGCACGCCTTGTGCGCTCAAGGATGACAGCGCATCGGCCTGAGTCCGCCCGACGAAATACGTTTCGGGGTCCGCTCCGGCCAGCGCACGGAAACGCTGCGCTTCTTCGGGCTCCAGCGCCGCCACGGCGATCCAACCGTCATTGCAGCAATACAGCCGGTGCGTGTCGCAAAGGCCGGTCTGGCTGGCGTCCAGATGCGCGATGGGCGTGACGCTGCCGTCCTCACGGCCCACCGCTTCGCTCATGGTGAGCAAGGTCGCGCCAAGCAACGACGCGTTCACCATCTGCCCTTCACCGGTCCGCGCGCGCTGGTAAAGCCCCAACAGCAGAACGTACAACGAAGAAAGTCCTGCAAAGAAATCACCAACGCCAAAACGCAGCCACATCGGCGGTTGGCCGGCACCGCCCTGCTCCACTTCCCAACCGCAAGAGGCTTGCATCAGCTGGTCGAAGCCGGGCCAATCGGCACGTGGTCCGGTGGGTCCGTAAGCGCTGACGTGGCAATAGATGAGTTGCGGATTGATCCGCTTGAGGCTGTCGTAATCGACCTTCAGCTTGCGCGCCGCCGGCAGGCGCATGTTGTGATGGACCACATCGGCCCAGCGCACCAGCGCCTCGACCGCCGGTTGACTCAGCTCATCGCCGAGTTTTAGCGCTACGCCCAGCTTGCCGCGCTGAGTGCCACTGAAAATGCGTTCCAGTCGGCGCATGGCATCGCCGGTCGGGGCCTCGACCTTGACAACCTCTGCGCCTAGATCGGCCAGCATCATGCAGGCGAACGGCCCGGCCAGATACGCGCCCAGATCGAGCACCTTGAGGCCATGCAAGGGGGGCAACGGCTCGCCCTGACGCCCAGTGCCCGGAACCAGACGCAGCGTTGGCGAGTCCTTGAAGTCGCTGCCATTGTCCGCGCCGGGCTGAGGTGCGGAACGGCCGATGCGTGCCGGTGGGGTGATCTTCCAGGCTGGCCCCGGTTGCAGCGTCTTGCCGAGCGTGGCGTCTTCCACTTCGACCACATATCCGTTCAGTCGCGCCTGCTCATCGAAATAGATCTCGCCGAAGGGCGCGGCAATCTGCGCCGAAACATCGTGCTGCCAGAAATGCTCGACCCACTCATGAGCGGGCCGCGTGGCGATGATGGCCCGGTTGGCTCCGAAATTCGGCGCCACGTGGCTCGGCGGCCATTGCGCATTGAGCCGGGCGACTTCCGCCTCGCCCAGTTCTGCCATGGCATTGGCCATCCACGGGGCTTTATCCGGCGAGTAATGCACATGAATCCAGCGACCGTCGGCGCACTGGTGCAGCGGGATCGGAATGTGCTTGTCCAGCCCCTTGGCGAATACCGGCGTCGGTGTTTGCGCGCGGCTCCAGTGCATGGTCATCGGGACCAGCGCGGCCTGAGCCAGACTGGTGTGCGCGGCGCCGCCACGGCCATCACGATCACGCGCGATCAACCGCGCCATCACGCCCACCACACACAGCCAGCTTGCCAGCCAGTTGGCAAAGGGCATGCGCACGAAGACCGGCCCAGGGCGGTGGCCCGGCTGTTCGTCGAGCAGGCCCAGGCGTGCCAGCACCAGCGTTTCACGTGGCACTGCCCCGGCCAGTGGATGCTTCTTCGGCCAGCCGGTAATGGCCGAAACGATCAACGCAGGAAAGCGCTGCGCCAGCTGTGCATCGTCGAGCCCCAGCGTCGCGGCCTGCTTGGGAGTGAATTCGTGAATAAGCACGTCGGCCGCGGCCAGCAGCCGTTCGAGCCGCTGCTGCCCGTCCGGCACGTTGATATCCAGCGTGACACTGCGCTTGCCCCGATTGAGCACCGCGAACAGCGCTTCCTCGCGCCGAGCCGGGTTGTCGGGCGGTTCGACCAGAAACACCTCGGCACCCGCTTCGTACAGCTGCAAACCCGCCGCAGCACTCGCGATACCCGACCCCAGACTGACCACACGCAGGCCGTGCAGCGTTGACTCGTTCATAAGCACCTCTGGGTGTCTTGTTATTGTTCCAATGTTTCACTGTTCTGCTGTTCTACGCCGGAGCGAAACCGTGCCCGGCCTCGTTCGGCGAATTAAGAAGCTAGTGCATGAATCAGGATGATTCCAGTGTCAGACTGATAGTTTTTATACAGAATCCTATAAATTGTTTATTCGCACTGACTTCGTACGATTTTTTGCAGCTTACTGTGGCAATCCCCCGGCAGCGCCTAGCCGACGCGCCTGCCAGCTACCCGCCAGCAGCACGCCACTCATCAACCAGAACAGTGACGCGGCACCAAGCGCCGCGCCCAGCACGCCGAACAGCAGCGGCATGCTGGCTCCGGAACAATTGATAAATACCGAGCGCACCGCCAGCCCTTCGCCGTGACGCGCACTGGGGGTTACATGATGCAGTTGTGTCATCAACGCAGGCTGAATGGTGCCCAGCGCAACACCCAGCGTGGCGGTTCCCAGGGCCATCGCCCAGGCGGGGCCGAGCCAGGGGTAGATGGCGTACACCGCTGCGGTGAGCAGCAGGGCACTCAAGATGATCGAGCGCTGCGACAGACGATTGGCCAGTAGCGGTATCAACAGCAGCCGCACCAGTGTCGAGGTGACGGCGTAGGCGGCGAGGATCGCGCCGATCACCGAGGCGCTCATGCCCCGGGCATTGCCCAGAATCGGCAAGGCAAAGGAATGCACATCCCAGCTGGCCGACACCAGCCAGTTGATGAATAACAATCGGCGAAACGACGGCTCGCGCAGCAGATCCCATGCAGGGCGTCGCTGCTCGCGCGATACCGGCGCGGCCATCTGTTCGCGCGGCACCCACTGCGATAGCAACAGCGTACCGAGGGGCAGTATCGCCAAGGCCGCAAACGCAATGCGAAAGCCGTACTGATCGATCAGCAGCCCCGTTCCCAGAGGCCCGATCAGGCTGGCCAGGGCCGGCGCGATAGCGATCCAACCAAATACCTTCATGCGCTCGCCTGTGTTACGCGCCAGGCGCGCCGCCGTGCGCTGAAGCGCGATCAACCCGAAACTGGAGCCGCCGCCACAGAGTGCGGCAGCCAGACAAAGCCACAGGTAATGACTCGTCGAACTGGCGATCACCGCGCCGGCAAAGGACAGGCTCGCGGCGATGCGTGTCGGGCGGTGATAGCCGTGTCGGTCCGCCATGCGACCCGCGGTCAGGGCGAGAAATACCGGCGCGGTCGCGAACATCGCCATCACCACGCCGACCGCCCAGACATCCATATCGCGTTGCAGCAGCTGCAGTGGCGCGGCCATGCGCATCCCGGTCAGGCATGAGTGCATGCCGATCTGGCACAGCACCAGGACCCACAGCTTGAAGTAAGGAAAGGGCTCAGCGAGCGCTCCGTCAGAGGACGCCGACAGGGTCACAAGCGGTGCCGTAAGCGGAAAGGATTGGTGCAGGGCGTGAAGCAGAATCGGATGTGTACATTCAAATCATTCTTATTGTTGGAATATTGAATATAGACAGATATCAGCTATATGTACAATTACTCAGCGTCGCGATGTCAGCGTATGTTCATACGCGATGCAACCACATCCAGGGGAGAGCTTCGTGATCGAACGAATGGATCACTTCACGATCGTGACGGATCAGCTGCAGGCAACGCGCGAGTTCTACATTGACCTGCTCGGGTTGACCGAAGGCCCGCGCCCGCCTTTTCCGGTGGCTGGCTTGTGGCTCTATGCCAACGGCCACCCGCTGCTGCACGTGGTGCAGGTGCAGCGAATGCCAGAGCCCCGCCGCGGCGTGCTCGACCACATGGCGTTTTGGGCCGAAGGGCTGCAGCAGACATGGCAACTGCTCGAAGATCGCGGCATCGAATTTCGTGTCATCAGAGCGCCGGGGGCGGTCCGTACCTGGCAGCTGTTTTTCCTGGACCCCAATGGCGTGGAAGTGGAGCTGGACTTCGCGGCTGAGGAAACGCCTCCCGAAGACTGGAAAGCCCGCTTGCCGCCGCGTCAGATCAAGCCATCGTAGCTCCCGCCATCCACTTGAAGGTTTTGCCCCGAGATGTAGCTCGCCTGAACAGAGCAAAGGAATGCACAAGCCGCGGCGAATTCTTCCGGTTTACCGAACCGCCGCGCCGCTACGGGCCTGAGCATCTCGGTGCGCGCATCTTCCAGGCTCAGCTTTCTGTGCTTGGCAAGCTGCTCGGTCATGTAGCGCAAGCGGTCGGTTTCGATGCGTTCAGGTAGCAGGTTGTTGATGGTCACGTTGTCGCGCACCACTTCGCTGGACAACGCCTTGGAAAACGCCGTCAGCCCTGCCCGAGAGGCGGTGGAAAGTCCCAAGGGCAGGCGCGGCGATTTCACCATGGCCGAGGTGATGTTGATGATCCGTCCGAAGCGACGCTCGCGCATGCCACCGACCACGCCTTGGATCAGCATGATCGCCGACAACATGTTTGCCTCGATGGCCTTCAGCCAGGCCGCATGGTCCCAGTCTTCGATCCTGCCCGGCGCGGGGCCGCCGTTGTTGGTGATCAGGATGTCGGGCGCGGGACATGCGGCGATCAGGGCGGCTCGGCCTTCGTCGGTATTCAGGTCGCCGCGCACGACAAGCGGCCTGTGACCTGTAGCGGTCTCGACTTCCGCAGCCGTGCGCTCCAACTGCTCTGCATCGCGACCGTTGATCAATACGCGGCAACCTTCCTGCGCCAACGCCAGCGCGCAGGCCTTGCCAAGGCCACGAGACGAAGCGCAGATAATTGCGCTGCGCCCTGCGATTCCCAAATCCATAACGCTGCTTCCTGTGGTTGCCAACGGTGTCGGCGTATTGAGTGTTCGACGTCCTTGCGCAGGTGAGGTATCAGCCGTCCATACCCAGCAATTGGGTGATGTCCCGACCCGGTTCGGCATCGGAGCCATAGGAAAAATCGCCCTTGCGCTGACGTTCGGCCAGTTGCTCCATCTGAAAGCGATAACGCGTGCCGGGCGCATCGAAGCGCGAGTGCAGGTCGATGCGTTCACCCGGCTCGAAATAACGCTGGTTCTGCGGACGCACCACGGAGTTGTCCTGCGGCTGGATGATGTAATTGATACGCGGCATCAGATAGCGGAACGGTGCCGGTGCCGCCGTGGTGTTGAACGTCACGTCGCAGCGCGAGCGGTGTTTGCCCACCGGCAGGAATGGCTGCAGGTTGGGCACGTCGTAACCCGGACGAAAGCGCGGATAGGAGATACACACGTTGCTGCGCAGATGAATATGCAGCACGGCGCGGAAATCCTGGTACTTCGCTCGCACACCGCCGACCCAACGCATCACTGGCGCGACGGACTTCTGCGCGACCGTGCGGGTACGGGTCACGGTTTCCGAGGTCCACTCCACTTCCACCACGTCCGATTCCGATATTCCGTCGCCGATGGTATTGGCGTGTAGAAAGTCGGCGTGGGTCAGGTCGATGAGGTTTTCCACCGACAAGGCAGAACTGGCATCGAAACGAACCGTGCGCTGGGTGTAACCAGGAAGACTGCCATCAACCGGCAGAAACGGGATGTGCGGCAGCAGCAAGGAATCGGCCGCATCAGGATTGCCATACCAGGCCCAGATGTAACCGTAGCGCTCGACAACCGGGTAGTAGCCCATACCGCCGGTAAACTCGGTGAACGATGCACGCTCGGCATGCAGGCGCTCGGGATGAAACTCGGCCGCAAATGGCCGACCGTCCTTTCGCCAGAGGTAATAGCTCTGGGAATGGATGATCCGGCGGATGGGCCGCTCGGTGACATCGCGGCTGTGGGATACCGGGAACCAGGTATCGCGCAGGTCATAGTTGGTCGGTGTCCAGTCTTTGCGAATCCGGCGCGCAGCGGCTTGCGGCTGTGCATCGGAAAGAGGCGTGGCGGCGTGCATGGAATTCTCCGGGTTCAGCTGAATGAAGGTCAGACGGCGAGGCGTTGTTCAACGACTATCTGCTGACGCAACTCATGTAAGTCACGCGAGGGTGCGACCAGTAACGCGGCGATGGCCGAGCCATCGATCGTGGCATTCACGCTGAATGGCGCTCTGCCTGCAGTCCGTGAGGCGCGCCAGCGCAACGGCGCACCCGCCATGCTGGTCGTGTGCTGGAAGCCGCGCCAACAGAGGCTGGTGGTGCCTCGTCGGTTGGCGGTCGCACCGATGAAAAGCGTGCTGAGCGGCGTTTCGTCCTGGCTCAGCAGATCCACCCGGATGGTGCCGCCACGCAGCGGAACCGCCGTGCGAACGATCAGCGGGTAGTCGGCAACGAACTGCGACGGCAAAATCTGACTCGACCAGACCGCGCCCCTGTCGAGCACGAGACGGTCGTTCATCAGTTGCGGATCGCCCAGGAAGAAATCCGTTATTTGCACTGCGTCGAAGCCCAACAGGCAGTTGGGGCCATCCAGCATCACGGCGAGGTACTCATCGTGAGTCATGCTGACGACGGCGCTTCCCGTGTACTCACGCCCCGTAGGGGAATAATCGGCGCTTGGCAAGGTGGCGTCCGGCTCGCCGTCGCCCACCCATACATGCACGAAACCGTTACTTTCTCTTGCCATAAAGGCGCGCGCCGCATGGCGCTGCGGGACGCGTTCGCTGGCGCTCAGGTTCGGGATAGCGGTACAGGCGCCGCTGGCTCCATCGAACGTCCAGCCGTGATAGCCACACTGCAGCCCGGAACCCACGACGCAGCCTAGCGATAACGGCACCCGCCGGTGCGGACAGCGATCTTCCAGGGCGAAGACCTGCCCTTCAGCGTTGCGGAACAGAACCAGTTCTTCCCCGCCGCAGGTCACGGCGAGAGGCTTTACATTATTCACGGATTCGCAAAGGGCCGAAGCCCACCATGAGCTGGTCGCCATCGAATGTTTGCCTCGTATTGTTATTGTAGATGCAGCCAGGCGACGTCCCCGATCCGGGCGCCTCGCCTCAGACCAAAGTAGACCTTGGTGTAAAACGAAACAACATTTAATAGGCATATTTTAATATTTTGTACATATTGTGTCCGCCGGTACATGTAGGCGTTTTGATCGCAAATCCTCACGGATACGGCCACCCCTTGTTTGAGACGCACCATTGGATATCAAGCAGCTGAGATTTCTCGTAGCGCTGGACGAAACCCGGCACTTTGGCCAGGCCGCAGCACGCTGCCATGTCACTCAACCTACGCTTTCGATGCGCTTGCGCGGGTTGGAAGATGAGCTGGGCCTGCATCTGGTGACGCGCAGTCAGCGTTTCGAGGGCTTTACCCCGGAGGGTGAACGCATTCTGGCCTGGGCCCGTAGCCTGCTTGCGGCGCAGGACGGCCTCTACGCCGAGGCAGCATCCTGTCGCGGCCAGCTGGTGGGCAGTCTGCGTTTGGGCGTGGTACCGCTGGCGGGTTTCAATCCGATGCAATTGGTAACCCTGTTCGCCGAGCGGCATCCAAGCCTGCACTTCCAGCTGTTCGCCTTGAGCAGCGATCAGATTCTGGAAAGGCTGAACCGGAACCAGCTCGACCTGGGCATCTCTTATTTAGAGCGTCTCGACCAGGCACATTTCGCCAGCCTGCCGCTGGGTGAAACGCGGATGGGGTTGCTGCACGACCGGCGTCACTTTCGCTTTCCAGGTGCCTCTGTCACGTGGGAGGCGCTGGCGACGCTGCCGCTCGGCATGTTGTCGAGCGGCATGCATTTCCGGCAATCAATCGATCACGCGTTGCGCAGTCGCGGCCTGAATCCCGCGCCTAAACTGGAAACCGACGCGGTGCATCATCTGCTGCAGGGCGTCAGTGCAGGCCTATGCTGCGCGGTGATGCCGCTGGACAGCGGGCTCGTTGAATTGGCGGACCATCTGACCCTGACGCCTATCGATGAGGCCAGCACGCTTGCCCCGCTTGGACTGATTCTTCGCCTCGATGCCCCACGCTCGGTGCTCGGCGAAGCCTGTTTCGCCGAAGCCGAGGCCATGCTCTGCGCTGTCGACACGCCGGATTGAGCCAAACCGGTGATCAAGCGTGTCGATCACGCAATCGAACATAGCGATTGGACGCTGTTGCCATAGAACTCATAGGCTCCACAGGTCGTGGTGCAAATCGCGCACGGCTCGGCCTTACCTGGGTACAGGAGGTCGATGTGAACCTACGCGCAGATGAGTATTGAGCATGAGCCGCCCGACCCGTTTCCAGCCTGCCTCTCGTTACCAGCCCTATCACGGTCCCGCTGGTGGCTGGGGCGCGCTGCGCAGCGTGGCGCAATCATGGCTGGGCAGCGGCAACGCGCTGAAGAACATTCGCACCTTGCTGAAAACCAACCAGAACGGCGGCTTCGATTGCCCCGGCTGCGCCTGGGGAGATTCGCCCCATGACGATACGGTGAAGTTTTGCGAGAACGGCGCCAAGGCGGTGAACTGGGAGGCGACCAAAAGACGTGTCGACGCCCAATTCTTCGCCCGTTACAGCGTCAGCCAATTGCGCGAGCAAAGCGACTACTGGCTCGAGTACCAGGGTCGCCTGACCCAGCCCATGCGCTACGACGCCGACACTGATCATTATCTGCCGATCGGCTGGGATGCGGCCTTCGCTCTGATCGGCGAGCAGCTGAACAGGCTGGAAACGCCTCATCAGGCGGAGTTCTATACCTCGGGACGGGCCAGCAACGAAGCGGCGTTTCTGTATCAGCTGTTCGGTCGCGCGTTCGGCACCAACAATTTTCCCGACTGCTCGAACATGTGCCATGAGGCCAGCGGCGTCGCGCTCGGCGGCAGCATCGGTGTCGGCAAAGGCACGGTTACCTTCGATGATTTCGCTCATGCCGACGCCATCTTCGTGCTCGGCCAGAACCCCGGCACCAACCATCCGCGCATGCTCGAACCGCTTCGCGAAGCAGTAGAGCGCGGTGCTCAGGTCGTTTGTTTCAATCCCTTGAAAGAACGCGGTCTGGAACGTTTCCAGCACCCGCAGAAGCCGCTCGAGATGCTCGGCAACCAGGATGCACCGACCAATACCGCCTATTTTCGTCCCAACCTCGGCGGCGACCTGGCAGCGTTGCGCGGAATGGCGAAGTTTCTTCTTCAATGGGAGCGCGACGCACAGCAGCAAGGCACCGACGCGGTATTCGACCATGCCTTCATTGGCGAGCACACGCAGGGGCTCGATGACTACCTGAACGTCATCGACGCTACGCCCTGGTCGCTGATCGAGGGGCAATCGGGGCTGTCGCGCGCCGATATCGAACAGGCTGCGCGGATGTACCGCCACGCAGAGCGGGCAATCGTCTGCTGGGCCATGGGCATCACCCAGCATCGCCATTCAGTAGCAACCATTCAGGAGATCGCCAACCTCTTGCTGCTGCGCGGCAACCTTGGCAAACCGGGCGCTGGCGCCTGTCCGGTGCGCGGTCACAGCAATGTCCAGGGCGATCGCACCATGGGCATCAATGAGCGGCCGCCAGCGGCGTTGCTGGATGCCATCGAGCAGCGCTTTTCGTTCAGCGTGCCACGCGCACATGGCCACAACACGATCGAAGCGATCAACGCCATGCTTGCCGGCCAGGCGAAGGTGTTCATCGGATTGGGCGGCAATTTCGCTCAGGCGACGCCCGACTCGCCCCGCACCCACGAAGCGCTGCGCAATTGCGAGCTGACGGTACAGATCAGCACCAAACTCAACCGCAGCCATCTGACCATTGGCAAACAGGCGCTTATTCTGCCCTGCCTCGGCCGCACCGACATCGACCTGCAGGCCAGCGGCCCGCAAGCCGTGACGGTCGAAGACTCGTTCAGCATGGTTCACGCCTCCTGGGGCCAGTTGCAGCCGCTATCGCCACAGATGCGCTCGGAGCCGGCGATCGTCGCTGGCATCGCCGCCGCCACACTCGGTAAGCATCCGGTGGATTGGCAATGGTTGGTGGAAGATTACGCACGCATTCGGGAACTGATCGAAGCAACCATCCCCGGCTTCGCCGACTTCAATGCCAAACTCAAGCAGCCCGGCGGTTTCTACCTGGGCAACGCAGCCGCACGCCGAACCTGGAATACTGCGAGCGGTCGTGCTCAGTTCAAGCACCACCCGCTGCCCCTGGACCTGGTGCCGGCAGAGGCCAGCCGCGACGGCCAAACGCCGGATCTCATCTTGCAGACCCTGCGTTCGCACGATCAGTACAACACCACGCTGTATGGGCTGAATGATCGCTATCGCGGAGTCAAAGGCATGCGCGAGGTTGTGTTCGTCAACCCAAGCGATCTTCAACGGCTCGGGTTCGAGAACGGAGAAGTCGTTGATCTGATCTCGCTCTGGGACGACGGCATCGAGCGGAAGGTGCGCGGATTTACCCTTCTCGCCTACGACACCCCCTTGGGCCAGGCCGCCGCCTATTACCCGGAGACCAATCCACTGGTGCCGCTAGGAAGCTTCGGTGAAGGAAGCCATACACCTACATCCAAGTTCGTCGCCATCAAGGTGATAAAAAACGGAAAACAGACGGAGCGGGATTTGCTAGCGCATGCATGACGAAGCGATGCACGTGTCCGTGTAGCTAGCCCAACCTGAGATGGGCGACCCAGCAACCTTCGGCGTTGGTGGGAGCGTCTGGGCGCGTCGCAAACGCTTCGGATCGCTGCAGCGTGTCATTGGCCAAACCCAGCGTTCATTGGTCGCTCACAAATGGGGCAAATCGCTTATCGCAGGCTGACAGTAGCGGGTCTGACGGTCATCCACGTCACTGCGGCAAGCAATCCGGCCGCTGAAAAAAGTCCATGAGCTAAGAGTCAGGCACCCCGCCTTGTCCGCGCCATTTCCGATAACAACGGGAGTGTCATCGAATTCATGAGCAGCCGGTCCGCAAATATAAACAACCGCTTCGGCACCACGATGGCTGGGTCGCACGTCAGCCCTCGATTCACGCCGGGTTTGTTTTGACCAATTTGAGTTTGACAACGAACCGTATGCAACTTACTTTCTGTACGTTTATCCATATTTTGTTCATATTTTTGGAATTCGCCTCGACATCTTAAGCGCCGCAGGCTGCAAGATAGGCCCTGTTCGATTCTTAACGCTCGGTTTGCTTTGCCCCCTCGGCTTTACAAATTAACCCGACTATCCGGCCTGCTTTCAGGGCTGCATGAGAAAACATTGTGCTCGAAGCTTATCGAATTCTACTCGGACAACGCGCCAGCCAAGGACTTCCTGGCTTGCCGCTGAACGCCGAACAGACCGCAGGCCTGATCGAACTATTGAAGAACCCGCCAGCCGGCGAAGAAGCCTTCCTGGTCGACCTGATCACCAACCGCGTCCCTGCCGGTGTCGACGAAGCTGCCTACGTCAAGGCAGGCTTTCTCTCCGCCATCGCCAAAGGCGAAGCCACCTCTCCACTGATCAACAAGCAACGCGCCGTTGAACTGCTGGGCACCATGCAGGGCGGCTACAACATCGCCACCCTGGTCGAGCTGCTGGATGATGCCGAGCTGTCCGCGGTGACCGCCGAGCAACTCAAGCACACCCTGCTGATGTTCGACGCCTTCCACGACGTCGCCGAAAAAGCCAAGGCCGGCAATGCCAACGCCAAGGCCGTACTGCAGTCCTGGGCTGATGGCGAGTGGTTCCAGAACCGCCCGGCGCTGGCTGAAAAGATCAGCCTGTCCGTGTTCAAGGTCACCGGCGAAACCAACACCGATGATCTGTCACCAGCTCCAGACGCCTGGTCGCGCCCCGACATCCCACTGCATGCCTTAGCCATGCTGAAAATGGCCCGCGACGGCATCAACCCGGACGTTCCCGGCTCGGTAGGCCCGATCAAGCAGATGGAAGCACTGAAGGCCAAGGGCTTCCCGGTCGCCTACGTCGGCGACGTGGTCGGCACCGGCTCTTCGCGCAAGTCCGCCACCAACTCGGTGCTGTGGTTCTTCGGCGACGACATCCCGAACGTGCCGAACAAGCGCGCGGGTGGCTTCTGCTTCGGCACCAAGATCGCCCCGATCTTCTACAACACCATGGAAGACGCCGGCGCCCTGCCTATCGAGTTCGATTGCTCCAACCTGGCCATGGGCGACGTCATCGACGTGTATCCATACAAGGGCGAAGTGCGCCGCCACGGTAGCGACGAGCTGGTCACCACCTTTGAGCTGAAGACCGACGTACTGCTGGACGAAGTCCGCGCTGGCGGTCGTATTCCGCTGATCATCGGTCGTGGCCTTACCGACAAGGCGCGCGCCGAACTGGGCCTTGGTCCGGCCAACCTGTTCAAGATGCCGATCGCCCCGGCTGACAGCGGCAAGGGTTTCACCCTGGCGCAGAAGATGGTCGGTCGCGCTTGCGGCCTGCCGGAAGGCACGGGCGTGCGCCCAGGCACCTACTGCGAGCCGAAGATGACTACCGTCGGCTCCCAGGACACCACTGGCCCGATGACCCGCGACGAGCTGAAAGACCTGGCGTGCCTGGGCTTCTCTGCAGATCTGGTGATGCAGTCCTTCTGCCATACTGCGGCCTATCCGAAGCCAATCGACGTCAACACCCACCACACCCTGCCTGACTTCATCAAGAACCGTGGCGGTGTCTCTCTGCGCCCGGGCGACGGCATCATCCACAGCTGGCTGAACCGCATGCTGCTACCGGACACCGTCGGCACCGGTGGCGACTCGCACACCCGCTTCCCGATGGGCATCTCCTTCCCGGCCGGTTCCGGTCTGGTAGCCTTCGCTGCCGCCACTGGCGTCATGCCGCTGGACATGCCGGAATCCGTACTGGTGCGCTTCAAGGGCGAAATGCAACCGGGCATCACCCTGCGTGACCTGGTCCATGCCATCCCCTACTACGCCATTCAAGAAGGCATGCTGACCGTCGAGAAGAAGGGTAAGAAGAACATCTTCTCCGGCCGCATCCTGGAAATCGAAGGTCTGAACAACCTGACCGTTGAACAAGCCTTCGAACTGTCCGACGCCTCTGCCGAACGTTCCGCTGCCGGCTGTACCATCAAGCTCCCCGAAGACGCAATCGCCGAGTACCTGCGCTCCAACATCACCCTGCTGCGCTGGATGATCAGCGAAGGCTACGGCGATGCCCGCACCCTGGAGCGTCGTGCCCAGGCGATGGAAGCGTGGCTGGCCAAGCCGAGCCTGCTGGAAGCCGACAAGGACGCCGAATACGCCGCCGTGATCGAGATCGATCTGGCCGACGTGAAAGAGCCAGTCCTCTGCGCCCCGAACGACCCGGACGACGCCCGCCTGCTCTCCAGCGTTGCTGGCGAGCAGATCGACGAAGTGTTCATCGGTTCGTGCATGACCAACATCGGTCACTTCCGCGCTGCCGGTAAGCTGCTGGACAAGGTCAAGGGTGGCATTCCGACCCGTCTGTGGCTGGCTCCGCCGACCAAGATGGACGCTCACCAATTGACCGAAGAAGGCTACTACGGCATCTACGGCAAGGCCGGTGCGCGCATGGAAATGCCAGGCTGCTCGCTGTGCATGGGCAACCAGGCACGTGTCCAGACCGGTTCGACCGTGGTCTCTACCTCGACCCGTAACTTCCCGAACCGCCTGGGTGATGCCACCAACGTGTACCTGGCGTCTGCCGAGCTGGCTGCAGTCGCCTCGATTACCGGCAAGCTGCCGACCGTCGAGGAGTACATGCAGTACGCGAAACAGATCGACACCATGTCTGCCGATGTCTACCGCTACCTGAGCTTCGACCAGATCGCTGAGTTCCGTGAGTCCGCGGCCAAGGCGAAGATTGACGTGGTCGCTGTTTAATTCGAACCTAACAAGGCGGTTTCCGTTATGACTTCTAACCAGCTCCTCTGGGAAGGCGTCGAACTTATGCTGTTCGGCTTAGGTTCTGTCTTCGTATTTCTTGTCCTACTTATCTATTGCATCCGGCTCATGTCGTTCTGCGTGGGTCGCTTCGAGCCAACGCCGACTCCGGTCATGCATGCAGCGCCGAGCCCTTCTGCCTTTATTGAATTGGATGGCGACGAGTTGAGCGCCATCCAGTCCGCTATTCATCAGCACCGCGCGCGCCGCGGTTGATCAGAAAGGGAGTTCGCTCATGAGTTCTGTCAAACAGCCGCTCGGCATTACCGACGTGGTGCTACGTGATGCCCACCAATCCATTCTGGCCACCCGCGTCCGTCTTGAAGACATGCTGCCGATTGCCGGCAAGCTCGATCAGGTGGGGTTCTGGTCGGTTGAATCCTGGGGTGGCGCGACCTTCGACGCGTGCATTCGCTATCTAGGCGAAGACCCGTGGGAGCGCATCCGTGAGCTAAAGAGAGCGATGCCTAACACCCGTCAGCAGATGCTGCTACGCGGTCAGAACCTGCTGGGCTATCGACACTACGCCGACGATGTGGTGGAAAAATTCGTCGAGCGGGCAGCGGTCAACGGCGTCGACGTGTTCCGCGTCTTCGATGCGATGAACGATCCGCGTAACCTCGAAACCGCGCTGCGTGTCGTCAAGCAGCAGGGTAAGCATGCCCAGGGCACTATCTCCTACACTACCAGCCCGGTGCATACCCTGGAGATGTGGGTCGATCTGGCCAAGCGGATCGAAGACATGGGCGCCGATTCGGTCGCGATCAAGGACATGGCCGGTATTCTTACGCCTTATACGGCCTTCGAGCTGGTTTCGCGCCTTAAGACGAACCTGTCGATTCCGATCCATATGCAGTGTCACGCTACGGCGGGCCTGTCGACGGCAGCCATCCTTAAAGCCGTTGAGGCTGGCATCGACAACGTAGACACCGCTATCTCGTCGCTCTCGATGACTTACGGGCATTCGCCGACCGAATCGGTGGTGGCGATTTTCCAGGGCACCGAGCGCGACACCGGGCTCGATCTGGAACTGCTGGAAGAAATCGCCGCCTATTTCCGCGAGGTACGCAAGAAATACGCGAAATTCGAAGGCACGCTCAGGGGCGTTGATTCACGCATCCTCGTCGCGCAGGTGCCTGGCGGCATGCTGACCAATATGGAAGGCCAACTGAAGGAGCAGGGCGCGCTCGACAAATTTGACCAGGTATTGGCCGAGATCCCCCGCGTCCGCGAAGACCTCGGCTTCATCCCGCTGGTGACACCAACTTCGCAGATCGTTGGCACACAGGCTGTCATTAACGTGCTCACCGGCGAGCGCTTCAAGTCCATCACCAAGGAGACCGCCGGCATCCTCAAGGGCGAGTACGGCTCCGCGCCGGCTCCCTTCAATACCGAACTGCAGCAACGCGTGCTCGGCGGCGCGCAAGTCATCACCTGCCGCCCCGCCGACCTGCTACAGCCGGAAATGGACAAGCTGACCGCCGAGCTGAAAGGCCTGGCTCAGGAGAAAGGCATCAAGCTGGCCAAGGACGAGATCGATGACGTCCTCACCTATGCGCTGTTCCCCCAGATCGGCCTCAAGTTTCTCGAGAACCGCGGCAACGCCGCCGCCTTCGAGCCGATGCCGACCGGCAACGAGCAGGCGCCACGCGAAGCGGGCGTATCCGAGCTTTACACCGTCGAGGTCAACGGCAAGTCGTACGTGGTACAGGTCAACGAAGGTGGCGACATCGAGGGACTCAAGCCGATCGGTGACGCTTCTGGCGCAACAGCTGCAACCGCTTCTGCACCGGCCGCTGGCACTGGTGAGCCTCAGCTGGCACCGCTGGCAGGCAATATCTTCAAGGTGCTCGTACAGCCCGGTCAGTCGGTTCAGGAGGGCGATCTGGTGATCATCCTCGAAGCCATGAAAATGGAAACTGAAATCCGTGCATTCAAGGCCGGCACCGTCTCGGGTGTAAACGTCAAGGTCGGCGACGCGGTGTCGGTGGGCGATAGCCTGCTGACCATCGCTTAAGGAGTGCTGCATGGATAAGTTGCTCAAGCTGTGGCACAGCACCGGTCTGTATCACCTGGAGCCCGGCCAGTTGCTGATGATCGTGGTGTGCCTTGCCCTGATCTATCTGGCGATTCGCAAGGGGTTCGAGCCGTTGTTGCTGATCCCGATCGGCTTCGGGGGCCTGCTCGCCAACATTCCGGTCGCCAACATGGCCGAGGGTGCCGGTATCCTGCACCTGCTCTACGAAGTGGGTTTGCCGACCAGCGTGTTCCCCCTGCTGATCTTCATGGGCGTGGGGGCGATGACGGACTTCGGTCCTATGCTGGCCAACCCTAAGACCCTGCTGCTCGGTGCGGCAGCGCAGTTCGGTATCTTCGCCACCTTGCTCGGTGCGTTGGGGCTGGCAGCGATGGGGATTCCGGGTATGGAGTTCAGCATGCGCGAGGCGGCTTCGATCGCCATCATCGGCGGTGCGGACGGCCCGACCTCGATCTTCGTTACCGCCAAGCTCGCACCGCACCTGCTGGGTCCGATTGCCGTGGCGGCCTACTCGTACATGGCGCTGGTTCCGTTGATTCAGCCGCCGATCATGCGGGCACTGACCACCAAGGAAGAGCGCGCCATCGTGATGACGCAGCTGCGCCATGTCGGTCAGGCGGAAAAGATCGTCTTCCCGCTGATGCTTGCCCTGATGATTGGCATGTTATTGCCGGATGCCGCTCCGCTGGTGGGCATGTTCGCCTTCGGTAACCTGCTGCGTGAATGTGGGGTGGTCGATCGACTGGCTGATACCTCGCGTAATGCGCTGATCAACATCGTCACCATCGGCTTGGGTTTGACCGTCGGCTCCAAGCTGTCTGCCGAAGCCTTCCTGCAGATGAAGACCCTGGGAATTCTGGTACTCGGCATGGTTGCGTTTTGTGGCGGAACGGCCGCCGGTGTGCTGATGGCTAAAGTGATGAACATGTTCAGCACGAACAAGATCAACCCACTGATTGGTTCGGCAGGCGTATCGGCCGTACCCATGGCTGCGAGGGTGTCGAACAAGGTGGGGCTCGAGGCGAATCCACAGAACTTCTTGCTCATGCATGCAATGGGACCGAACGTGGCGGGGGTCATCGGCTCCGCTGTTGCTGCGGGCATTTTGCTGAGTTTCGTAGGGTGACTAACCGCTAGGCTAAGGTATCACGTGTCGTCAGGAACACAACTACACCTGCCTAGTAATACGACCAGCAGACAAAGTTTTGAGAGAAAGAATGCGACGAACAAAAGAAGATGCCAAAAAAACTCGGACGGCACTTCTCGCATCTGCGGAGCGACTCTTTCTAGCTAACGGAGTGACACGAACGAGTCTGAGTCAGATTGCCCATGATGCAGGCGTAACGCGTGGTGCAGTTTATTGGCATTTCGAAAACAAAGCCGACCTATTAAACCAACTGCTCGACCAGGTTCGAATATCGCCTGAAAAAATAATGGGAGTGACCACTGATAATTCTTCACAACATTCGTTGCGCTTATTACGGGACTTATGTGTAGAAGGCCTAAATGCTCTGGCGACAGACCAGCAAAAAAGCCGCGTCATGAAAATTCTTCTGCATCGCTGCGAGTTCACCGACGAGCTTATCGCAGCGGAAGCTCGCCACAATTTCTTGATAATTCAGCTTATTGATCAATGTGAGCAGATACTTGCCAGCAACATTAAGATACTGCAGCCAGGTGTAACACCTCGAATGGCTGCAATCTCGATCCATGCTCTTATTATCGGCTTGTTCACTGATTGGACAAGAAACCCGCAATTGTTCGACCCAATAGGGGACAGCGGTCCGTTGATCGACCCGCTTTTTCGAGGCCTCGTCAGAAACTGGGAAAATATCTAACGATTTGGCATCCTTGCCCTCAAGAACTTATGGATTTGACGTGACAACGTCGCTGCAAAACATAGTGACCGAATCGCAGAGTTATGCGCTGGCCAAGTCAGAAAGATTAGCCCTAAGGAAAAAAATACTGTTTTCCGGCAGCATTGTTGAACTTGATCATTTATCTTTTACAAAGGCTTTATAGGAGCCATGCCGCTTGAATAAATCAGGTCGATGGTCGCAACAACCATCAGCAGCTGGCCCAACCTACCCATGTAGCTCCAGCCATTTCATAGCCCCTCAGGCCAGTTGGGATCATCGGCTACGTGCGCCCTTACAAGCCCCGCGGTTAAGTACGTAATGCTGCAAAGCGGTCCAACAGCCTGATGAGAGAAACACCGTATCGTTGAGAATATTTGAATTCGGCGTACACCGAAGTCTTAGTAACCATGTGCTCTGTGCGACCTGCCTACCTCACTTACCCAAGTATTGGGTAAAGGCCTGCTACACGCCGATCGCGTTTCCGCTCAAGGTCGTCAGCCAGTGCTCAAAATGCCGGCTTTGCACCTGCCCCTCTTTCGCCGCATAGTAGACAAGCCGCAAGTCCCGGTCGACATCGATCGTGAGTGAGGTGTGATCGAACACCACCTGGCCGATCCCGTCGATCTGAAAATTCCGGATGCCCTGGCAGGGTCCATGAATATCCTGTTGCCGCCACCAGGTCCTGAAATCGGTATCGATCTTCTCCAAATCTTTAACCAATGCTCCAATGTCGGGGTCCTTGGCTGCCCTGACGAAATCACGGCGAAAACTCGACAGGATTTGCAGGGCCTGATCCTCCCACGGGTCGAGCAATGCGCGCATCGAAGATGCGGTGAACAACAGCCAAAGGAAGTTGCGCCGCTCTGTCGGAACGCTCGAGAAAGCGAAGACCTTATCTGCAGCCGCGTTCCAAGCCAGCACATCCCAGCGAAGATTGAGGACGTACGCCGGACGCATTGGGAGATCGGCCATCAACCGATGAACGAGCGGTGGCACGACACACCAAGTTTTGCCCGGCTCTGGCGGGAGCCTCTGATGCGCCAGCAGAAAAAGATGCCGTCTTTCGGTGGCGTCCAGCTTCAACGTGCGCGACAGATTTTCGAGGAAAGTCGCAGATACGCTGATCTCTCGCCCCTGCTCCAGCCAGGTGTACCAAGACAGTCCTACCCCGGCGAGGGCTGCGACTTCCTCCCGTCGAAGCCCCGGAGTCCGCCGTCTTGCACCAGAAGGCAAGCCCACGTCCTGTGGAGAAATACGTTCACGGCGGCTTCGCAGAAAGTTGGCCAGCTCCGCCCGGTTTCGCTCAAGGCTGCGAGGCGCGCTCATCCAGTTACTCTCCAGTAATAGCATAAGAGGTCAAATTGTAACCCCATCGAAGCGGGATTAAGAATAACTCCTCGTCGCCAATGCCCGTTCCAGAAAGCTGGCCGGCATCGAGCGGCTTGATCGTTCAGGAGATATTCGGATGTACCAATCATTGCTTCGTGAGCAACTGGAGTTACTGAAGTCCTCCAACCAGTACCGCACCTTTACCACTCTCAGTCGCATCTGCGGCCAGTATCCGTTCGCCAAGCTGAACGGCGAGCAGCCGGATCCGGTCGTTGTATGGTGCAGCAACGACTATCTAGGAATGTCGCAGCACCCGACCGTACGCGAGCAGATGCACCTGGCATTGGAAACGTACGGCGCTGGCTCAGGCGGTTCGCGCAACATCGGTGGCTCCTACGAGCTTTATGAGCGACTCGAGGCGAGCCTTGCCGACTGGCACGATAAAGAAGCGGCACTGGTTTTCCCGACCGGTTTTGGCTCGAACGACGCCACCCTCCAATGCCTGCTGAGGCAAATCCCCGATTGTGTCGTGATCAGCGATGCGCTGAATCACGCATCGATCGTCAACGGCATCCGAGCAACACCGAATGAACGGCAGGTGTTTCGCCATAATGACGTGGAACACCTGACCCAGATACTGTCCCGCTATCCAATTAATCAACCGAAGCTGGTTGTGTTCGAGTCGATCTACTCGATGGACGGCGACATCGCACCGATTGCCGACATCGTGGAAGTTGCCAAGCGCTTCAATGCGCTGACCTATCTCGATGAAGTTCATGCGGTCGGCATGTACGGTGCTAGAGGGGCCGGCATCGCTGCCGAGCTCGACCTGGTCGACGAAATCGACATCATCCAAGGCACCATGGCCAAGGCCATCGGCGTAATCGGTGGTTACATCGCATCGACCCGCGTCATCGTGGACGCAGTACGATCCTTTGCGACAGGCTTCATCTTTACCACGTCCCTTCCTCCTGCCGTCACGGCTGGCTGCCTGGCAAGCGTCGAGCATCTCAAGTCAAGCGATGACGAGCGCCAGAAGCTACAGATCAACACTGCCTTATTGCGCGAGCGTTTGAAACAACACGACATTCCCGTCATGCCCTGCTCGCAGACGCACGTATTGCCGGTATTGGTCGGTGACGCTGAGCGCTGCAAAGTTGCCGCCCTGCGGCTTCTACATACACATGGGGTCTATCTCCAACCAATTAACTACCCATCTGTGCCGGTCGGTACGGAGCGCTTTCGGGTTAACGCAACGCCCAGCCACAGCCAAGCCCAGATCGAGAATCTAGCCATTTCCCTGCGCGAAACCTTCGACCATTTTGCGATCCCTTTGGCATCCAAAACCTTCACTTCGGAGGTGGCCTGATGAACAACTTATCGTTCACCGTGCGATACGCGACGCACGAGGACATCGAGTGGCTGATAGATCTGAGGTCCTTCTTGCTGGACGGTACGTCAGCCATCTACGCCAGCCGCAGCCGGAAGGACTCTGAAAGATGGCGTACGGCGTATAAGCACTGGCTAACCGAGCACCTAGGGGTACATGACAGTGTGCAGGTGCTCGTAGCTGAGCACCGTGAAACTCGGCAGGTCGCCGGCTGTGCTACTGGAATCATCGATCTCAGGGCGCCCACCGCTGCAAATGCTAACGGTCTGTCCGGATGGATCCAGTCGGTTGTGGTTGATCCGCAATGGAGGGCGCACGGCATCGCAACTCAGCTCATCAATCATCTGCTTCGCTGGTTTGGCAACCGGGACGTTGCAACGGTAGCGCTCCAGACTACAGCAGGCGCATCCGGGCTGTACGAACGTCTTGGCTTCTGCCCAACAGACGAGAGCCTCCTGCTTCGCCAGGGGGCGTCAGCATGAACGTATTGATTATTGGCCTGGGCTACGCCGGACAGCGATTTCGCCAAGCATTCGAACATGTCGCAAACCGAGCCGGTGTTTCGACCTCTATCGCATATGTCGGACGACGTCAGAAAGCTACGCCGCTGCGTTACTTCGCCTGCATTGACAGTGCGCTCCAGCATTTCGGACCCGATATCGTAGTGGTCAGTGCCAACGATATAAGTCACGCCGATGTATTGCGCCAGCTTGCGGGCTACCAAGGCTTTCTCGTCTGCGAAAAGCCGCTCGCCACACCCACTGACGCGCTGAACGGCGTCCAAGACGCGCTCAGCGGTGTCGGCGGATTCGCGCTGAATCTGATCGAGCGCTATTCGCAGGCGACGCAGATCTTGCGTGCATGGGTTGCCCGCCATGGGTGGGAATTGGTACGTGCCAGCTTCTATTGGGGCAAGGATCGCATCAATGACTACCGGCCCACTTGCGGAGTTACCAGTGAAGCGATTCATGCGTTGGATCTGCTGCGCTGGGTATGCCCGACCGCGGGTCCGCTGCGACTGGATGGCGTTCTGGGTATCCGGTCAGACTTTTCGGTATCCGGACTTGCGGTTCTCGACACCGTGCAGCTGACCGCTGTCCTTGGTTCCGCGCCAATCACCGGCTACAGCAGCTTCGTCAACGTCGTTCGCCAACGCACCGTTGACTTCAGCTTTGTCGATCGGGAAGACCAGCTTATCCAAGCGCGACTGACCTTCGATACGCCGCGCTGGGATCATGACCATCTGCGGATCTGGATGCGGGATATCGACGGCACGGCGCTCGTGCTGCACGAGCGCCGACTCTCTCCCAGCCAGTCGGGACTCGAGACCCTGCACAAGCTTTCTGAGTTCTGCCAACAGGTCCTTGACTGGGTCGTGCGGCGCCAGCCGCCTCCCCTCCCATTCGCCAGCCTGGACGACGCCGTCGAGCTACAGGAATTGCTCAATCAACTGGAGCATCGCGCGCTCACCCCTGCCGCGGCCCGTTACAACCGTGGCGCTCAGCGCGCCTTGCTCGTCGAGGGCAGCGACCTGGAAGCCCTCGGCTGATGGATATCAGTAGGAGAACCACATGTGTGGAATAGTTGGATGGCTGTCCTACAGCCAAGACATGCAGGCGCAACGCAATATGCTGAAGCGCATGACCGAGACGATGGCAAATCGGGGGCCCGACGCCGAGGGGATCTGGATAGCGGGTCCAATCGGCTTTGGCCATCGAAGGTTGTCGATAATCGACCTGGAAGGCGGTCGGCAGCCCATGCTGGCTCGACGCGACGACGGGTTAGAAGCGGCGGCGATCACCTACAGCGGTGAGACCTACAACTTTCGTGAACTGCGCGCCGAGCTGAAAGGACGCGGCCATCGTTTCGAAAGCCTCAGCGACACTGAAGTGGTCCTGCGCGCCTACCTAGAATGGGGAGAGGGATTCGTCCAGCGGCTCAACGGGATGTATGCCTTCGCGGTTTGGGACCTCACAACGCAGGAACTACTGCTGGTTCGTGACCGGATGGGCGTGAAGCCGCTTTATTACTACGAGACGGTCGACGGGGTGGTGTTTGGGTCCGAACCCAAGGCCCTGTTAGCCAACCCGCTCGTGCCCCGTACCGTAAGGGCCGACGGGCTGCGTGAGATCCTGGAGATGGTCAAAACTCCGGGCCATGCAGTGTATGACGGCATGCGTGAAGTCTTGCCTGGCGAGGTCGTCCGCATCAATCGTCAGGGCCTCACACGACACCGTTATTGGCGACTCGAGGCTCGTGAGCATGGTCATACTCTTGACCAGACCGTCCGGCATACGCGAGATCTTTTGGAAGATATCGTGCAGCGGCAAGTCGTTTCGGATGTACCCCTGTGCAGCCTGTTATCCGGTGGTCTCGATTCGTCGATCATCACCGCCTTGGCGTCCAGAAAACTGCTTGCTGAAGGCAAGGAAAACATTCACTCGTTCTCGGTCGATTTTCTCGATCACGGCAGCAGTTTTGCCAGCGATGCAGTCAGGGGCACGCCTGATGCGCCCTTCGTTCGCGACTTGGTTGAGCGTATCCACTGCAGTCATCACGAGATCGTCCTGGACAGCCGAGAGCTGGCCGATCCGGCGCTTCGCCATCGACTCATCGAGGCGCTCGATCTACCGCCTGCTTTCTGGGGCGACATGTGGCCATCGCTCTATCGGCTGTTCCAGGAAGTGCGCCAGCACTCCACCGTTGCACTGTCCGGAGAAAGCGCGGACGAGGTCTTTGGGGGCTACCGCTGGTTCCACGACCCTGCGGCGATCCAGGCCCAGACCTTTCCCTGGCTGGTGTCTGTGACTGGCAAATACTTCGACGGCAAGACCCTCTTCGACCCGGCGCTGCTACGTCAGCTAGACCTGCCCGGGTTCGTACAGGACAGCTACAGTCAGGCGCTCAGCGAAGCCCCAGTACTACCGTCGGAGGAGCAAACGGATCGGCGCATGCGCCAGATGAGCTACGTCAACCTGACCCGCTTCGTCCAGACACTGCTTGATCGCAAGGACCGGATGAGCATGGCCGTCGGTCTTGAGGTCAGGGTCCCCTTCTGTGACCACAGGCTTGTCGAGTACGCATTCAATATTCCTTGGGCAATGAAGACCTTCGACGGGCGCGAAAAGAGCATCTTGCGTGCGGCGACTCGTGACCTGTTGCCCGAATCAATCAGCGATCGGGTCAAGAGCCCCTACCCCTCGACGCAGGATCCTGCTTACGAGCAGGCGCTTCGCACCTCACTCGCCCAGATCATGGCCGACAAGGACGCACCTGTGCGAGCCCTTCTCGATGCATCGCAGATCAAGCGCACCCTGGAGAGACCCGTTGGCGACACCTCGCCCATGTACGACCGCATGGGCATGGAGCTGGCGGTTGGCCTGAACACCTGGCTGACCGAACAGGATGTCAGCATCGATCTTTAACTCAGCGCGACGCGGTCCGACGGCCGCGTCCAGCCTTCTTCATGGAGCGGCGATACTATGAATACCCCGTATCCCAACAAGCAACTTCCCATCTACCTGATCGCACTCGGTGCATTTGCGCTGGGCATGGCCTCCTATGTCACAGCAGGCCTGATTCCCCTAATTGAGGCCTCCTTTTCCGTTTCGGTCGCTGTGGCTGCGCAACTGGTGACCGCCTTTACCCTCGCCTATGGCCTTGGCTCGCCGGTATTCGTTGCGCTGACCCCGCCCGATCATCAACGCACCGGTTTGCTGTTTGCCCTTGGATTGTTCGTTCTGGCAAACGCGGCCAGCGCCCTCGCAGCAGAGTTTACCGAACTGGTGATCTGGCGGGCCCTAGCCGGAATAGGCGCTGGCGTCTACCTCGCCATGGGCATCGGCGCCTCAGCAGCGCTCTCATCGCCCGAGCGGCGCGGAAAGTCGATCGCCATCATCATGGGAGGCATGGCGAGCGGCGTCGTGCTGGGTGTTCCAGTGAGCTTGATGATCGCAGACAGCTTTGGCTGGCAAGCTGCACTTTGGCTCGTCACCTCGCTGGGGCTGCTGGCTTTAGCAGGCCTGACATTGCTGTTGCCGAGGCTGCCAGCCGCGCCAACCAGCTCCCTGCGGCAGAAGCTCAGGATCCTTGCCAATGGGCAAGTGATGACCATTCTACTGATTTCCCTACTAGCAGCCGTTGCCAGTCTGGGCATGTACACCTTTATCGCCCCACTGCTCGCCGACCCGAAACTCGGTGCAGTGCGCTCGGTAACGCCCTATCTCTGGATCTGGGGCATCGGCGGCGTACTCGGCAGCTTTCTGGTGGGCCCGGTTGTCGATCGAGTCAGGGGGCCCGTGCTGGTCTTCGCCATTATGGTGATCCTCTCGGTCTCCTTGTTCCTCTTGCCGGTTGCGGCCACGCTCGGCACATGGCTGGTCATGCTGCCGATCATGGCATGGGGCGCCGTAGGCTGGGCCCTGCAGGTACCGCAGAACAACGAACTGATACAGGCCAGGCAGGCACACGGCGATGGCAACCTTGCGATCGCTCTCAACGAATCGGCGCTGTACCTGGGCAGCGCCATAGGTGCGGCCGCCGGAGGCTTCGTCCTGCTGCTACAGATGCCCACCTGGACGCTGGCTGCCTGTGCCGGCTTGATCGCCTTACTCGGCGCACTGCTTCAGGTTCTCAACCTTCGTCGTCAGCGAGCCTGGCCGCGCACAGTCCAACCTGAAACTAACCATTGACCTAGCTGGAGGTGCAAGTTGGAGCTTCGTCATCTTCGCTGTTTCGTGGCCGTCGCCGAGGAGCTGCATTTCGCACGGGCTGCCGAACGTTTGCATATGGAGCAATCGCCCTTGTCGCGGACCATCAAGGACTTGGAGTACCGCTTGGGTGTGCAGCTGTTCGAACGCACAACGCGCCGAACGCGTCTCACCTGGGCCGGCACGGTCCTGTTGCATGTTGGCGCTGATGGAAAATTGACCCACCTTGCCGATTGAAATTTGACCCAGGGC